>DAIQAS010000047.1:0-9643 GCA_036781525.1 Thermodesulfobacterium sp. | reverse complement strand
GTATTAGATTAAAATAATTTTTCATGGATACTCAAATTAGAAATCTAAAAGTTTTTATAAATTCCAATCTTTCAAACTTAGAACTTATAAAAAAAAGTATTGAAGAAATAGAATCAAAAACACCCCAACCTTATCTAATACTGGAAATCATTTTAGATGTTCTTCAAAATAGAAATATACCCAAAGATGTAGAACTTTTCCTTTTAGAAAAAGCTGCCAGTATCTGCGAAAAACTTTATGAATTTGGCAAGGCTTTAGAGCTTTATAAAAAATTATTTTTCATATCTTCCAACCCTAAGTATCTGGATCAGCTTGAAAGGTTAAAATCTTTAAAAATATTTGAAAGATTAAAAGAAATACTTAAAAAAACTCATCTTTCCTTTGATGATCTTTTAAGAATATACTATCAATCTTTAGAAACAAATAGAAGCATAGAATCTATAATAATGGAACTTTTTAAAATTCCTAAAAAGGAAATATTGAACTCAATAAAAAATTTTTACAGAATTCCTGCTTTTGAAATAGCTGATTTAAAAAAATTTAAAAAAGTCCCCCAAGTTTTAACCATTAAAAAAGAATTTTTCCTAAATACCCTCTGTATTCCTTTTCAATCTAAAAAAACCATCTATCTTGTCTGCTATAATCCCGAAGATTTAGACACTATTGAAAAAGTTAAAAGAATTCTCCAAATACCTTCAACAGAAGTTCAATTAGCCTTTGCAATAAAAGAAGATCTCATTGAAGCTATAGAAATGTATTACTCTTCAACCTCTCCATATATTTCTGAATTTGATTATGAGATAGAGCCGGTAGAAGAAGAGGAAGAAGAAATTGAAGAAGAGACTCTTATTGATAGTGCTATTGTTCAACTGGTAAACAGTATTATTGAAGAAGCTTATAGAATGAGAGCATCAGATATACATTGGGAAAGTTTAACAGGGAAAAAGGGACTGCAGGTAAGATTCAGAGTAGATGGAGAGTGTTTTGTTCACACTACTATTCCAGAAAATCAGAAAAGACCTGTTATATCTCGTATTAAAATTATGGCAAATTTAGATATTGCGGAGAGGAGACTTCCACAGGACGGAAAAATTAAATTCAGAACAAAAGAAGGTAAGATATTTGAAATAAGAGTTGCTACCGTTCCAACTATAGAAAATAACGAAGATGTGGTAATGAGAATTCTCGGAGGAATAGAATTTAAAGAGCTGGAACAACTTGATTTTAGTGAGGAAAACTACAGAAATTTTAAGAAGATATTAGATTATCCTTATGGATTAATTCTTGTTGTTGGTCCCACAGGATCAGGAAAAACAACCACTTTACATGCAGCTCTTAAATATCTAAACAGCCCCAATAAAAAAATCTGGACTGCTGAAGATCCTGTGGAAATTGTTCAAGAGGGTTTAAGACAGGTTCAGGTAAATCCTAAAATAGGATTAACCTTTGCAAGAGTTTTCAGATCCTTTCTTAGAGCCGATCCTGACATTATTATGATAGGAGAAACAAGAGATGAAGAAACTGCTCATACTTTAATTGAAGCTTCTCTAACTGGTCATTTGGTTTTGAGTACTCTTCATACAAATAGTGCGCCTGAAACAATTACAAGACTTCTTAATATGGGAATAGATCCTTATAACTTTGCAGATGCTTTGCTGGGAGTTTTGGCACAAAGATTGGCAAAAAGATTATGTAAAAAATGCAAAAAACCTTATAAGCCAGAAAAAGAAGAGATAGAAAGAATTAAAAGGGAGTATGGACATCATCCTGTAAAACCTCTAACTGATGAACTCATTGAAAAAGCGACCTTTTTTGAACCAGTTGGGTGCTCAGAATGTAATTATACAGGATTTAAAGGCAGATTTGCCATTCATGAACTTCTCATTCCTGATGATGAATTGAAATTACTTATTATTAAAAATGCCCCTGCAAATGAAATTAGAGAAGTTGCTATGCAAAAAGGGATGCTTACCCTTAAACAGGACGGTATATTAAAGGTCCTAAAAGGTGAAACCACCCTAAAGCAAATTCTTGCTGTTACTGTAAGATAAATGTAAATATATTTTCAATGGAACCGATCATCCCCTATAAAATATTAAAAATCAAAGATGAAAAGGTTCAGTCCTTAGAAGATCTTTTAGCTGTAGAGTCAAAAATAAAAATATTTATAAATAATGAAGAAATAATTTCTCTTTCTGCAACACCTATTCAGATAAAAGAACTTATCGTAGGATTTTTACTTACTGAAAATATAGTTAAAGGAAGTTGGTGTCCAGAAGAGATAGAAATTATTGAAAAAGGTGAAGAAATAGAAGTTAGACTTGAAACTGAGGGAACTTTAGACCTTACTGGAAAAACTTTAACCTCTGGTTGTTTGTCTTCAGTAAGTTTTATGAAAGATTTGCCAGAAAGATATGAAGATGATTTTAAAATTAAACTTGAAAGACTTTTTTTCCTTTTTAAAGAGTTTCAAAAAAAATCAGAATTATATAAAAGCACTGGATGTATTCATTATGCAGGACTTGCTGATTCAGAAAAAATTATCTTCCTTGGAGAGGATGTGGGAAGACACAATGCAGTAGATAAAGTAATAGGTTATGCCCTTTTAAACGGAATACCTCTTAAAAATAAGATTCTTCTTGTTAGTGGAAGAATATCTTCTGAAATGGTATTAAAGGCTGCCAGATGGAAAGTCCCTGTTATTGTTAGCAGAAGTGCTCCTACATCCTTAGCTATTGAAATTGCAAAAAACACAGGTTTAACAATAATAGGTTTTCTTAGAGGTAATAGATGTAATATTTACACACACGCTCAGAGAATAGATTTAAAAGGGGGATAAAAATGAGTATTTCCATAGGATTTTTTGGAGGAACCCAGGGGGTTACTGGAAGTTGTTTTTTACTTAATATCAGAGGAACTCAGATTCTTATAGATTGTGGACTTTTTCAGGGATTAGAAAGCGAAAAAAATTATTTAAAATTTCCCTTTGATCCTAAGAAAGTTTCCTACTTAATTTTAACTCATGCCCATATAGATCACTGCGGAAGGCTTCCTCTTTTAATAAAAGAGGGGTTCCAGGGTAAAATTATTTGTACAAAGCCTACATCCCAAATTGCAAGAATTATGCTTCTTGATGCTGCTAAGGTTATGAGAGAACACTATAAAACACTTTACAGAAAATCTATAAGAAAAGGGTTAGATCTTCCTCCGCCTCCTCTTTATGACGAATATGATGTTATAGAAAGTTTTAATTATTTTAAAATTATGGTGTCCTATGAGACACCTCTGCTTTTAGAAGATAATATTAAGATAACCTTTAAAGATGCCGGACATATCCTTGGATCAGCTTTTGTAGAAATTGAGGATCTTGAAACACACAAAAAATTAACCTTTTCTGGCGATTTAGGGAATAAAAATAAGCCAATTATAAAAGATTTTACCTATCCTTCTAAAACTGATTTCCTGTGTATAGAAACTACCTATGCAGACAGAAATCATAAATCCTTTGAAGAATCAAAAATGGAACTTTTACAGGCTATTTTAGAAACTTTTGAAAGAGGAGGAAATGTTCTAATCCCTACTTTTGCTTTAGAAAGAGCTCAGGAGATTCTTTATGTGTTAAGAGAGTTTTATGAAAATGGGGAACTTCCAAGATGTCAGGTTTTCTTAGATAGCCCTTTAGCTATAAAAGCAACCAGAATTTTTAAAGACAATCCAGAATTTTACGACGAAGAAGCTTTTAAAGTTTTTACTCAAAAGGATCCTTTTGATTTTCCTTACCTAACTTTTACTGAGGATGTAGAAGAATCAAAGGCGATAAATAATATAAAATCTGGAGCCATTATCATTGCAGGAAACGGAACTGTTAGCGGAGGAAGAATATTACATCATTTAAAAAATAATCTATGGAGAGAAGAGTGTAGCCTTGTTTTTGTGGGATTTCAGCCTAAAGGAACTTTGGGAAGATTAATTGTTGATAGAGCTGAAAAAATCCACCTTTTTGGAGAAGAAATTCCCGTAAAAGCAAGTGTGTATACCATAAATGGATTTTCTTCTCATGCAGGGCAAAATGAATTAATTGAATGGGTGTCTAAATTAGAAGAAGTTGAAAGGGTTTTTTTAATTCATGGAGAACCTGAAAAAATGGAAATTTTTAAGAGTCTTCTTATGGAAAAATTTAAAAATAATTTTAAAGATGTATATATACCCTCTTTTGGAGAAATAGTTGAAATCTCTTAAAGCTCTTTAATCTTTTTTAATTTTCCCACAAGACTTCCAAAAATAGGTAATTTACCCCTTAATTCTAATGGAACTTTTTTTTCTTCCCAAAGGAGCATTTCTGCCTCTGAAGCTCTTTCAAGTAATTCACTCTTCTTAGGTAAAAAAACTTTTATATAAAAACATTCTCTTTTTTCATTCTCAAAATTACAATTCTTTCTTTCTTTAAACTCTATCTTGATGTATTCTCTGTTTTTCTTAATAAAAAGAGGTATTTTAACCTTTGATTGTTTGGTATAATCTATGTGAAAAGACGCTATAAAAGAGGATAGCTCATCGTATATAGGGAATTCCAGTAAAATATTTTCAGGCTCTTTGCACTCCGGTAAAAGCTTCTGATAAACTATTTTACCTTCTTCTTTTTTAAAGTATATTATTCTCTTTCTTTCTTTTCCTCTTTCCTTAGAATAAACAATTGTTTTTTCAGGATATCCCTTTTTATCAACCCATGTTTCCCATTTAGCGTAAAAGGGGAAAATCCATTTTGCCAAACCCACACTATAAACAATTGCTGTGTATTTTTCAGGGGTTATATAAATCTCCGTTTCTCCTACTTTAAAAGGTCCATAACGGATCTCATAAAATAATTTAATTTTGTTTTCTATACCAAAACCATAAGAGATTAAGAAACCTACAAAAATTACAACTATTAAAATACTGAAAAATATTTTATTACTGAAATTTTTCATGGTTAATCCCCTCTCCACTTTTAAATTAAAAACAAAATTAATAAAAGTAAAGGTTGCAATTTAAAAACTTTAGAATATATTATTTAAGTCTTTTTAAAAGAATTATAAAGGGGGCTAAGAGTATGTCTAAAATTTGTGAAATCTGTGGAAAAAGACCTCGTGCTGGGAATCAAATAAGTCATTCTGCAAAGAAATCTACCAGATGGTGGTATCCTAATATACAGAAAGTAAGAGTGAAATTGCCAGATGGAAGAGTAAAAAGAATGAAGATTTGCACTCGTTGTTTAAAATCTGGAAAAGTTCAGAAAGCTGTAAGTTAGCCAAGTTTTCTTTCTACGCTTAAAACACCTTCCACTTTAAATATATTAGAAATAATTTTATCTAAATGAGCTTTATCATTTACTTCTATATAGAACTCAAAGAAGGCTTTTTTATCTAAGGTTGTTTTTACATGAGCTTTAAGTATATTACTTTCTGAGGCTGCTATTGCTGAAGATATATTAGCAAGAAGTCCTTTTCTGTCTAAACAAATTATATATAAATGAACAGGATATGATTTACTATCATAAGCTCCCCAGTTAACTTCTACGAATCTTTCAGAGTCAAGATCTTTTAAATTTGGACAATCTGCACGATGAACAGATATTCCCTTTCCTCTTGTAATATATCCAACTATTTCATCTCCCGGAATTGGCTTACAGCATTGAGCTAAGTGAAAAAGTATATCCTTTGCTCCCTCTACAACAATAATATCCTTAGAAGGTTCAAATACAAGCTTTTCTTCAGGTATCTCTTTGGGAATCTTTTCTAAGGATTCTTCTTCATAAACGATAATTCCTGTTTTTTCAGCAAAAACTTTTGCCACATGTTTAGCAGAAATTTTGGCACTACCTATTTGATAAAACAATTCTTCCAAATTTTTTGTTTTAAAATTTTCAAAAAGAGCCGAATCTTTTTCAACCTCCTCTATAAATATACTTAAAGATTGTTTATACTTTCTGAGTTCTTTGTTTAGAAGCTCTTTTCCTAAATTCACAAGCTTTTCTTTTTCTTCTTTTTTAAACCACTGTTTTATCCTGCTTTTTGCTCGTCCTGTAACGACAATCTTAAGCCAATCTCTACTTGGTTTCTGATAGGGTGAAGTTTCTATTTTAACTATGTCTCCTGTCTGAAGTTTATAATCAAGTGGTACCAATTTATCATTAACATAAGCTCTAACACATTTATTCCCGACTTCAGTATGTATAGCATACGCAAAATCAAGAGGAGTAGCACCTACAGGTAAAGTAATTACATCGCCTTTAGGAGTAAAAACATATATCTCATCAGGAAATAAATCCAATTTTAAAGATTCCAGAAATTCTCTTGGATGTTTAAGTTCTTTTTGTAATTCAATTAGTTTATTTAACCATTCCAAATATTTATAATGCTCATGTTTTTTAGTGAAAAATCCCTCTTTATAAAGAAAATGAGCAGCAATTCCTTCATTGGCAATTTTATCCATATATTCGGTTCTTATCTGAATCTCTACTTTTTTGCTATTAGGACCAAGGACAGTTGTATGAAGGCTTTGATACATATTTGGCTTGGGAAGACTTATATAATCTTTAAACCTTCCTGGAATGGGTGTCCATAATGCATGGACAAGCCCTAAGGTCTTATAACATTCTTCAACTGTATTGACAATAATTCTAAACCCAATCAGATCATAAATTTGATCAAGGTCATCAATTGTAAGATTATACTTCTGGAGTTTTCTATATACACTGTAAAGATGCTTTACCCTTCCAAGAACTTTTCCTTTAATATTGTTTTTTTGAAGAAGATCTTTTAAGATACTTTTAACTTTTTCTACATATTCCTGGGCTTCCCTTACTCTTTTTTCAACTTCTATTTTTAATCGTTTATATTCTTGAGGATATAAGTATTTAAATGCTAAATCTTCAAGTTCACATTTAACCCAGTCAATTCCAAGTCTTCCTGCAAGAGGAGCATAAATCTCTAAGGTTTCTCTTGCAATTTTTTGTCTTTTATGGTCAGCCTGATATTCCAAGGTTCTCATATTATGTAATCTATCTGCAAGTTTAACCAATATAACTCTCAAGTCCTTTGACATTGCAAGAATTATTTTTCTCAAACTTTCAGCCTGTTTTGAAAACTTATCTACTGAGCCAGGGAAACTTTTTAGTTTTGTCACTCCATCTACGATAAAAGCTACTTCCTCTCCAAATTCTTTTTTAATATCCTCTATGCTTATTTGAGAATCTTCAACTACATCGTGAAGCAATCCAGCTGCTATAGTTGGAAGATCAAGCTTCATTTGAGCCAATATATAGGCTACTTCTATAGGATGAGATAGATAAGGTTCTCCTGACTTTCTCAACTGTCCTTCATGAAAACGAGCAGCCCATTCATAGGCTTTTTCTACAATACGAGTATTACAACCTGGCAGATAACTTTGAATTTCGTCTAAAATTTTACTTAAAGTAACCATCTTATATTTAAATTTAAACTCGTTTAAATTTTTTACAAGAAAATAGAATTGTTAATTACCAAGTAATTCTAAAACGCTCTGTTTGATATGTTCAGAAGTTAGTCCATACTTGATTTTTAGAGTTTTTAGATCTCCGTGTTCTATAAATTTGTCAGGAAGACCTATTCTCTTTATTTTTACTGGAACATTTTTATCAAGTAGAAGTTCACAAACAGCTGAACCAAAACCACCTATTAATGTGTTTTCTTCTACAGTAATAACTCTTTTTGTTTTTTTAGCAAACTCTATAATCAATTCCTCATCAAGGGGTTTAATAAATCTTGCATTTATTACTGCAACAGAAAATCCTTCTTTTTCAAGCTCTTCTGCTGCTTTTAAAGCTTGATAAACCATATTACCAACAGCTATTACAACAACATCCTCCCCATCTTTTATCAATTCAGCTTTACCCAAAGGAATATCTTTAAAATCCCAGTCTAAACTTACACCTTCTCCTGCACTTCTTGGATATCTTATAGCCACTGACCCAGGATACTTAAGGGCACTATAAAGCATATGCTGAAGTTCGTTCTCGTCCTTGGGTGCCATAATGGTTAAATTGGGAATAAGTCGCAAATAAGAAAGGTCAAAGCTTCCGTGATGAGTTGGTCCGTCCTCTCCAACTAATCCCCCTCTGTCTATAGCAAAGATAACTTTTACATTATTTAAAGCTACATCATGAATAATCTGATCATAAGCCCTTTGTAAAAATGTAGAATATATGGCACATACTGGAATAAAGCCCTCTAAAGCTAAACCTGTTGCAAAGGTAACAGCATGTTGCTCACATATTCCCACATCAAAAAATCTTTCAGGATATTTTTCAGAAAAAGGCTTAAGCCCTGTTCCAAGTCTCATAGCGGCAGTTATAGCCACAATTCTGGGTTCCATTTCTGCGAGTCTGAGAATGGTTTTCCCAAAAATTTCAGTATAAGATGGAGGGTCATTAGGAGATTTCAGAATTTTACCGGTTTTTATATCAAAAGGTCCCACTCCATGAAAAGTCTCGGGATCGCTTTCAGCATAAGGATATCCCCTTCCTTTTTTTGTAATTACATGAAATAAAATAGGACCTTTCATCCTTTTGATATTGTTTAAGATTTCTATAAGGGTTTCAAGGTCATGTCCATCCACAGGACCTATATATTCAAAATTAAGAGCCGTAAATAAAGCTCCTGGAGTAATCGCCATTTTAAATATATCTTCACCCTTTTTTAATAAATGAACAAGGCTATCTCCTCCAGGAAACTTATGAGCCATTTTTTCAACTTCTTTTTTTATAAATCTTGCAAGATTTCCAGTAAGTCTTTTTGAAACAAAAGAGGATAAAGCACCTACACTTGGAGAAATGCACATTTCGTTATCATTTAAAACTACTATTAGATTTTCTTTTCGAAAACCAGCATTGTTTAATCCTTCAAAAGCAAGACCTGCTGTGATTGAACCATCTCCTATTACTGCTATAACCCTGCCTTCTTCTTCTTTCATTCTAAGGGCAGTAACCATACCAAGTGCTGCTGAGATAGAGGTGCTGCTATGCCCTGTGTCTAAAACATCGTGAGGACTTTCACTTCTTTTAGGAAATCCCGCTATACCATTATATTTTCGAAGTGTAGGAAATTGATCCCTTCTTCCTGTAATAATTTTGTGAGTATAGCACTGATGCCCTACATCCCAGACTATTTTATCTTTTGGAGAATCAAAAACATAATGAAGTGCTAAGGTTAATTCTACCACACCGAGATTTGGTGCTAAATGTCCTCCGTTTTTAGAAACTACTTCTATAATATACCTTCTTATCTCTTCAGCTAAAGCTTTTAAATGTGAAATCTTTAGTTTCTTTAGATCTTCTGGAGAATTAACCATTTTTAAAAATTTCATGTCAGTTTACCCTGTAAAGTATAAATTCTGCTATAGCTTTTAAAGGTTTAGCTTTGTCTCCAAAAATTTTCAAAGCTGAAATTGCTCTTTTTGTATACTTTTCAGCAAGTTCTTTAGTTTTTTCTATTCCAAAAAGAGACGGATAAGTCAGTTTTTGTTTTTTTATGTCAGAAAAAGTCCTTTTACCCAATTTTTTCTCATCTCCAATAATATCAAGCAAATCATCAACTATCTGAAAGGCAAACCCAAGATTTTTCCCATA
>DAIQAS010000046.1:0-10353 GCA_036781525.1 Thermodesulfobacterium sp. | reverse complement strand
TTTTTAAAAGTTTTTACAGTATTTGGGTTTAAATCAACAATTACATAAGGTATTTTAAGAGCCTTAAGTCCGTATACTATGTTTTGACCTCCAATTCCATAACCCACAACGATAGTATGATCTTTAATAGGTGCCTTTTCTTCTTTTTTTTCTTCTCTTAGTTTTTTTAGCCTTATATAACTTTTGTAGGATATTTTTTCCAAGAAAAGATCTGTTAATTTGTGAGCCCACTCTATTAAAAAGGGAGTCAAAAAAAGAGTAACAATAGATGAACCTATAAAAATCTGATACCAGCTCTCTTCAATAAGTCCGTATTTTTTCCCCTCCAAAGCAAGCACTAAAGAAAATTCTCCTGTCTGAGAAAGTATAAAACTGGTTAGCAAAGATATTCTTAAATTTTTACTTATTGCAAGAGTTGAAAGAAAAACCCCTGCAAATTTTATTATAAGTATAAAAAGAACCACTAAAAAAGTTAATTTCAGATTAGTAAAAAGAAACTGGGGTTTTAGAAGAAGTCCTACAGAGATAAAAAATATAGCCATTAAGAGATCTTTAATTGGTTTAATTTCTGCTATAGTTTGCAGAGCATATTCTGATTCAGAAATTATCATACCTGCTAAAAAGGCGCCAAGAGCTAAGGAAAGCCCCAATTTATAAGAAAAAAAGGCAGTTCCCAAGGAAAGAACCAAAACACTCATGAGAAAAAGTTCTCTACTGCGGGTTTTTACAATTTGATGAAAAATCTTAGGAAATAAATATAAGGCGGCTACAAAAGTGGAACCAAGAATAACTAAGGATTTACCCAAAATAAAAAACACATCCTTTATAGATCCCTTTTCACCACTTAAAATTGGGAGAAGAAGCATTATAAGCACTACACATAAATCCTGAAAAATAAGAATTCCAAAACAAACTCTACCGTAGGAAGTTGTAAGTTCACCTCTATCCATTAAAATTTTTAAAACCAAGGCAGTGCTACTCATAGCAATAAGAGAGCCAAAGAAAATGCCAGTTTCCCAAGATTTTTTAAGTAAGAAAAAGGTTATTGCTAAGATGGTTAGGATAGTTAAAAATACCTGTAAAAAGCCAGCAATCAGGATTTCTTTTCTATAAGCTATTAATTTTTTTATAGAAAATTCAACTCCTATAAGAAACATTAGAAAAATTACTCCAAATTCTGCAAAAGTTTCAATTAAATGATAGTCATGAACTAATCCCAAAAGAGAAGGACCTACTATAACTCCTGTGAGTAAAAAACTAATTATAGGTGAAATTCTAAATCTAATAAAAATTAAGGTGATTACTATAGCAAAAAGAAAGATAATTAAAAAGCTTTTGAGAAGCTCAAAAAGCATATTTAGAATAATAAATCAGGACTTTTAAAAATAAATAGGGGGAGGAAAAATCCCCCTAAAAAGATAGCTATAGGATTATATTTTCTTCATCAGGAGTGAAGATTTTTAAGAGCTTTATTTGAAAATAAAGATCTTCCCCGGCAAGAGGTGGATTTAAATCAAGAACAAGTTCATCCTCAGTTATCTTGACTATGGTTGCGGGAAAGTTCATTTCTCCCTGAGGAGTATCTACTATAAGATTTAACATCATACCTTCCTCTGGTTCCACATCAATGCTTAGAGCTTCCTTCGGGATGTTTCTTACTAAATTTTCATCTCTTGGGCCAAAAGCCTTGTCTGAAGGAATTACTACCTCTTTTTCTTCTCCTTCCTCCATTCCGATGAGTGCTTCAGAAAGTCCGGGGATAATTTCAGGAGATCCAACCTGAAAAATAAATGGTTCCCCATCAAAGGTATTCTCAAAGACCTCTCCATTTTTTAATTTACCAATACAGTGAATACTCACTACATCACCAACTTGAACCTTACGCATCTTTAAACTCCTTTAAGATTTTAATTTGATAGAAGCTGAGATTTTAGAGAATGGGACTCTAAAAACTCAAACTTCTATCTTAGAAAGTAAAGTAACACATAATAAAAAAATTACAAGTTTTATAAAAAATCCTTAATAAGAACAGCTAAACAAAAACAGGCTATAACCTCAATTTTAAAGGTTTCCATCAATCCCTCTGTAGTTTTTGCTTTTATTCCGATATTTTCTGGATCGATTTCAAGCTTTTGAGAAAGCAGATGTTTCATATTTTCATAATAAGGAGAAAGTTTGGGTTTATCGCATATAAAGGTTAAATCTACCTGATAAACTTTTAGTCCTTTTTCTCTAATAAGCTCAAGAGTTTTTTCAAGAAGTTTTAAACTGTCTATATCTTTGTATTTAGGATCCTTATCAGGAAAAAGAGAACCTATATCAGGAAGTCCTGCTCCCGAAAGAAGGGCATCTATAAGAGCATGAAGTCCCACATCTCCGTCTGAGTGCCCGAAAAGCCCTTTTTCAAAAGGGATTTCAATTCCACAGAGTTTTAATTTTCTTCCTGAAACGAGTCTATGAAGATCAAACCCTGTGGCAAATTTAAAATTCATCATACTAATTTTAAAACCTTTGCACCCTTTATTTTTTTATTTTTTATATCTTTTAAAGCCTGATTGGCTTTTTCAAAGGAATAAACTTCAATCTCAGGTCTTATATTAAAAGTTTCAGCAATCTGTAAAAATTCTTTTATGTCCTTTCTTGTTACATTGGCAACAGTTTTAATTTCCTTCTCCATCCATAGATCTCTTGCATAATCAAGATTTAAAAAAGCCTCTTTATCGTAATCTTCTTTTCTTATAGCATTTATTACAAGTCTTCCTCCGGGGACAAGGTGCTTTAAAACAGACAAAGGTGGTTTCCAGACAGGAGTTGTATCTATGGCACAATGCAGTTTCCTCGGAGGCTCTTCATCTATATCTCCGGCCCAGAAAGCACCAAGACTTAAAGCAAGTTCTTTTTGTATGGGATTTCTTGCAAAAACAAAAACTTTTGAAAAGGGAAAAAGAGCTTTGATAAGTTTTAATACAAGATGTCCTGATGCGCCAAATCCTACAAGTCCTATGTTTTGTTCATCTCTTGGATTTGCAAGTTTTAGAGATCTGTATCCAATAGCACCTGCACAAAAAAGAGGTGCTGTTTCTTCATAGGAAAATCTTTTAGGAAGATGAAAGGCAAAAGTTTCTTTTATTTTAAAATACTCTGCATAACCTCCGTGAACATCTTTTCCGGTTGCTTTAAAAGCTGAGCAAAGATTTTCCAGTCCTTTTTTACAGTAGTCGCATTTTTCACAGCTTGAGTAAATCCATCCAGCTCCAGCCCTATCCCCAACCTTAAAATTTTTAACTTCTTCACCTACTTCTACAACTTCTCCCACAATCTGATGCCCCGGGATAATCGGAAAAAATGAAGGAAGAGCTCTTCCCTCAATTTCATCTATCTCAGTATGACAAACTCCACAGGCATGGACTTTTATGATAATTTCATCTTTTTGAGGTTTAGGATCTTCTAATTCTGTTAACTTTAAAGGGGTTTCGTTTTCTAAAAGGTTAGAAATATTTTCTATAATCCATGCTTTCATATGGAGGTAAATTTAAAAAGGAAAAATAATTCGTCAAGTCCTGGAAAGATGTAACTTTGTTAGAAAAATAGTTTATACTGAAAGCCTACTATGAAAAAGGTCTCTTCGACTCCTTGCATATCCTTAGATAAATTTAATTCAATACTTAAATGATCTTTTCTAAATACACTTCCACCAATCCCTATAGAAGAACCCAAAGCAAGTCCTGTATCTGTGTTATATCCTATGTTAAAATCAAAAAAGGGTCTCCAAATTCTGGTATAAGAGTCTCTATGGTCATATCCCCAGGAGATTCCCATCCCCAAAAGTAGAAAGTCTCCAGGCAAGGCTATAAGATCTTCATAAGGAGAAAGTTCTGCCAGTTTTCCTTTATCTTGTTTTTCTTTATAATCTCCGAGACTTCCAAAAAATCTTAAAGTATAATCAGGATATCCAGTTCTTATTTTGTTTTGCCATTCTAAATAAAGATACTTTCCATTGCCTATCTTTTTTCTGTCTTGAGAATAATAACTATTTAACTCCAACAATCCGTAAATAAAGTGCTTATTGGTAATAGAATAGGTTCCTGAAACTTGCAAAAATCTTTTCATACCTCCGAGCTCTAAAAATACCGTTTCATCTGTAGGATAATTTTCTCCTGCAAAAAAGTTTAACTCAAGTTGATTTGTTATTAATCCTTTTCCCCAAATATAGACTGAAAAATTTTCTGAAAGGGCTGAGAAATAAGCTCCACCTATTCTCAAAGCACCTCTGTCAAAGAGCTTTCCCACATACACATCAAAAAATTCGTAGGAGATTTTTTTGGTTAGATCTTCAGAATCCTTAGACAGCATTTGTAAGAAGTCTCCCTTTATTCCACCTCTCCATCCATTTACTAAATTTTTGTAGTTAAGTTCTATGTTTTCTTTTATACCTGAATACCCGAATCTACTTATATAACCTAAAGAATATGAGAAAAAGCTTTTATTTTCTACTATGAGGTCTCTAAACTGTTTATAAAGCTGATAGTCATAGGGATTATCTTCAAGTCCTCTATAGGCAAGTTCCAGTGCCTTTTTCCTCTCACCAATAATTTGTAATGCTTCCACTCTATCTCTAATGGGAAGTCCCTTTAAATATAAATCCAGAGTTTCTTTTAACATGTAAGTATCGTATTCATAAAGAGAGAGGTTTAAAAACATCCAAGGCTTTAGGGCATATTTATAAATACGAGACAAAAACATAACTTTATAGTGATGGTTCCTTGCTAAAAGGTAAGAAAGATATATATCTTCAAAAACGGGTTTAGATAAATACTTTTTGTAAGTAAAAAGAAGTTTTTCAAACTCTTCTGCAGAAAGAAAATCAATTCCAAGGGAGAGAAAGTTTGATAAAAACTCTGAGTTTTTCAGAAGATTTGAGAGATCATCAGTTTTTGACAAGGAGTTTTTCATAGATAAAAAGGTTTTGTATCTTAGATTTTTTGACTCTTCTTCCTTCCCAGAGGTATACAGAGCTTCAGCCAAAAGTATAAGATCAGGACTTTTGGCTTGATTAAAAAGTTGAAGTGCTTTTTCTCCCTGCTGTAAAGTTAAATATCCAAAAGCAAAAGTATTTATCAGCTCATTTTCTTTTTCATAGGTGACATAGGCTTTTAAAACCTTTTCTAATCTATCAAATTGATAAGTATCTATTAAAGTATAGATATAGAAAGAAAGCACATCCTTTGAAAAGTATTTTTTCAAAGAAGCCTCAAGATATTTAAGAGCTTCTTCGATTTTTCCAGTTTTTTGCAAGGCTGTTGTATAGTAAAAAATAAAGGGATCTTTTAAAAGAAGTTCTTTATCAGGTAAAAGTTCAGCTATATAAAGTATCTCGTTCCAAAAACTGTTGCTATATGCAATATAAAAAGCTTTTTCCAAAAAATAAGGATTTCGGAAATTTTTATAACCTGCCAAACTTACTTCCAAGGCTTTTTGAGGCTTTAAATAGGAATACACAATGATTAGCCTATCGTAATCTTCAAACCTTCCCTTTCCAAGAGTAACAAGTTTTTCTGAGGCTAATTCAGCGTATTTATAATCCTGAAGCATCCAGGCAAGGTCAGAAAGGGTTTCCCAAAAAGAGATGTCCTTTTCGGTTGCATAAGAAGAAAAAGCCTTTAAAACCTCCAAAGCTTTTTGGAAATCCTTTTGTGAGTAGTAAATATTTGCTTTTAAAAGAACAGTTTCAGCTTTTAATCCATAAAGGTTTTCTATGCGATTTAAAATATTTAGGGCTTTTTCTTTTTCTCCTAACTCAACATATACCTGAGCAAGAAAACCTAAGGTATCCGGATCATTACTTTTTTCTAAAATTTTTATAAGAGAATCAAGGTTTCCTGTTTGAGAATAAACCAAAATACTCTCTTTTATAGGATATTCAAGGTCTGGAAGTAATTTTTCAGCAAGGTCAAATCTATTGTAAGCAATGGCTAAAGAAAGAATTTTTTTAGCAAGGGCTTTGGATTTTTTTAATTTGTAAGCCTCAAAATAAGCTTCAACGGCCTTTTGGGGTTTATTGTTCCAGATTAAAATCTCTCCATACTTTTCCCAGAACTCAGCTTTTTTAGGAAACCGTTTCACAGCCTTTTCAGCTACTTTTTCAGCTTTATCTAAATCGTTTACTCCTAAAAAAATTGAAATAAGCAAATGATAAAAGGTTTCCTCCGAAGAAGATGCTAATAGATTAGGAGGATTAAAGAATAAGAAAAAAACAAGAAAAAGGGCAAAACACTTATTTTTCATAATAAAACTCCTGTCCTTTTTGAAAGTTTTTCGGCTATTTCAGCAGCAAAAAAGGGATCTCCAGTAGCTAAAGCGCTTTTAAGTATGAAGTTGTTAAATTCGTAGTCTTCTGGAAAGCTCGTTGCATACTTATTTATGAGTTTTTTGGCTAAAGTATATTTTTGAGCCCAAAGACACATCTCTATAGCCCTTTTTATGTCCTCCTTATCTCTTGTTTTGTTTGCAATTTCTATAGCTAAATCAATAGAAAACCTTTCACCACCTGCTACCATTGCTTTTTCTATTATAAGTTGTTTTAATTCTTTATTCTTTAAAGCTTGAGGAACAAGTTGTCTTATAAAAGTTTTAGCTTGGTTAAACTTTTTTTCCTTTAATAGCGCATCTATTTTTTGTTCCATTGTTTTTTTCTGGGAAAGAGCTTCTTTTTGATAAAAAGGTATCTCCTTTTTTTCAAATACAGATTTTTCTTTGCTAATTATTGGTTCTTTAAAAGAATTTTTCACTTCTTTATGTGAAAGGTTATCAAAATAAATAAAAATACTAATCCCTATACAAACTAAAAAGAAGAAAAAGATTTCTTTTAGATTAAAAACTTTACTGATTACAAAGGGCTTTAATTGTGGCATAATGTTCTTTCCTTTTTATATTCAAAACCTCATTTTTAAAATCAGGTTTTAACAGACTGTCATTTATAAAAACTTTGCAGGAAGTTTCTATGGTTAAATCTAAAGGCACATAGGCTTTTAACTCCAGAAAAACTACACCGTCTTTATATTCCCATTTTTCAACCTGTCCATTAGCTTCTACCAATCTGAACTTCGGCTTTTTTTGAGTAAACTTTAAAAAATAATTTCCAGAACCGTCTAAATGAACATAAAAACAATCATTTTTTTCTGAATAACCCAAAATTCCTTTTCCATTTTCAATATCCGGATATCCCCAAGATTTAGGCACTCTTAAAGTCCTTAAAAAACCGTTATTTTTAATGATAAAACCATCTTTTGTTTTTAAAATGGCGGTTTCCCTTAAATCAAGCACTTTTTGTATGTATTCTGATACATACATAGGATTTGTTTTTTGAGAAAGGGCAAAATCGTAAACCTTTTTTAAAGCATTAAGTGAAGCCAATTTTTGCCCTGAGTAGAAATGATAGTAGATAGAGATGGGCTTTAGTCTTAGAGGATTTTCGGTAAGCTCAAAAGATTGAATAACTTTAATGTAACCCCAGAAAGGACCCTGCCACAGATTTGTATATTTATTTTCGTTCTGAAAAGGAGCATAGACCTGAAAATAAGGACCAAAGTTTATACCCATGGGAGAGATTCTTGAAAGGAAAGGCTCAGAAAAAGTAATAGTGGTATCTCCCCCGTTTATATTGTAAACTTTTGCTTTATAAGTCATTTTTAAAGGAATCTCGCCAGGAGCACAATCTCCTGTCCACTGAAATACCTTAACCTTTTTATCTGGAGGAGTAAGAAACTTGTTTATGTAATCTATGGAACCGAAGATTTCTTTTTCATAAGAAAAGGAATAATTAGGAATAGCTAAATAAAAGGACTTAGCAGTTTCAATAAAAGCTTGTATTTCTTCAGTCCATCTAAAGGGATGAGAAAAACTGTGAGAGGCTGGTTCCACATTTGATAGAGAAAATATACTTTTGGCAATTGTTTCAAGTCTTTCTGAAATCTCAGGTTTTAAACCCCAAGGAGCAACCTCACCTTCTATTATTGAAACTGTGTGCGGAAGTTTATAAATCTTTAAAATTTCATCTCTTATTATTTCCCCTGTAGTTTTAGAAGGATCAAACTCAGAAAAACCTAAAAAACCATCTCCATCTATATGCACAGTTAAGATTCTTCTTCCATTTTCTGTAGTGACATCAGGAACAGGAAAAGAGGAATTTAAAAGAGCCTTAAACACTTCAAAGGGGTTAAAAATCCATAATGCCTCATCATTTATTAAAGAATTTCCAATAGCAAAGCCACCCCAGCTTGTAAAAGCAAAGGGAATATGGGTTTGATTGTAAGAATTTTTTAAAACAACCCAGGGGTCTCCATTTTTAACCAAAGAGATGATATTTTCTTGATATTCGATCTTTAAAGGCGCTTCAAAAGAGGCTTCTTTCTGTAATACAATTTTATATGGTTCTAAAGGTCTGCTAAAATTTTTCTCAAGAAATATTCCCCAATCTTTAAGGTATTTTTCATTAAAGGGAAAATCTTTTATAAAAAAGAGCTTTAACCCCTTTTTTTTCTTATCTAAAAGCCATTTGTAAAGAGTTTCGGTTTTATTATTAACAAACATAGTAATAATACCGATGTAGCCGTTTTCTAAACTTATATCTGGAAGAGACTCATTTATATCATAAATTTCTGGAACAAATCCTAAATATTCAAGAGGAAGACTTACCAAGCGATGAATCGCACTTTCATAAGGAGAACTTTCTGTTGGTATAGAAGAATCATATAGAAGGACTACTTTTCTCGGAACAATATTACATAAAGAGACCCCAACTTCAGAAAGTTCTTTATCTGAGATATAAGGAATAAAGCCTAAAGAAGATATTTTTACTTTTAAGCTTTGGGCAAGTTCTTTATCTTCTTTTGGTACATAATCAATGATTACGGTCGGAATATTTAAACTTTTAGCCTTTTCAAGATTCTTCAGGAGTTTTTCTCTTTCTTCTTTTGGTACAGGAACATATTGTTTTTTCTCATTTATTCCGTAAAAAAGACTTTCCACTACCAGACCATCTATATAATTTTTAACTTCTTCAAGAATGTTAAATCCTCTGTTTATAACTATTAGTTTATCAGGGTATAACTCTTTTAGAGTTTTTATAAATTCAACCTGAGCTTTTTCAAATTCTTTCCACTTTTTTTTGGGTATTACAAGTTGATATGAATCTAAAGTATCAAGAAGAAAGCCATCAAAACCTTTTTCAATTATCTTCTTAGCAACCTTGTGAATTAAAAAATCCCTGTATTCTTTATTTCTCAGATCAGCAATATAGGTATCCCACATGGGATTTTTTCCTATGCTAAATCTTTTAAGATCCTTGTAATAAGCCCTATAGGGCTCTATTTCTCCCAAACTTAAGTAACCAAGTATTTTAGCTCTTTTCTTTTGATAAAATAGATCATTTAAAACCTCAACAAAAGGATTGTCAGGATCAAGAACTATCCAGTCATAAGTATGTAAAAGGTCTAAAGGTAGAGGTTTATGGTGGTAATAAAAAAGAACGCAAGAAGGAGTTTTAGTATTAAGAGATTTAGCAAAGACTGAGTGTATAAATATAAAAAAAACACTAAATATAAAACATAAAAGTTTTATAAAGAATTTCATTAAGAAACCTCCTTAACATAAACATTCCTAAAATATTAGAAAAAAGTAACGAAATCAAATATCCATATCCGTAAAAATCAGAGCCTAAAAGCTGAGTTATATAGGAAAAGAGAGCATTGGTTGAGGCAAAAAATAAAGTCAAAATTAGATTTTCTACTTTTCTGTCAAAATAGGAAAGGAAGGAAAAAAGAACTATAAAAGAAAGCTGTAAAAGAGAAGCTATAAGAAGAACATTAAAAACTGGAAAAAAGGAAAAAGGCACCCTTAAAAGCTGAAAAATCCATTTTTCAATAAAAAACACAATAAAAGCAAATAATGCCTGAATTCTTATAGTGTCATAAAAAGTGGCCCTGACTTCCTCTATCATTTTGTTTGCCAGGTTGTAAAGCTCCTCCAATCCTCCCCATGATCTTACTGCTTTGTAAAAATTTTCATATTCAGGTGCAAAAATAGCTTCTAACTTTAAGAAAAAAACTCCCATTCCAGGGATGATAGAAACATAAGAAAGAAGGACGGGAATATCGTAGATGAACGAAGTTCTGATATTATCTAATACAGGAGTACCTGTATAAGGGCTGAACCAGAAAACAATTTTGTCAATCCAGATTCCTATATTGTAAAAAAGTCCTATGAAGGCTAAGGAATAAAAAGAAAACTTTTTGTTTAAAAATTCTAAAGAAAACATTCTATCTGAAGAAAAATCCCAAATAACTCTCATAGCTA
>DAIQAS010000045.1:0-10507 GCA_036781525.1 Thermodesulfobacterium sp. | reverse complement strand
TTAAATAAACATATTAACATCTGCATCTAAAGCAAGTTTCATATAACCCTCTGCATCAATTATCTCTACCCCATCAATAAAATCCTCTTTCTTAAGATTCATCATCTGTATGGTCATAAGACAGGCATAAAACTTAACCCCCTCTATCTGACACATCTCCAAAAGCATATCAGGAGAAGGAACTCCTGCTCTTTCTTCTGCAAGTTTAATCATCATTTTAGTAAAAAGCTTTGGAATACCAGGAATAGCTCCTAAAAAGCCCTTCGGATAGTATTTAACCTTTTTAATACCATCTTTCAAAATAACCCTAATTCCGTCAAAGGTAAAAAATACCATGGATTCAGCTCCAGCTCTTGCAGCCTGAAGAGAAAGAATTAAGGCTGGATAAACCGTATCCAAAGTATTGTCAGGACAAATTAAAAGAACTCTTTTCTTCTTTTCTTCTTTTTTTTCCATGGCTTTCCTCCTTGGAGGATTTTACAAATTTTTCCCCTTAGACTTAGAATTTCCAATTTAAGGAAATAGCCACAGCATCTTGTTCATTCTGCCCTTCAACCATTAGCCCCATTCCCATATTATCTGTAGCTTTTACCTTTTTATTAAAGGCATGTTTGTAAGCTATATCAATGCCAAAGTGTTGAGTAAATTGATACCCCAATCCCAGAGTAACATGATGTTCAGTTATAGCGGGAAATCCGATTAAATTAAACCAAGCTACTCTAAAATCACTAAAAGGTGCATCAAAATCCGGGATATTATTGGAATTTGCAGGGTTCTTTGCACCGCCTCTAATAGGGGTTCTGGCGTAATTATAACCTGCTCTTAGGGCTAATTTAGGTGTGGGCTTAAATTCCCCACCAACAGCGATAACCCACTGATCTTTCCACTGAAAGTCCTCATATCCTTCTGTATCTTCCCAGTTAATCCATCTTAAATCCAGACCGAATTTTCATTTTTCATTGGGTTTGATTCCTATTCCCAAGGCAAATTCCTGAGGCTGAGTAAGTTTCATATCTTCATATCTTCCATCTCCGTTAGAATCAAAGACATCTTTATAAATCATTTTAACCGGGGTTTGATAAATTAATCCCACAAAAAGAAAATCATTGTAATTGTAGGCAAGTCCAATTTGAGCACCCACTCCGAAATTCTGAGAGGCACCTCCTCCAGCATTCCAGCAATTTGTAGCATTGCTACACATTGTTGATCCAAGATCAAGGCTTCCGTAAGCTATATGAATTGCACCGGAGATTGAAAAATTTTCATTAATTTTATAGGTTAGTGCAGGAATAAATCTCATAAAGGACAAATTGGTATGCATATCAGCAAGTCTTGAGTCCTTATCTCTGTAGTCAACTCCCATACCAGAAACTCCGTAAGCTCCAAGACCAAAAACCCATTTTGAATTTATAGGATTTACCAGTCCGATTTCTGGAACGATAAAAAAGTCGGCATCACTTGTTTCAGAGGCAGGCGGATTTAGAGGTCCTGAAGGAGTAACATTTGTTTTTCCTTTTACATTAGGCATAAAAATAATCCCACCGAAACTGAAATTAAAATTTTGATAATAACTCAGCCAGGCTGGATTTCTGAATACACTGTCAATAGGTCCCACAGGCATTCCCACTCCTATTCCTCCCATACCTCTTGAGATCGGAGTAACACCTATCAAGTTGTCACCGTTAGTAGCAAGAGAAACATTTGTTGATAGTAAGATAAAAAGGGTTAATAGAAGCAGGCCAATCTTTTTCATCTCGCACCTCCTCAGGTTTTTTTTTAATTTTTATAATTTTATAGTAAACTTTTTAAAAAAACAAGTAAAATTTCTAACAGCTAAAAAATCTGCGGAGCTTGACAAAAGCCTTCGGTCTTTTAAAATGTCTTATTATTACGAGTCTCAAAAAAATCTGAAATAAAGGAGTATTTATGCAGGAAAAACCTTTTATTATCAGAAAGACCTATAAGGGCACAGACAAAATAAAAAGGCCTAAGAAACTTTCTGAAGAGACAAAAAAAGAAATTTTAGAAAAGCTTTTTCATAAAAATCCAGAAATCTTTTCTTCTGATAAAGAGATTCAGAAAAAAGTAAGGGAAAGACTTGATTGGATAGATGGACCTAACTATATAATTCCAAAATTAGGCGAACTTCGGATTTTTGCAGAAGAGATAAGAAACAATTTTTCAGATATTGTCTGGTGTGGAATGGGAGGTTCTGGTCTTTTTCCTCTTGTTCTTTCTCAAATTTTTGGACCAAAAGAGGGATATCCCAATTTTTATGTTCTCGATACAAACGATCCGGAAAACACCTCTCAGATAGAAAAATTACCCTTAGAAAAAACTCTTTTTGTAATAGTTTCTAAATCGGGAACAACCATTGAAACCCTTTCTCACTTTAAATATTTCTGGAAAAAAGTAAAGGCTTTAAAAGCAAATCCTGGAGAAAATTTTGTTGCCTTAACTGATCCGGGCTCACCTTTAGAAAAACTTGCTGAAGATCTGGGGTTTAGAAAGATTTTCCATCATCCTCCTTTTATAGGAGGAAGGTATGCAGCCCTTAGTGAGATTGGATTTTTGCCAGCAGCTCTTATGGGACTTGATGTAAACAGGGCTTTAAATTATGCCAAAAATATGTACGAAGCCTGTTTACCAGATATTCCTTGGGGGTATAATCTCGGCGCAAGTTTGGCAGAATTTTTAATGGAATGCTATATACAGGGACAGGATAAACTTACTTTTATAAGTGATCCCATTCTCAGACCATTTACTCTCTGGTTGGAACAGCTTGTTGCTGAGAGTCTCGGGAAAGAGTTTACGGGTATTGTTCCTATTGTGGGAGAATCACCAGGATCTCCTACGGTTTACGGAACAGACAGATCTTTTGTTTATCTTGCTTTAAAGGGAAGAGAAAAAATTTATCAAAGGCTTATAATGGAGCTTAAAGAAGAGGGCTTTCCTGTAAAAACCATATTTCTTGAAGACAGATATGAGATTTTTGCAGAGGTTTTCAGATGGATGCTTGCAGTTGCACTCTGTGGATACTTTATGAGTCTTAATCCTTTTGATGAACCAGATGTAGTTTTAACCAAGCAGAAGACCAAAGAGTTCTTGGAAAAATTTAAAAAAGAACAGGATTTCGGGATTGAGTTTTATTTAGATGAAGAAACAAAATGGGGATTTTATTATGAAAATACAGTTACCATTGAATATCCTAAATTCACAGCTTTACTTAAGAAGTTTTTTAAAGACCTTTCTCCCTGGACATATATAGGATTTTTAGCCTATTTACCGGTTGATTCAGAAATAGAGGATATTTTTAGAGATTTTAGAACCTTGGTAAGAGAAAAGAAAAATTGTAGCACTGTTTTCGGATTTGGTCCAAGATATTTGCATTCTTCTGGACAGCTTTACAAAGGAGGCCCAATACTTTCAAGATTTATGATCTTTACAAGAAAGGGAAGAAAAGCAGATCAGATTATACCCGATGAAGGTTATACTTTTTGGGATCAGCAGTTTGCTCAAGCCTGCGGAGATTTTAAAGCTTTAGAAGAAAAGAAAAGACCGGTCATTATGATTCACCTTACCGAAAACTATAAAGAAGACCTTAGAAAGTTTTATAGTTACTTAGAGAAAGCAGTTAGTTTTGAATAGGGAGGTGAAAATTTATGCTTTTCCCTGAATATCGTCCAAGAAGGTTAAGAAGGACTGAAAATTTGAGGGCTTTGGTTAGAGAAACTCATATTTCAGTTGATGATCTTATCTATCCCCTTTTTATTTGTGAGGGAAAGAATATTAAACAGGAAATAAAATCAATGCCAGAAGTTTATAGATTTTCCATTGATAAGGCTTTGGAAGATATAAAAGAAACAATTGAACTTGGTATAAGAGCGATTCTTCTTTTTGGAATACCTGATAAAAAGGATGAGGTTGGGACTTCAGCCTATATAGAAAAGGGAATAATTCAAAGGGCAGTAAGAGCGATAAAAGATAAGTTTCCGGAATTGATAGTAATTACCGATGTTTGTCTTTGTGAATACACTTCTCACGGTCATTGCGGAATAATAAAAAATGGAGAGATTGATAACGATTTAACTCTGGAGCAGCTTGCAAGAATTGCGGTTTCTCATGCTAAAGCAGGTGCAGATATAGTTGCACCTTCGGATATGATGGATGGAAGAGTAGGCAGAATAAGAGAAGCACTTGATGAAGCAGGTTTTACTAATGTTGCAATTATGAGCTATGCTGTAAAGTATTGCTCTGCCTTTTACGGACCATTTAGGGAGGCTGCAGAATCAGCTCCCAAATTTGGTGACAGACGTTCCTATCAGATGGATCCGGCAAATAGCAGGGAAGCTTTAAGGGAAGCCTATTTAGATATAGAAGAAGGTGCCGATATTATAATGGTAAAACCAGCTATGCCCTATCTTGATATTATTAAAATGCTAAGAAATGAGTTTAATTATCCCTTGGCAGCCTATCAGGTAAGCGGAGAGTATGCAATGATAAAGGCTGCGGCAAAACTTGGATGGCTTGATGAAGAAAGAATTCTTTGGGAAAGTCTTATTTCCATTAAAAGGGCAGGGGCAGATCTTATTATTACTTATTTTGCAAAGAAAGTAGCTGAGATGCTAAAAGCATAAGAGATGAAAAAGTTTTTATTTTTTATTTGGATTCTTTTTTTAGTAGGCTGTGCAAGGCCTCCAAGATCAGCTCCGGAATATAGTTATGAAGGATATTCGAGAAAAGTTCCGGGTTGGCTCAAACCTTATACTGTGGATGGAAAAACATACTACCCTTTACCCTCAGCCGAAGGTTATGAAGAGGTCTGTATAGCCTCTTGGTATGGTCCGGGATTTCATAAAAATCAGTGTTCAAGCGGAGAAATATATGATATGCATAACCTTACAGCAGCTCACAAAATTTTACCCATAGGGACTTATGTGCTTGTTAAAAATCTGGAAAATGGTAAAGAAATTGTGGTGAGAATAAATGATAGAGGTCCTTTCGTTGAAGACAGATGTATAGATTTGAGCTATGCAGCGGCGAAAGAACTTGGAATGGTTGAGAAAGGTCTTGCAAAAGTTAAAATAGTAGCTTTAAGTGAGGGTGAAATTGAAAACGGTGGAATAGTTTATAAAAATATTCCAAATATAAGATTTAGAGAATTTTATCTTCAGGTTGGTGCATTTCAGAATTATCAAAATGCGTTAAGGTTAAAGTTAAAGCTGGAAAAGGAATTTAAAAAAATAAGGATAGAACCTTTTCAAAAAGAAAATGTTATCTTTTACAGAGTTCAAATTTATCTCGCAAATGACTTCTACAAAGCTTATCATCTGGCTGAAGAATTAAAAAAAGAAAGGTTTAGATCGGCTTTTCTTGTAGCAAAATAATGAAAAAAGACCTTGAAGATCTTGAAAAACTTCTTGATTTCAAATTTAGAAATAAAAAACTTTTAAAAACAGCTCTTACTCACAGGTCATACAAAATCAGTCATAAAGAGATTGACTGGGAAGATAATGAGAGGCTTGAATTTTTGGGAGACTCAGTCTTAAATCTATGCATTTCTCTTTTGCTTTTTCAAAAATTTAAAGAAAACAGAGAGGGAGAACTTACTCAAAAAAGGGCTTATCTTGTTTGTAAGGACACTCTGATAAAAGTTTCCAGAAAGCTAAATCTGTTTGATTATATATATATTGGGAAAAGAGAAGAAAAACTTGATAAGAGAAGTAAAGAAAATATTTGTGCAAGAGCTATGGAAGCCCTTATAGGAGCTTTGTTTTTAGAAGGTGGATTTGAGGTTGCTTTTGAAAGGGTTAAAAAATGGTTCCTTCCTTATTTCGTAAAATTTCGTCAGAAAAAATTTCAGGACTACAAAACACAACTTCAGGAGTTTATGCAGAAACATTATAATAAAAAACCAGAATATGAAGTGTTATCCGTTTCCGGTCCTTCCCATAGTCCTCAATTTGAAATTGGTGTCAAATTAAACGGAGAGATACTTGCAAGAGCAAAAGGTTCTTCTAAAAAAGAAGCAGAAATTCTTGGAGCTAAAAAGGCTTTAAGAATTTTAAAGAAAAAAATTCTTGAAGAAGGAAAGAAGCTTGATAAAAAGCAAAAATAAACTTATCTTTTAAAGAAAATGACCGAAAAAGAACTTAAAAATACAAAATCTGGCTTTGTTGGTATTATAGGACTTCCCAATGTTGGTAAGTCAACTTTATTAAATCAGCTTTTGGGAACAAAGGTATCCATAGTCAGTCCAAAACCTCAGACAACAAGATTCAATATAAAAGGAGTTTTAACAAGGGACAATTTTCAGATTGTTTTTGTTGATACCCCGGGGATTCACGATGCAAAAGATCTTTTTAATCAGATAATGGTTAAAGAGGCTCTAAATGCCTTGCAAGAGGTTGATATTATTCTCTGGGTTATGGATGTTACCCACCGCATACCTGAGGAGGAGAAGATTTTAAATTTAATAAAAGAAGCAGGAAAACCTGCAATTTTAGCTCTAAACAAAATTGATCTTATAAAAAAACAAGAACTTTTACCTATTATAGATTATTTTTCAAAGCTTCACGACTTTCATGCTATAGTTCCTATTTCAGCTTTAAAAAATGACGGACTTGACAGATTACTTGATGAGATTGTAAAACTTTTACCAGAAGGCCCTTTTTACTATGAGCCTAATCAGGTTACAGATTTACCTTTAAGTCTTCTTATAGCAGAAATAATTCGTGAAAAAGTGTTTATGCATACCTATCAAGAAGTGCCCTATTCCACAGCAGTAAAGGTAGAAGAAATAAGGGAAGATCCTGATAGAAATCTTCTTTATATTCAGGCAACCATATTTATTGAAAGAGATTCTCAGAAAGGAATTATAATTGGCAAAGGCGGAAGGATGCTAAAAAAAATAGGAACATTGGCAAGGGAGGAACTTGAATTTCTGCTCGGTAAGAAGATTTATCTTGATCTCTGGGTAAAAGCACTCAAAGATTGGAGAGAAAGAGAAACTCATATAAGAAGACTTGCCATTCCCTTCAGAGAATAGCTCTGTCTTTTTTAAAACTCAATTCATGATAAAATAAGTTTTAAATAAAACTTTTTATTCTAATATGGAAAAACTTCAGATTGAGGGAGAAATTTCTTGTTATGAGCTTGAGGAAAAGCTAAAAAATTCTTCTTTTAAAGTTTTGGACATCTCAAAACTCGAAAATTTAAATACCTGTTTGCTACTGGTCATTTTAAAGGAACTTAAAAACAGAAGATTGAGTTTAGAAAATCTTATCGCTACCGATGAACAACTGGAATTTATAAAACTTTTAGAAAAATATCTGGGACCATTTAAAAAGAAAGAAGTTTTTAGGAAAAAAGCTTCTTCTTTAGATTTTAAAAAATATTTCTACAAGATACTTTCTCCCATAGAATATTTAGGATATTTCTTAGTGGAATCTTTTAAAAATATCCGTCAGATGGAAATTTCGGCTCTGTTCAAAGACTTACAGGTTTCAGGAGCAGGAACCCTTTTTTTACTTGGGGCTTTATCTTTTTTAATGGGTATAGTTATGGCTTATCAAAGCGCAATCCTACTTAGAACCTTTGGAGCTAATATATTTATAGTTGATCTTATTGGAATTCCTGCTTTTAGAGAACTTGCTCCTATTATTACGGGAATTCTTTTAGCAGGAAGAGTGGCAAGTGGGTATTCTGCAAATATTGGACTTAGAAAGGTTTCTGAAGAACTTGATGCTTTACAGGTAATGGGACTTTCTTGGATAAGCTTGCTCGTTCTTCCGAGGGTAATGTCTCTAATAATTTCTGCTCCTATTTTGATGCTTTTTTCTTCTTTTTTTATGATTTTGGGAGGTTCTTTTATTTCGGAAATTTATCTTGGTATACCTATAATTGATTTTTTCTCCAGATTACCAGAAGCTGTGGGCTCTAACCATGTAATAGCAGGCGTTGTTAAAATGCCCTTTTTTGGATTATATACAGCCCTTGTGGGTTGTTATTTTGGTTATGCTTCAGAAAAAAATCCTCAAAGTCTTGCCGGCTCTGTAATGAAAAGTGTAGTTTATTGTATATCAGGAGTAATAGTAATGGATGCTATCTTTTCAATTATATTTACAAAAGTTGGCCTATGAAAATAATTGAATTTAAAAATGTTCAATCTGGTTATGGAAAAACGGTAGTGCATAAAAATTTAAATTTTTTTATAAATAAAGGAGAGATTGTAGCGCTTGTAGGAGGTAGTGGCTCTGGGAAAACTACCATACTCAGATTGATTTTACTTCTGCTTTCTCCTCAGAAAGGAGAGATTTATCTTTATGGCAAAAATACTCTCAATCTTTCTGAAAGAGAAAAACAGGAATTGAGAAACAGAACAGGGGTGGTTTTCCAGTTTTCAGCACTTTTTAACTCTATGACAGTTGGTGAAAACATTATTTATCCTGCCAGAAAAATTGGAAAATATCCTTTAGATATTTTAGAGGATCTTGCGTATGTCAAATTAAGAATGGTGGGATTAGAAGATGAGGTTTTTCATAAATATCCAGAGGAACTTTCAGGAGGTATGAAGAAAAAAGTTGCTTTAGCCAGGGCTCTTGTTCTTGATCCGGAACTGCTACTTCTTGACGAACCAACATCAGGACTTGATCCCGTAAGCTCTGAAGAAATAGAAACCATATTAAAAACACTAAGAGATTTGACAGGTATTACCATTTTTATAATTACTCATGACCTTCATACTTTAAATATTTGTGACAGGGTTTTGGTGCTTGCTGAGGGTAAAATAGTTTACGATGGCAGACCAGAGGAAATAAAGTATTTGCCTGATCCGTGGTTACAACAGCTTTTTTCCACCAAGCGCTGGAAACTTACAATTTCAGAAAAAAGGATATAGGAAATGATAGAGGGAAGGGTTAATTACCTGATTGTGGGAATTTTTGTGCTTCTGGGGGTAGTTCTTTCTGTTATCACTTTATATACCTTTTCTCAGATAGGAGAAAGGTCAAAATATGCAAAATATTTAATTATAACTTCAGAATCTGTTCAGGGATTAAAACCTTCTGCCTCAGTTTATTATAAAGGTGTTCAAATAGGCAAAGTAGAGAGTATGGAGATTGATCCAGAAAATCAAAATTTAATAAGAATAAAAATTTTAGTAGATAAAAAATTAAATATAGAAAGGGGAGTTTCTGCAACCTTGGGAGTTCAAGGAATAACAGGAATTGCTTATTTATCCTTAATAGAAGATTCCGAAGCAAAAACAGCTTTTGATAAAAAAGAGGGACTAAAAGTTATTCCCATGAAAGAATCAGATCTTCAGCGTGTAGTTTCTGCTCTTCCCGAGACCATTTATAATATGAACAGACTTCTTGAAAACATAAATCAGATTTTGAATAAGTTAGAGTTTGAAAGAATAAACAAAGTATTAGCAAAGCTTGAGAAAAACTCAGATGAACTCTCTCAGGTATTAAAAGAAGCTCAAGTAACTGTTAAAGAAGCTACAGATTTAATAAACCAAACGAAATATAAAATCTCGCAAATTGATATAGAAGAATTTAATAATATGACCCGTGATAGTAGAAGTTTAATTAACAAATATGCGGAAGTTGCAGATGAACTCGAAAAGGAATTAAAAAAGCTTGATAAAATCTTTTCCAAGTCTTCTAAAATTTTAAATACTGCAGATGCTGAGCTTTTACCTCAGATTTTAAAAACGATTAAAGAGGTTGAAAAAACTTCCCAAAATCTTTCTGAACTTTCCAAAAAGTTAAAAGAAAAATTGAGCTTGTTTCCTGATGCCAAGATAAAAAAAAGCCCTCTGGAGGAAAGAGGTGAGTAAATTAAAAGATTTTTTGATAATAGCACTTATTTTTATTCTTCTGGGATGTTCTCCTACCGTTTCTCTTATAAAATCAGAAAAAATAAATCTTCATAAGTTAGAGCCTTCAGAGAAGGTTGAGTGTAAAAGACCTGTAAGTTTTAAAATTGTTATACCTGAATATCTTGATACAGAAAGGATTCTTTACAAAGATGAAGAGGGATTTCATTATTTTTCTCAAAATGCTTGGATTTGTCCTTTGTCTTGTGTTTTAAAGACTTATTTCGTTTCTTCTTTTTCTTGTCATTCTCCCGAGGGAGAGCTTTTAGAAATTGTAATTACTGATTTTTATCCCTTTATAGAAAAAGATAATGTTAAAATGGTTTTAAAAGGAAAGATTATTGCGGGAAATCAGACCAAGGAATTCGGCTTTTTCAGAGTTTCTAAAATTAGCAAATTTAAGGAGTTAATCCAGCTTTACGAAAAAACACTCTCCCATCTCCTTAAGGAATTATTTTCCTTTTTACAATAATTTTTAAAACCTTTTGATAAATACTTTTCTCAAATTTTTAATTGACTTTGATAATAACTTATGTTATAAAAATGTGTAATTTACTTAAATAAAAAATATTATAAAAAATAGAAATTACGAGAAGGAGGCATAGTGTCAAGAAAATTGTGTAT
>DAIQAS010000044.1:0-10617 GCA_036781525.1 Thermodesulfobacterium sp. | reverse complement strand
TTTAAAATCAGATGTTTTCATATAATCTTCGTAACTTTCTCTTCTATATCCACCGAGTTCCTCCAAGTGATAATAGGAAATGCCATTTTCAGGTAAAATTTTTATCAGATTTTCTTTTTTAAATTGGGGAAATCTCTGAGAGGTCGCCCACCTTCTTACATCTGCCACAGCTTTAATCCTGTAAAACTTTAAAATCTCTAAAAATTCTTCTTGCGTTCTATTAGAAGTTCCGAGAGTATAAATAATCACTTTACTTAGGAAAATAAAGTTTTTTACTGGAAAAGGTGAAAGCCTTGCCTCCCTTATGAAGAGGAAGTTTCCAGAACTCTTTATATCCGTATTCGTCAAAATCCATTGCTTCCCAGTTTTTAACCTCACCTATGTAAAAAACCACCTCTCCGACTTCAACTTCTTTTATCACTTTACATTCAAGGACTGCCAAAGTGTTTTCAAGAACAGGCACAGCCAAAACCTTTCCCTGCCTGAATTTTATATTAAAGGCTTCGGCTTTGTTTATCTCTTTTCCGCTTGATGTTCCCACTTTCCAGATAAGCTCAATATCTTCTGTAATGTTTACTGAGAACTCTTTATATTTCTGGATAAGCTCATGGGTTAAATGCTCTTTATCGCAGGCAAAACCAAGAGTTGGCACATCTTCTGCAATGGGTGTTATCCAAGAACAAGCCATAAAGTTTACTTCTCCCCTTTCTACATTTCCGCTTCCTATGATAACAACCGGTCTTGGATGTAAAGTTCTGTAAAACTTCATACTTTACCTCCAGATACAGAGCTTTTATTTTGAGTTTATTCTGATTTTTCTCAAGCTAAGTATGTTCCAGTAGAGAAATGTATAAAAAAGAGTAAAGGCAAGGGAAGATAGCATCAAAGCTTTTGTGTTATTCCAGAAGATAATAGCAGGTACTACTCCGAAAGAATTGATTATCCAGAGAAAAACAGAAGTTAAGGGATTTCTGAACTCAGGGTTATCTACATTAAACACTTTTTTTATAAAAATTTTATAAAAAAGTGTATGCATATGAAGTGCATCAGGACTCATAGCAGGCTTTTTCCTTAAAATTTTTCTTCTATACATGGAAAAAAAAGTCTCATATACTGGATAGATATTTACCGTTAAAGCAAACCAGGGGGATACCTGATGGTGTTTGTAAACGATGAGAATGCTTGCTACCCCGATTATAAACCCCGAAAAATAGGCTCCTCCGTCACCGAGAAAGATAAGTCCATAAGGATAATTTAGAAGAAAAAATCCGAGCAGGGCAAAGGTTGAGACAACGCATAAGGTGGTGATTTCGTAATCTCCCAGTTTATAGGCAACATAGGCTATACTCATAAGAATCATCATGGAAACCATACTGGCAAGCCCGTTAAAACCGTCTATTATATTTATGGCATTGGAAATCCCTGCAAGAGCAAAAACGGTAAAGAGGAGAGAAACTGCGGTTAGTTGCAAAAGTTTATCCGCAAAAGGCAAATCAACCCTTACGATTTTTACATTTAGAAAAAAGTAAACAAGAATTGCTGAAACACACAGAAAAAGCATCCTTATTTTGGGATTGAGTTTTCCTGTAAGGTCTTCTATAAATCCTGCCAAAAATACAGGTAAAGAAAAAAGAATGAGAAAAAGATAGTTTGAGTAAAACTCTTCCGGTCTTAAATAAGCAATGATAAGGGCTACGGATAAACCTGTGAAGACGGCAAGTCCACCTATTCTTGGAGTTGGTTTTGAATGAAAGGTCTGAGGTCCTATGTGCAGATGATCAGTTAAAAAAATTTGAATTTTTTTTGAAAGAGCAATAAAGAGAGTGCATAAAAAAAAGGATATGAAAAAGGCTAAAACCGCAAATTTGAACATAAAAGCTCTGGACTGTTTCTTAAAAATTTCCACAAAAATTATATAATATTAAATTCTAACAGTCAAATAGAAAGCTGATTGATTTTTGGGCTTATTTGGGTAAAAATTATTGGGTTAAAACCCTGCTTTGCAGAAAAAACACAGGAGGCACTTTATGGAGAAGAAAATTTACGAAAAAGTAAAAGACTACATCTATAACAATGACAGGCTTTTTGAATTTCTGGGAGCAAGAATTACTGATATGGGAGAGGGGATGGCAGAAGTTGAGATGGAGGTTAAAGAAACACATTTAAACGCTGCCGGGATTTGCCAGGGAGGAGTTATTTTTACTCTTGCAGATCTTACTTTTGCCCTGGCGTCAAACTCCTATGGCACACTGGCACTTGCTATAAATGCAAGCATTACCTATATAAAATCCGTGAAACCCGGGGAAAAGCTTGTAGCCAGAGCTCACGAGTTTCACAGAGGAAAAAATCTGGCAACCTATCATATAACTGTAACCAAAAAGGATACCGGAGAAAAAGTAGCTTTTTTTGAAGGTATGGTATACCGCTTTGACAAATCCATTTTTCAGGAATGAAAACTTATATAGGTTCAACCCTATATAGTTGACTGAAGGATAATAAATCTTATAATGTTTACTTGAAAATGGGAAATTTATATACAGCTGTTTAAAAGAATGAAAGCGGTTATTCTTGCAGGGGGCTCGGGGACAAGGCTTTATCCCGTAACACAGATTATTAACAAGCACTTTCTCCCCGTTTATAACAAACCCATGATTTATTACCCTCTAAGCCTTGCTATGCTCCTAAAAAATTTAAATCTTTCTGCCAAAAGATCCCGCTGGTCTGTAATGAGCAACGAAAAACTCTGTATAGCCCTTGGAGCGGAGATAAGGCAGTGGCAGGATGAGCTTAGAGAGGTTATAATTAAAGATTAAAAGGTATAGAAAAAGGGGGAAAGGAATATGGCTTTACTTTTAAGTATACCTGATGATATATTAGATGCTCTTAAAATACCAAGAGAAAAAGTAGAGAAAGAGCTTAAAAAGGAGTTGGCTTTTTTGCTGTATGAACAAGGATTGGCTTCTATGGGGACTGCAAGGAAATTAGCTAGGATTAGCAAACGGAAATTTATTGAAGGTTTAGCAGAAAGAAAGATACTTAGACATTACACAGAAAGGGAACTTTTAGAAGATATAGAATATGCCAAAAGTTGTAAGTAATTCTTCGGTCTTAATTCATCTTAACATTTTTATTCCTGAAGCGGTATATGATGAATGTGTAGTAGAAGGGGAAGAGCAAGAAGACGCAAAACTAATAAAGAGCGCTGAATGGATAAAGGTAGAAAGGGTCAAAAACGATAAACTCGTAAAATTACTTTACAGTGAGATTGATAAAGGTGAGGCAGAAGCAATAGTGCTTGCATTAGAAATTGGAGCAGATTTAATTTTATTGGATGATTATGAGGCGCGCCAGAAAGCAAGATTATACGATCTAAAAATCACAGGTACATTAGGTATTTTATTGCGTGCAAAATTTGAGGGGAAAGTAAGTAGGAGAAGTATAAAGCAGAGCTTTTTTAATTTTAAGACCCCGCTGGTCTGTAATGAGTAATGAGAAACTCTGCAAAGCCCTTGGGGTGGAGATAAGGCAGTGGCAGGATAAGCTGAGGGAGGTTATAATAAAAGATTAAAGGTTATAGAAAAGGGTAAAGCAAAAATGAAGAAGCTTCCCATAGGGATACAAAGTTTTGAGAAGATTAGGACAGAAGGGTATTATTATGTGGATAAGACCCCCTTTGTGGTAAAGCTTGTTAATGAGGGGGCCTATTATTTTCTTTCCCGTCCGAGGAGATTTGGGAAATCCCTTTTTCTTGACACCTTGAGGCAGGCCTTTTTGGGAAGAAGAGAGCTTTTTGAGGGTTTATATCTTGAAAATAACTGGGACTGGAGTGTTAAGTATCCGGTAATATACATAGATTTTGGAGGGGTGGTAATTGAAAATTCAGAGCATTTAAAAACTTACATTTTGGAGCTTCTTGAAAATAATCAAGAGGAGCTCGGAGTAATCTCGGAGAAAAAAGGGGATTACAATCTATATTTTCGTGAGCTTATTATCAGGACGAGTGAAAGGTATAAGCAGAAGGTAGTGGTTCTTGTTGACGAATATGATAAGCCCATACTTGACAGGATTGAGGAAAGGGAGGAGGCACTACGGATAAGGGAGGTTTTGAAGAACTTTTACAGTGTCCTTAAGCCTCTTGATAGGTATCTAAAGTTTGTCTTTCTTACAGGGGTTTCCAAGTTTTCCAAGGTTTCCTTGTTTTCCGGATTAAATCAGTTAAATGACATAACCCTTGATAAAAGATATGCAACCATTTGCGGGTATACTCAGGGTGAGCTTGAAAGCGTTTTTGCAGAGGAGCTTAAGGGAGAAGACCTTGAGGCTGTTAAGTGTTGGTATAACGGTTATTCCTGGTTGGGGGAGCCTGTTTATAATCCCTTTGATATTCTTTTATATTTGCAGAAAAGACAATTTCACCCATACTGGTTTGAGACGGGAACCCCTGAATTTCTTATAAAGCTTCTTGTGGAGAAGAGGTTTTACATGCCGGAGTTAACAGAGCTTATAGCCTCAGAGAGGCTTCTTGGGAGTTTTGATGTGGACTTTATAGAGCCTGAGAACTTGCTTTTTCAGACGGGTTATCTCACCATAAAAAGATACCAAACCTCAAGAAGGGGCTTTGTGTATTATTTAGGATATCCTAATAAAGAGGTTGAGATATCCCTTAATGATTACATAGCCTCTTATTTAACTCAAGCGCCTGTTGCAAAGGAGAGATTAGCAGGCAAGCTTGAGGAGTGTTTGAGAAGGGGGGATTTAGAGGGCTTTAAGGAGGTTTTAAGAAGTCTTTTTGCAAGCATACCTTATGAGTGGTATAGGAAAAATGAGATAGCGGGGTATGAGGGTTATTATGCCAGTGTGGTGTATAGTTTTCTTGCGGGAGCGGGTTTGGATTTAATTGCGGAGGATTACACGAGCAGAGGAAGGATTGATTTGACCATACTTTATGATGAGAGGTGTTATGTAGTTGAGTTTAAGGTGGTAGAGCTTGAGCCAGAGGGGAAGGCCCTAAAAGTGCTTTTAGAGAAGGGTTATGGTGAGAAGTATAGAGGCAGGTTTAAGGAGATATATCTTATCGGAATAGAGTTCAGCAAGGAGCGAAAAGATTTGGTGAGTTTTGAGTGGGAGAGGTTAGGGGGATAAAAAAATGAAAGCGCTTATTCTTGCTGGGGGCTCGGGAACACGGCTTTATCCTGTAACACAAATTATTAACAAGCACTTTCTTCCCGTTTATAACAAACCCATGATTTATTACCCTCTAAGCCTTGCCATGCTCCTTAAAATAAGGGAAGTTATCTTTGTAATAAATCCGGAGGATAAACCCCTTTATGAAAAGCTTTTCAATCACGGAAAAAGGCTCGGAATGGAAATAGCTTGTGTTGTCCAGGAAAAGCCGAGAGGTTTAGCGGAAGGTTTAATTCTTGCAGAGCCTTACATTAAGGGCGAGTCTGTGTTTTATCTTCTCGGGGATAACATTCTCTTTGGGCACACCCTTCCTGAGCTTCTTAAGGCTTCTGCAGATGAGGTTGAGCAAAAGGGCGGAGCTTATGTATTCGGTTATTATGTAAAGGACCCTGAGAGGTTCGGGGTGGTTGAGTTTGATCAATCCGGTAAAGTTTTATCCATTGAGGAAAAGCCTGCCCATCCCAAATCCAATTATGCAGTGATAGGGGTTTACTTTTTTGATGAGAGGGCGGTTGAATTTGCAAAAGATGTTAAGCCCTCAAAAAGGGGTGAGCTTGAGATAACTTCAGTCCTTGAAAGGTACCTTCAGGAGGGCTCTTTAAGAGTCAAACTTCTTGGGAGAGGCTTTGCCTGGTTCGATGCGGGAACACACGACAGCTTCCTTGAGGCTGGAGAGTTCGTTGAGACCATAGAAAAGAAAACGGGGCTCATGATAGGGTGTATTGAAGAGATAGCCTACAGGAACGGCTGGATAGACAGGGAGCAACTTATAAAACTTGCTGAGCCACTGAAGAAGACAGATTATGGAAAGTACCTTATCAGGATTGCGGAGGAAGGTGTGTGATAGTCATCTGCGGTGGGGGAATTCTTGGACTCTCTATAGCAAGGGAACTATTGAAGAGAGGGGCTGAAGACATACTCGTACTTGAGAAGGAAAAGGAAATCGGACTTCACGCTTCCGGAAGGAACAGCGGGGTTCTCCATGCCGGCATTTACTACACTCCCGACAGTTTAAAGGCTAAGCTCTGTCTGAAAGGGAACCTCCTCATGAGGGAGTACTGTAAAGAGAAGGGGATTCCCGTTCTTGAAACTGGCAAGGTTATAATTACCAAAAGGGAGGAGGAATTAGAGACCCTTAAAGAGCTCTACAGGAGGGCGTTGAAAAACGGAGCGAGGGTTGAGCTGGTTGATGAGAAAGGTTTAAAAGAGATAGAGCCGTATGCAAGGACCGTTGAGAAAGCCCTCTACTCTCCCCTCACGGCCGTAGTTGATTCAAAAAGAATACTCAAAAGTCTTGAAGAGGAGCTCACATCTTCGGGAAAGGTAAGGATAGTAAAAGATGCCGGGGTTCTGGATTTGAAGGGAAGCAATGAAGTTGTCACAAAGAAAGGAAATTTCAGATTTGACCTATTTATAAACACAGCCGGAGCTTACGCTGACAGGATAGCCCACATGTTCGGTGTGGGGCTTGAGTATAGGATACTCCCCTTTAAGGGGACTTACAGAAAGCTCAAAAAGGAGAAAAGTTACCTCGTGAGGGGAAATATATACCCTGTTCCCGATATAAGGAACCCTTTCCTCGGGATTCACTTTACAAAGGGTTACAGTGGGGAGGTTTACATAGGTCCGACCGCCATTCCCGCCTTCGGAAGGGAAAATTACGGAATCCTAAAGGGTATTGACAGGGAAGCTCCGGAGATATTGCTGAGGGATGTCGTCCTCTTTTTCAGAAATCCTAAATTCAGAAGGGTTGCCCTCACAGAACCGAAGAAGTACATCGGAAGGCTTTTCTTTGAGGACGTATCTTCAATGGTGGAAGGTTTAAGGATGGAAGACGTCGAACCATCGGACAAGGTGGGGATAAGACCCCAACTCGTGGACTGGAATAAAAAGGAGCTCGTGATGGACTTCTTGGTTATAAAAGATGCTAACAGCGTTCATATTCTGAACGCCATATCCCCGGCCTTCACGAGCGCCTTCGCCTTTGCTCAATTCGTGGCTGATAACTACCTTCAGGAGGTAGCCCATGCCCTTTAACTTCAGGAGACTTGAGATACCCGATGTCATTTTAATTGAGCCAAAAGTTTTCGGAGACGAAAGGGGCTTTTTTATGGAAACCTACAAGGCTTCGGAGTTTAAGGCTAACGGAATCCCTTACGATTTTGTTCAGGACAACCACTCAAGGTCCCAGAGGGGGGTTTTAAGGGGGCTTCACTATCAGCTAAGACCTATGGAGCAGGGAAAGTTAGTTAGGTGCGTAAGGGGAAGGATATGGGACGTTGCCGTTGACATAAGGAAGGGCTCCCCCTGGTATGGAAAATGGGTTGCGGTTGAGCTCTCTGAAGAGAATAAACTTATGCTCTGGGTTCCTCCTGGCTTTGCCCACGGGTTCGTAGCCCTTGAAGATAATACAGAGATTGTTTATAAGGTAACAAATGAGTACTCCCCAGAACACGACAGGGGAATAATATGGAACGACCCTGATATCGCTATAGACTGGCCTATAAAGGAACCGATACTTTCAGAAAAAGATAGTAAACTTCCTAAATTAAAGGAGGCGGATAAAAATTTTGAATACGGAGGAAGCTTATGAAAGTTTTAATTACAGGTGGAGCTGGTTTTATGGGAAGTGACCTTGTAAGGAAATTAGTAAAAGAAGATTTTGAAGTCTATGTTGTTGATAAACTCACATATGCAGGAGATATAAAGAGAATAGAAAGTTTTCTTGACAATATAAAATTTTTTAGAGAAGATATAACCGACAAACAAGCTATAGCTCAAATTTTTGAAAACGTAAAACCAAAAGTAGTAATTCACTATGCAGCAGAAACACATGTAGATAGGAGTATAATAAATCCAGATATTTTTGTAAAAACAAATGTTATCGGAACATTAAATCTTCTTGAGTTGTCGCTAAAGCACAAGGTAGAAAAAATTCATTCACATTTCTACAGATGAAGTTTATGGAGAACTTTCTCTTGAAGGAAAAGAAAAGTTTACAGAAGAAAGCCCGTTAAGACCTAATTCTCCTTATTCTGCAAGTAAAGCTGCGGCAGATATGTTAGTAGGGTCTTTTGTTAGAACTTACGGTCTTCCCGCTATTATTATCAGAGCATCAAATAATTATGGACCATGGCAATATCCCGAGAAACTTATACCCTTATCGATAATAAGGCTTCTTTCAGGTGAGAAAATCCCTGTTTATGGAAAAGGAGAGAATATTAGAACTTGGCTCTACGTTGAGGACTTTACTTATGCTGTTTTAGCGGTAATGGAAAAGGGAAAAGAAGGAGAGGTTTATAACGTTGGTAGTGGTGAAGAAAAGAAAAACATAGAGGTTGTTAAAAAGATACTCTCCCTATTTGGAAAAGATGAGAATTATATAGAATTTGTTCCTGATAGACCTGGACATGACCTAAAATATGCCTTAGATACAACGAAGATAGAAACAGAACTTGGTTGGAAACCTAAAGTATCTTTTGAAGAGGGTATTGAAAAAACAGTAAGCTGGTATATTGAGAATAAAGAATGGCTTTTTGAAAAAGAGGAATTAATTAAAAAGTTGGTAAAAGATTTAAGGGAAAGGTATGCACAAAAATGAAAGTAGTTCTTTTAGGTGCAAACGGACAGTTAGGAAGTGACATTGTAAGAACAGCTCCAGAAGATGTAAAACTTATTCCTCTTGCGAGGAAAGAAATTGATGTTAGGAACAAGGAAATGGTTTTAAAAGTTTTAAAGTCTTTAAGTCCCGAAGTAGTTTTAAATACAACTGCTTATGTAAAGGTAGACCTTGCCGAAGAGGAAATAGAAGAAGCCTTTTCTGTAAACGCTATCGGCGTTAAAAACCTGGTGGATGCTTGTAAAGAAACAGGAGCCATTCTTGTCCATATTTCCACAGATTACGTATTTGATGGAAAGAAATTAGAGAAAAGGGAACCCTATTACGAAGATGACGTTCCCAACCCCATCAACATCTACGGGCTTTCCAAATATGCGGGAGAACTTATAATAAAAAACTACCTTGAAAAGTATTACATAGTAAGGAGCTCAAGCCTATACGGAGTTGCTGGAGCTTCTGGAAAGGGGGGAAACTTCCCTTATACAATTCTCAGAAAGGCAAAAGCAGGAGAAAAACTGAGAGTGGTTGACGACATATACATGGTTCCAACCCACACTTTGGACCTTGCGGAAGGCATATGGAAACTTATCACCGAAGAACACCCCTACGGTGTTTACCACATAACCCACACAGGCTACTGCTCTTGGTACGAATTCGCAAAAAAAATTCTTGAGCTTGCGGGTATAGAAGCGGAGGTCAAACCCGTAAAGCATACGGAATTCCCCACAAAAGCAAGAAGGCCCCTGTGGAGTGTTCTTGGGACAAAGAAAGGTATAATGCTTTCTAATTGGGAAGAGGGTTTAAGGAGGTTCTTAGGTGTTATAATAGCATAAAAGAGGGATCGCATGGCGCATAAAGAACAGCAAGAATTTATAAGGTATGTAAAAAGTCGCTTTCCTGAATTCTTCAGGGAAAAGTTTGTGCTTGACATTGGTTCCCTTGACATAAATGGAAACAATCAAGAATTTTTTGAAAATTGTGGATATATTGGTGTTGATTTGGTTTACGGTAAAAATGTGGATATAGTCTGTAAGGGGCACGAACTTGCTTTACCCGATGCTACTTTTGATGTTGTCATATCTACAGAAACCTTTGAGCATGACCCCTTTTATCCACAAACTCTCCGAAATATGTATAGATTGCTAAAGCCCGGAGGTTTATTTATTTTTACATGCGCAACTACGGGAAGACCGGAACATGGAACAAAAAGAACAACACCAGAAGATGCGCCTTTTATTGCAAGCGACCCAGAATTTGAGAATTACTATAAAAATTTAACTGAGGAAGATATAAGAGCAGTGCTTGATGTGGATAAATTATTCAAAGAATACGAATTCGTAGTAAACGAAGAACACCGTGATTTGTATTTTTGGGGTATAAAGGTCGGAGAGTTTATAGAACATAAGGGTTATTCTTTTCTTATAAGAAACAACCAGCTTCTTGAAGAAAAGGCAAAGCTTGAAGGCAGGGTATCAGAGTTGGAGTCTGAACTTTCCCAGCAAAAGGAAAGAAACAACCAGCTTCTTGAAGAAAAGGCAAAGCTTGAAGGCAGGGTATCAGAGTTGGAGTCTGAACTTTCCCAGCAAAAGGAAAGAAACAACCAGCTTCTTGAAGAAAAGGCAAAGCTTGAAGGCAGGGTATCAGAGTTGGAGTCTGAACTTTCCCAGCAAAAGGAAAGAAACAACCAGCTTCTTGAAGAAAAGGCAAAGCTTGAAGGCAGGGTATCAGAGTTGGAGTCTGAACTTTCCCAGCAAAAGGAAAGAAACAACCAGCTTCTTGAAGAAAAGGCAAAGCTTGAAGGCAGGGTATCAGAG
>DAIQAS010000043.1:0-11183 GCA_036781525.1 Thermodesulfobacterium sp. | reverse complement strand
CCGAAAAGGATATTGAAGATATCATTTCTAACGAAGTAAAAAAGTATATGGCTAATCTTGCACTTTATAAAAGGGTTAAGAAGTTTGTTATACAGGATGAAGAACTCCCTAAAACCACTACCAGAAAAATAAAAAGACATCTTGTAGTCCCCAAACTCATCGCTGATCTTGAAAAGAAGAACTTTTAGAGTGTTTTGGAAGAGAAATTTTTCATTTACCGCGCTTTTCTTTCTTTTATAGCTTCTTTTAATAGGGCTACAAAAATCCCGATAAAAAGACCTGAAACAATTCCAACACTTAAGTTGAGTAAAGGTTTTGGTTTGACAGGTTCATAACTTGTTATAATTTCGCTGACAGGACATATTACCACTGGATTTTTTAGCCATTTCTCAAGTTCCTGCTTTTCTGTTATTAAATCTGCAACTCTTGATGGGTCATAGATAATTCCACTTCTTTTTAAGTCCCCAAGTGTATTGTTTATAATATCAAGCCTCTTTTTAACATTTTCAGCTATTTCATTGAATTTTTCTTTAAAAAGCTCTTTATTTATCAAATTTACAACATTTTCCAAATTGTGTTTAGCGATTTCAGGAGAAACTCCCTCAGCTTCAATTTTGATTATATTTTTACTGCGCCTTAATTGAATTAACTTTACTTCTAATTGAGGATTTTTATGTTTTTCATAAAATTTAACAGTTTCTATAAGTCCCTGAGAATCAACAATTGTATAGCTGCCAACAGGTTTTATTTCATATAAAGCCTCTGCTTTATAGGCTTTTGGTATTAACAGCGTAATTACTAAAGAAATCACGGCAAAGAATACTGTAATTCCTATAATCAGCCACTTTTCTTTATAAAGTTTTTGAAAAAGCTCAAAAAGGTCTATTTCATCCTCATTAATCATCTGTTTCTCCTGCATGCTCCTTTTCCTCCCGTCTTATTACTTACTTTCTCAGTACTGGTTAAAAAAAACGAATTTTTAAAAAATTTGACAGGCACTTATTTATCAAAAATTTCCACATTATAGAAAATTATTTTATTTTATCAATGTAATAGCGTCAAGTTTCGAATTATTTAAGATAAGAACAGAATAGGGTTATTGCTAAGAAGTTGGGATGTTTTAAATATACTGTTTTTTTAAAAACAAAATGAATTCACTTAAAATGGTTAAAGTTTAGTAAAATAGAAATATTATGGCAGTACCTAATCAGATAACTTGCAGATTTTCTGGAATGTATAATAATTTAGAAAAATTCATAGGTGCTACATATAGATTTGAGAAAGACTTTTAAATTTTTGAAATGATGAATCGTAAGAAAAATAAGCTTGTTAACCTGTTGGTAAATGAAGAGGAAAAAAAAGAATTGTTTGAGAAGATTAAATATCTAAAATCTTTTCAAATTTCTTATCGTTCAGTTTGTGATCTTGAGCTTTTGACTGTAGGAGCCTTTTCCCCATTAGATAGATTTATGGGTAAAGAAGATTACAAACGAGTTGTGGAAGAAATGAGACTAAAAGATGGAACACTATTTCCTATACCTATAACTCTGCCTGTGGATAAGAATTTTGTAAAAGAGCTTAAAGAAGGAGAAGAAATAGTTCTCAGGGATCTTAAGAACTTTCCCCTCGCAGTTATGAAAGTAAAAGAGATCTATAAATGGGATCTTGAATATGAAGCTAAGAATGTTCTAAAAACTATCGATCCTCGTCATCCTCTTGTTTCCGAGATGTATACTTGGGGGGAATATTACATTTCAGGAAACCTTAAAGTCTTACAACTTCCTAAGTATTACGATTTTCCTGAATACAGAAAAACACCCGAAAAAGTAAGAGAGGGACTTTTTGAATTAGGTTATAAAAAGGTTATTGCATACCAAACCATAAATCTCATGCATAGAGTATATGAGGAATTTGTAAAGCGAACAAGAGAAAAAATAGGAGGGATTTTTTTATTTCAGCCTATTGTAGGGATAACAAAATCCGGGGTCATTGACACTTTTACACGTATGAGGATTTACAAGATTCTCTACGAAAAATATTTTGACAAGAATAATACAATTTTATGTTTTCTTCCTCTTGCTATGAGAATGGCCGGACCAAGAGAAGTTCTTTGGCAAGGAATAATAAGTAAAAATTACGGAGCTACTCATTTTATAATAGACAGTAATTACGCAAATATTGGAAAGGATTCCACAGGAAAACCTTTTTATCAACCCTATGAAGCTCAGGAATTATTTGCTCAATATGAAGACGAAATAGGGATAAAGATGCTACTATTAGAGGAACTTGTTTATGTGCCTGAAATCAAAGATTATATTGAAAAAGAAAAGGCTGAGAAAAAAGGTTATAAGTATATAACCATTTCAGACTTTGAGATTAAGAACGATTACATTAAAAATGGTAAGAAACTTCCTGAATGGTTTATGAGACCTGAAACATCAGAAATTATTTTAGAAAGCTATACACCTAAGCATAAACAAGGATTTTGTATATGGCTTACAGGTCTTCCCTGTGCAGGGAAGACCACGATAGCAGAAATACTTTCTATAATGCTTCAGGCAAAAGGGAAAAAAGTAACTCTACTTGATGGAGATATAGTAAGAACCCATCTTTCAAAGGGCCTTGGTTTTTCTAAAGAAGACAGAATAGCAAACATTCTGAGAGTAGGCTTTGTTGCTTCGGAGATAGTAAAACACAATGGAGTGGTTATATGTGCCCTTGTAAGTCCTTACAGGAGTGCAAGAAATCAGGTTAGAAATATGGTGAAAGAAAGAAAGTTTATAGAGGTATTTGTATATGCTCCGATAGAAATCTGCGAAAAGAGGGACTTTAAGGGAATGTATAAAAAAGCAAAGGAAGGACTTATTAAAGGTTTTACCGGTGTGGATGACCCCTATGAGCCTCCTGAAGCTCCCGAGATTTATATTGATACTACAAAGCTTACCCCTGAAGAAAGTGCAAGGAAGATTTTGGAATATCTTATAAAAGAAGGTTTTATAATGAAATGATAGGAATTTCGGTAATTGAAAAATTTAAAGAAAAAATAAATAGTGATGTCCATTTTAGAGAACTGATAAAGAGTAGCACAACCTTTTTTACTTTAAGAGTATTCGGGTTGGCTGTTGGATATCTTTTTACTTTTCTTGTAACAAGAAAACTCGGAGCATCAGCTTGGGGAATATTTGCTTTGTGCCTTACCATACTTCAGATAACTTCTGTAGTTGGAAGATTAGGTATGGATACAGCTCTTCTCAGATTTATAGCAGAGTATAAAGCTCAAGGCAAGGTAGAAACTGCAAAGTATATATATCTTAAATCCATAGGACTTGTAATCCCCCTTTCTTTAATTCTTTCAATAGGACTTTATCTTTTAGCTCCCATTATTTCTGATAGGATTTTTGATAAAGAACATCTTACTTTTTATATAAAGTTAATGGCTTTTGCTGTTCCACCTTTAGTTCTCCTTTATATAAACACCGAGAGCCTGAGGGCTTTTAAGAAGATAAAGGAATATGTAACGCTTCAAAATATATTACCATTTTTAATAGCCTTACTTATAGCAGGGATCTTTCTGCTTTTTCTGAATATAAAGAAAACTGAAGTTGTTATATTGTCCTATATTGCAGGAATTATACTCTCTTTTTTTCTAAGTTCTTTATTCCTTCTAAAGAAGTTTAGAGGAGTTAGCGGAGAGACGGAAGAGGTTTCTTTGAAGAACATACTTTCTGTTTCTTTACCTATGCTTATATCAAGTTCCTTATTTATGATAATGTCCTGGACAGATACAATAATGCTTGGGATGTGGAGAACCGAAGAAGAGATAGGAATTTATAATGTAGCTGTGAGGCTTTCTATGATTACAAGTTTTACTCTCATGGCTATAAATTCTATCGCTGCTCCTAAATTTGCTGAGTTCTGGGGAAAGAGAGATATGGAAGGTTTAAAAAATATAGCCCAGCAGTCTACAAAACTTATTTTCTGGACATCTGCCCCTATTTTTGGGCTGTATTTGATTTTTCCAAAATGGTTTATGGGATTGTTTGGAGAAGAGTTTAAAAAAGGAGCTTTAGCTCTTATATTTTTAACCATAGGGCAGTTTGTAAATGCAGCAGTGGGAAGTGTAGGGTATATTTTGCAAATGACACAAAAAGAAGTTTTTGTTAGGAATATTGTATTTCTAAGTTGTCTGGTAAATATTTTGTTAAATATTATATTAATACCAAAATTTGGTATATATGGTGCTTCTTTTTCATCTATGTTATCTTATATTTTTTGGAATTTTACTTTTATGGTTTATATAAGAATGAATTATGGATTCTGGACTTTTAAATTGCAAGGGGGTTAGATGTGAAAAGAAAGTTTCCAAATCTCTTTATAATAGGTGCTCCGAAATGTGGAACCACTTCGCTTGCTTACTGGCTTTCTGAACATCCGGAGGTGTTTTTTTATATAGGGAAAGGTAAACATTCAAAGGCAGAACCACATTATTGGTTAGGGAATATACCATATCCTAAATTGTCAGAAAAGAGATATTTTTCAATCTTTGATAATGTAGATTCTCAAAAATATAAATATGCAGGTGAGGCTTCTGCATTGTACTTGTTTTTTGCTAAGTCAGTTATACCACAAATTGAAAAAATTATAGAAAAACCTAAATATATAGTATGTATACGTAATCCTGTAGAAATGGCTTATTCTTTATGGCTTCAATATATAAGATCAGGTTTAGAATTTGAAACCGAAAACTTTCTTAAAGCTTTTTCTTTTTCAGATGAAAGAAATAAAGGGAATCTGGTAAAGATAAATCCTATAGTGGGTAAAAAGTATCATCCTGTTATTTTTAATTACAAAAAATTGTGTTCGCTTGGAACTCAATTAGAAGCTTTATTTGACTTAATTCCACGTGAAAGATTGCATATAATTGTATTGGATGATATAAAAGAAAATCCAAGAAGAGAGTGGGTCAAACTTTTGAGCTTCTTAGGAATTTGTGATGATAATAGAGAAGATTTTCCAGTATATAATGAACAACTAGTACCAAAATCTAAAGTTTTATATAGTATAACTTTGATGTTAGATAATTTATCTAATTTGTCTTATAATATAAGAGAAAAAATAGGACTCGTACATACAGGTATGATAGCAAAAATAAAGAATTTAACATTTAAAAAGCCTTCTGTTAAAAAGAAATTAAGTAAAGCTGAATATAAATATCTTATTAATATTTTTATTGATGAGATAACAAAATTAGAGCAATTGCTTAATAGAAATTTTAATAAGTGGAAAAGTTATGCCTAACTGTCCCATTTGTGATACCACAGTAAAAGCAGAAGATTATATAGAAATTTATATTTCGGATTGGAATAAAAGGGAATATAAACTTTATTACTGCTCAAAGTGTGGACTCCAGTGGTGGGAGCCTTTAAAGATTGAGACTAAATTTTATGAAGAGGAAGGAGAAACATCATATGAGCTAATTCATAAAGGTGTAAGAGATTTACAAAATTGGCATAAACCTTTTCTAAAAAAATTTCCATTTAGAAAAGGAAGACTTTTAGATATTGGGTGTGGTGATGGGGTTTTTATATTCTATGCAAAAAACCTTGGCTTTGAAGTTTGGGGAATAGATCTTGATAAGAAAAGCATAAAGGTTGCTAAGGAGCGATATAAACTAAAAAATGTTTATGCAATGAGTTTAGAGGAGTTTGTAGAATTTGCTAAAGAAAAGAGCCTTAAGTTTGATGTAATTACTTTTTTTGAAGTGCTTGAGCATCAAGATAAACCTCAAGAGTTTATTCAAAATGTAAAAAAACTTTTAAAACCAGAGGGATATATTGCTGGTACAGTTCCTAATAGAGAATGCTTCTTTATTAAACTTTATCGCGGTAAACTGGAAAAAACAGATTTTCCTCCTCATCATTTTATTAGATTTTCAAAAGGGGTAATAAAAACTTTTCTCGAAAAAAATGGTTTTTCGGTAGCTGTTGAAGATACAAAAAGTTTGAACGAATTAGCAACTCTTTTAGAATTGTTTTTTATTGGGAAATATACTTTTCAGTTAAAAAAGAGACTTAGAACGAAAATTTATGCTTCAGAAAACACCAAAAATTTTAAGCCTTTTAAAAAATTGTTATTTAAAAATTTAAAAGTTTTTAGAACCTTAATCTTTTCCCCCTTTTCTGTGTTTATTTATCCTTTTGTAGAAGGTGCTCATATATACTTTCAGGGGAAACTTAAACAATAGTTATGTCTTTTTATTTTCTTATCAACTCTCTTGCAGGTGGAGGTGCTGAGGCAGTTTTGGTAAGACTTTATAATTATTTTAAAGTTAAAAAAATCTTTCTCCTTGAAAAAGAAATAAAATACAACATTGATAAAAATAGGCTAATTTTTCTTTCAAATCACACTACAAAAACCCACCCTATTTTAAAAACTTTATATATACCCATTTATGTAAAACGGCTTTCCTCAAATTTTAATTATAATGATATAGTTATTTCCTTTCTTGAAAGAGCTAATTTTGTTAATATTCTTGCTAAAAAGTTTAGAAAACACAAAGCTATAATCTCTGTGCGGATGGATCAGGTTGAAGGGCATAAAGGCATAAGAAAATTAAATAAATTTTTGGTAAAACTTTTATATCCTAAAGCTGACTTGGTAGTTGCGGTTTCCTGTGGAGTAAAAAAAAGTTTGATAAAACTCGGTATACTTGAAGAAAAGATAAGGATTATTTATAATCCCTATCCTATTTCTGAAATCTGGGAAAAAGCGAAAGAACACTTGGAGGAACCCTTTGCCAATTTATCTTATATGATTACAGCTGGGAGGCTAACTAAACAAAAAGGGCAGTGGTATCTGATAAGGATTTTTAAGGAGTTAAAGAAGGAATTTACGGAATTGAAACTTTTAATTCTCGGTGAAGGAGAGTTAAAAAAGTATCTGGTTAGCCTATCCGAAGAGCTTGGATTTAAAACCTATGTTTGGGATAGGGATAAACTTTCTGAAAATTTTGATGTTTACTTCCTTGGTTTTCAGAAAAACCCCTTTAAATATATAGCGCGTTCAAAAATTTTTATTTTTCCCTCTTTTTGGGAGGGATTTCCCAACGCTCTTGTAGAAGCTATGGCTTGTGGTGTGCCTGTTGTATCAGCGGATTGTAGAAGTGGACCGAGGGAAATCCTTGCCCCTTCTACAAACTTTGAATATCAGACAGATAAGCCTGAATTTGCAGAATACGGTGTGCTTATGCCTACTTTTGAGGTAAAATATAAAAGTGCAAAAGATCCCCTTGAAGAAAAGGAAAGGATGTGGGTCGATGTGCTTGAAAAATTTCTTAAAGATGAGACTTTAAGAAAAAGCTATGGAGAAAAGGCCCGTCTTAGAGCTAAAGATTTTGAAATAGAAAAAATTGTTGAAGAGTGGAAAAAAGTTCTGAGGAAGATTGAGGAATGAGAATGTTTCATTTTGGAAGAAATTGGAAAAACTATGTTAAGAATATAGTTGATGAAAAAGTTCTTGTAGAAACTCAAAATAGTCTTTTGAGATATTTGCCAAAAGATGCATTTATTAATGCGAGCTTTCTTGATATAGGATGTGGTTCAGGGCTATTTTCTTTGTCTGCAATGTTACTCGGTTGTAGTGAAGTTGTGAGTTTTAATATTGATGAAGAATCTTTAGAAGCTTTTAAGTTACTTATCCAAAAGTTTAAAAATAGGCTACCTGTTAACTTTGAAAATAAGTTAAAAATTTTTAGGGGAAACATTCTTGACTTAGAACTTGTGTCTTCATTATCAAAAAATCCCTTTGATATAGTCTATTCATGGGGTGTTTTACATCACACCGGAAATATGTGGGAGGCAATCAAGAACGCATCAAAACTAACAAAAAAAGGGGATATTTTATAATTGCAATTTATAATCATGCTCCTACAAGTCCTTATTGGAAGAAGATAAAAGAATTCTATAATAAATATAAATTAGCCCAACCATTTATGGAACTAATATACGCAAGTTATGTATCAATTGGATTTATGATTAAAAGAAAAACCTTAGATTTAAAAAGAGAACGAGGTATGTCTGTATGGTATGATGCAATAGACTGGATAGGAGGATATCCTTATGAGTTTGCATGTTTTGAAGAAGTAAAAAATTTTGTTGAAAGTTTAGATTTAAGTTAATTAAAGCACCAACCAAATTGCCATGTGGAAAGGATATTAAACCTAAATTTTGGGAAATATTAAGATCAGCTAATACTGGTTGTAATGAGTTTGTGTTCATAAAGCTATAACCATGTGCAGAATTGCGGGATTTTGGGATTTTGGGTATAAGGGAAATTACGATATAGAAAAAATTGCTATAGAGATGCGGGATTGTCTTGCCTATGGGGGGCCTGATGATGCAGGGCTCTATTTAGAGCCTAAAAATGGCTTAGCCCTCACCCACAGAAGACTTGCTATAATTGACCTTTCACCCTCAGGGCATCAACCCATGGAATTTGAAAACCTCGTTATTGTTTACAATGGAGAAGTGTATAACTTTAGAGAAATAAGAGAAGACCTTGAAAAGGCGGGATACAAGTTTTTTTCAAATTCTGACACAGAGATAGTCCTAAAGGCCTTTCACCGCTGGGGGCTTGAGGCCGTTCATAAATTCAGGGGTATGTTTGCCTTTGCTATATGGGATAAGGCCAAAAGACGGCTTTACCTCTGCAGGGATAGAATAGGGGTTAAACCTCTTTACTGGTATTTTAAGGAAAATTTATTTATCTTTGCCTCAGAACTTAGGGCCTTTCACAGACACCCCTTTTTCAAAAGGGAATTAGAAGAAAAGGGCCTGCTTCTCTATCTTCAATATGGATATATTCCCTCACCTTTTAGTATCTTTAAAAATACTTTTAAGCTTGAGCCAGGACATTTTTTAATCCTTGACGAAAAGGGACGCATAGAGAAGTTTAAATACTGGGATGTAAAAGATTTCTTTATAAAAGGGGCTGAAGAGAGGGAAAAATGGTTAAAAAGGAGAGAAGAAGACCTTGCTGAGGAGCTTGAAGCGCTTTTAACAGAAAGCTTTAAATTAAGGCTTGTTTCTGATGTCCCTCTTGGGATGTTTTTGAGCGGAGGCATTGATTCCTCCACAGTTTGTGCGCTTCTTGCCAAAGAAAGGGTAAGGCTAAAAACCTTCACCATTGGATTTTATGAAAAAGACTATGATGAAGCCCCCTTTGCAAAAAAGGTTGCAGAATATCTTGGAACAGAGCACACTGAACTTTATTGCACACCCAAGGAGGCCTTTGAGATCATCTTTAGGCTTTCCGAAATTTACGATGAACCCTTTGGTGACTCCTCAGGTATCCCCACATATCTCGTTTCAAGGCTTGCAAGAACAAAAGTGAAGGTATCCCTCTCTGCAGATGGAGGGGATGAGCAGTTTTGCGGATATACCAGATACTGGATTGTGGGTAAGAGAATAAGAAAACTCTCTTCTCTTCCTCTTTTATCACTTCTTGCAAGCGCTCTTCATTTATTAAGCCCAGATGTGGCTTTTAAACTTTACCAGATGTTCAGGCCCTTTCTTCCCAAGTGGACAAATTTTAGAGATAAATATTTGAAATTAAGAAATGTGCTAAAAGCTGGGAGGGATTTCAAGGCCCAATACGATATTTCCAACAAGATTTTCCTTGAAGAGGATCTGGTTATGCTTGGGCTTGGGATAAATGGAAATATCCCTTCCAACAGGGAGCTTGTTGAAGATTCTTCCTTTTCACCTCTTGAATACATGATGCTTTATGATTTAAAGACCTATTTGCCTGATGATATCCTTGTAAAGGTGGATAGGGCTACCATGGCAGTCTCCCTTGAGGGAAGAGAGCCCTTTCTTGATCATAAGGTGGTAGAGTGGACAAGTAGGCTTCCTTCAGAGTTCAAGTGGAGAAAGGGTGTAAGTAAGTATCTCTTGAGGAAAGTGCTCTATAAGTATATTCCCAAAGAGCTTGTTGAGAGGCCAAAGCAAGGTTTTGGAGTGCCTGTTTATGAATGGTTTAAGAAAGATTTGAAAAGCCTTTATCTGGAATATTTGAATCCAGAAAGAATTAAAAGAGAGGGCCTTTTCAATCATGGGGAAGTTTCAAGGCTTCTTGAGGATTACTTGAAAGATAGAGGCGTTAATCACAATAAATTGTGGTTATTATTTGTTTTTCAGCTCTGGAAAGAAAGATGGATGTAATGATTTACTATATCATGTTTATGATACCAGCAATTTTTTCTTTAGGTATTAAACCATACTATAATAGAACATCAAAAATTTTTATATTTGGAATACTTTATATTATCTATCTTTTTATTATAGGCTTTAGATACGAAATAGGAGGAGATTGGTTTACTTATTTAAATTATTATGAAATTTTCTCTTCCTTAAATTTTTCTGAATTTTTAGAATACCTGTTTTCTTATGACCCTCTATACATTTTAATAAATTTTCTTTCTGGTAAGATAGGAGGAGGTATTTATCTTGTAAATACTATTGCAGGTTCCATATTTTTATATGGTTTTACTAAATTTTGTTTATATCAAAAATTTCCATATCTCAGTTTTTTAATAGGGGTTCCTTATCTTGTTATTGTAGTTGCTATGGGTTATACAAGGCAAAGTATGGCTATAGGTTTTGTTTTTCTTGTATATCTTGCCATAATTCAAAGTAAATATATAAAAGCATTTTTATTAAATACTCTTGCAGTTTTGAGCCATAGAACAGCAGTTGCTATTTTCCCTCTAATAATTTTTAATTATGTTCTTTCTAATGCCCCGTCCCTAAAAAAATTTTTGGGCTTTGGTATATTAACTCTTTCCTCATTTATAATAGCTTATATATTTTTTATCCCGCGTTATGATTATTTTCTATATACATACATTGAAATGAAGATGCAATCAGAAGGTGGATTTGTTAGGCTTTTGATGAATTTTATTCCAGCAATTATATATATTTTACTCGCCGATAAATTGGAGAATAATATTCAAGAAAGAAGACTTTGGTTAATAGTTTCATTAGTCATAATATTTCTATTACTAATTCAACTTTTAGGATTTTCTACAGCAGCAGATAGGTTAAATCTTTATTTTACTCCTATTCAGATGGTAGTTTACAATAAATTAGCAACTTCAATAAAAAATAAAAATATAAAATTAATTT
>DAIQAS010000042.1:0-11217 GCA_036781525.1 Thermodesulfobacterium sp. | reverse complement strand
CCTGAGAGTTTCTCATAAGCTCTTTTAAATCCCTTATTACTGCATCCACATCAAGCTCCTGAACCTCCTTAATATAGTCATAATCAGGGCCATATGGATTTGAAGTCGGACAATTTTGCCTTAAAATTTTTAAATTCAATCTATTGGGCCACCAATCTGTAATCCATCTCTTTCTTATTTTTTTCTTCTCCATGTCAACCCCCTACTTCAATTTTTAATTACCCATTATTTTTACTTTAACAAACTAATAATAAAAAGTCAATAATATTTTTAAAATAAAATTACTTTTAAGTTTTGAATTTTTTCTTTAAATTTGTAAAATAATTCGAATATAATTTGTTTAAAACTTTTCAGGAAGTTTTATTTCAGCGATTTGTTTTGAAAAAATAAAGTTTTTGCAGAACAAATTTAAATTTTATTCTGTCACCAATTTTAAAATTTCTTGCTGATGTAAGTATACGAAATTCCATATTACCATAGGAAACATATAAAAGTATGTCTTTTCCAAGAAACTCAAAAGCATCTATCACACCATTTATGTAGTTACTATCGTCATCTACTATTTCTATATCTGATGGCCTTATACCGACTTTATATTTACCTTCGGATAGGTTAAAATCTACTTTTATAATAACATCTCCAAATTTCATAAAAGTGTCATTTTCTCTCTTAAATACTTCGGCATCAAAGATATTCATTAGTGGGTAGCCAATAAACTGTGCAACAAATACATTGGCAGGTCTTTCATAAAGATTTTCTGGTGTGTCAACCTGTTGAATATAACCGTTATTTATAACTGCGATTCTATCTCCCAGAGTCATTGCTTCTATCTGGTCATGTGTTACATAAATTGTTGTTATTCCGAGGTTTTTTTGAAGTCTTTTTATTTCTATTCTCGTTTTTGTTCTTAAATCAGGATCTAAGTTTGAGAGTGGTTCATCAAAAAGAAGCACTGAAGGTTTTCTAACGATTGCTCTTGCTATAGCAACCCTTTGTTTTTCTCCACCGGATAAGTTTGATGGTTTTGAGTTCAAGTGTTTTATTATATGAAGCATTTCTGCTACTTCTTTTACTTTCTTATCAATTTCTTTTTCAGGCATCTTTGATATTCTTAACGGAAAAGCAATGTTTTCATAAACTGTTAAATGAGGATAAAGAGCATAGTTTTGAAAAACCATTGCAACATTTCTTTCACGAGGAGAAAGAAAAATTTTTCTTTCTGCGGAGGCTACAAGTTTATCGTTAAAATATATTTCTCCTTTTGTTGGTTTCTCAAGTCCTGCAATTATGTTTAAAAGTGTTGATTTACCACAGCCACTCGGACCAAGTATCACAAAAAATTCCCCACTTTTTATTTCAAGATCTATGTTTTTAAGAATGGTTACTCTTTTGGTAAAAGTTTTAAACTCTTTTTTGATGTTTTTTAACCTTATATTCATAAAACCCGTCTCTTTTAAAGTTTTTTATTTTAGCCTTTGATTGCACCTCTTGTTAATCCTCCTATGATATGTTTCTGAAATACAAGTGTCATAATAACAATTGGAAGAACCGTTATACATGAAGCAGCCATTATCTGCCCCCAAGGAACCTGACCGTGAAGACCTTCAAAAAGAGCAATTCCAACAGGAACTGTTCTTGCATTAAAATCTGTGGTGAGTATAAGAGCAAACAAAAATTCATTAAAAGCAAATATAAAAGATAAAAGTGAAGCTGAAATAATACCTGGAATGGCTACTGGGAAAATAACCTTAAATAGTATTTGGATTTCGTTACAGCCGTCAATTATTGCTGCTTTATCAAGTTCTCTTGGTATTTGAGAAAAATAGCTAACTAAAATCCATAATGTAAGAGGTAGTATCCATGCAGTGTATGGAGCAATAAGTGCAGCATAAGTGTTTATAAGGTGAAACTTTGCAAACATCTTAAAAAGATAACCTACTATACTTACCTGTGGAAACATAGAAACTGCAAGAACGGAAAAGAGAATAATTATTTTTCCTTTCATCTCAAGTCTTGTTATGGCAAAAGCAGCAAGTGATGTAATAAAAACTGTTATAACAGTTGAAATTGCTGAAACCACAATACTATTTCTAAGGTAGTCAAGAAAGTGTAACGATGGAGTGGTTAAAATATCTTTGTAGTGTTTTAATGTAAAAAACCAGCCTGATTCAAGAAAATCAACTTTTAGGTTTATACTTGTGAAAAACATATATACAAAAGGCAGAAGCGAAAATGTTACCATAAAAACTGAACCGATAACAACAAAAATACTTTTTATTTTTTCCTCTTTAATCATTAAAATGTCTCCCTAAATCTTGTGTATTTAACATAAATACAAGACATAATAAATGCTATAAGGAAAAGAACAACAGAAATAGCACTTCCGTATCCAAAATCACCTGAAAGGAAATACTTGTATGCGTACAAGGAAACAGATGTGGTTGAACCACCTGGTCCTCCTCCTGTAAGAACATATATAACATCAAATATTCTTAAAGAATCTATTGTTCTAAAAAGAAGGCACACCACAAGAACGGGTTTAAGAAGTGGTAGTGTTATTTTGAAAAATATCTGTATAAAATTCGCCCTGTCAATTTTTGCCTGTTGATATATCTCAACAGGTATTGTCTGAAGTCCTGCAAGCACAAGAATTGCTACAAAGGGTGTAGTTTTCCAAACATCAGCTACCACTATTGCAAAAAATGCGCTTAACTCTGTGCCAAGCCAGTTTTGGGCAGCTCCTAAACCCAAGGATGTGATAACAAAGTTTACAAGACCGTAACTGTAGTTGTATATCAACTGCCAGGTCTTTGCTGATATGGCAGAAGGTATCGCCCACGGAATCAAAACAGCTGCTCTTAAGATTCCTCTAAAAGGAACTTCAGTATTTAAAATGCTTGCAAAGATTGTTCCTAAAAACATTTCAAGCGGAACTGCAACCATTATAAAAAGAAGTGTAAATTTTAAAGATTTTATAAAGCCTTCGTCTTTAAAAAGTTCAAAATAATTATCAAAACCGATAAATTTAACAGGTAGAAAGGTTACATCCCTGAAAAAACTTGAAAAAATCGTTCCTATTATTGGAAAAAGTATAAAAAGCGAAATAAAAATTAAAAGTGGCAGTACAAAAAAATACGACACATACTCTTTAATATCTGAATTTTTCATTTGTATCTCTCTATAAGAGTGTTTATTTCTTTTTCTGCCTTGCTAAGTGCTTCTTCTGCCGAAATTTTGTCTGCTATTGCTAAATTAATGTATCTTTGAAGTATACTGGATACCTGAGTATAGTATGGCAATTTTGGTCTTGCTCTTGCTGTTGAGAAAACTTTTGCAAGTTCTTTAAAATGCGGATATTTTTTAAGAACTTCTTTATCAACATAGACATCTTTTCTTGCTGGATTCCAGCCAAGATGTAAAGAAAGATCTTTTTGAATTTTAAAGGACACTACATATTTAATAAACTCCCATGCTTCTTTTTTCATGTCGGAATAAACAGACATTCCTATATGCCAGCCCCCAAGGGTAGAAACACTTGAAGAACCTTTAAAAGCAGGAAGAGTTGTTATACCAACTCTATCTTTAACAGGTGACTCTTCTGCCTGATGTAGCCTGTATGCATAAGGCCAGTTTCTTTCAAAAAGGGCATTTCCTGACTGAAAATATAACCTTACTTCTTCTTCTTTCATATCTGTATAAGTATTAGGGGGCGAGATTTTATATCTATGTATAAGGTCTCTCATAAGATTAACTGCTTTTAAGTTATACTCGGTGTTCACAACGAGTCTCTCACCAGATAAAAGAATACCACCTTTTGAAGACGCAAATTCAAGAAAATTACATATAAGCCCTTCATATTGTGCTCCTTGCCAAACAAAAGCATAAAATTTGTTGTTTTTCTTTCTTTCTTCTGATTGGATTTTAATAGATATGTTTATAAAATCGTCCCAGTTGGTAGGAACTTTTTTTACTCCGTATTTTTCTAAAATATCTTTTCTGTAATAAAGGACTCCTGCGTCTATATAAACCGGAAGTGCTACAAGTTTACCGTTGTAGGTATCTGCAGAGTTAATAACATTTTGCCAGAAATTTCCAAGATCGTATTTCTCTTTTTTTATAAATTTGTTTAGGTCTTCAAGCCAGCCTGAAGCGGCAAACTGAGCTATCCAGGCAATATCCATAAGAAAGACATCTGGGTTTGGAACTTTTGCCTTGAGCGGAACCAGAATACCTTGTCTTCTCTGGTCTGAATCAGCTGGTTGTCTTAAAATTATAACTTTTATTCCTTTTTCTTTTTCAAAATTTGAAACTACTTTCTCCCAAAAATCAAGTTCGTTAGGAGCTCCTCCAACACTGAAAATAAGCTCCTTAGTGTTCCTATTACACCCTGTAAGAAAGAAAATTAAAAATATAACTATTAGTCTTCTTAAATTAAAACTTGTTAATAACATAATCTTTTTTAATAACTAAATGCTTTATCTAAATAGGTAACCAAATAATTAAAACTTTTGCAACACCTTTCTCCTTAAAAGTCTCCTTCCGATTTACCCGCACAAGAAAGCTTGTATTGATAACGAATGTAGCTCTTGTATGCATTGTCTCCTTCCAACTTATCCGTACAAGTAAAAAGGCAGAAAAGATAAAACTCTTTCTTTTCCCTGTTCTGGATTGAGAAAAGGAAGTCCACCCATACCCGCCCGGAAAAGAAAAGAACTTTTTGAAAATGAATTTGACTTTTTGACCTTCTTTGCTAAATAATTAAATGATGTCAAATGATACCAAACTTTGGCAGGTATAGAATGAGTTAAACCTATGATAGAAGGATAATGATCCTTGGGGAGACTGCAAAATATTTAAAAATAGGAAAATCTACTCTTTATAAAATGACAAGGGAAGGTAAAATCCCTGCTGTAAAAATAGAATTTGGAAAGGATGACAAGGTTGTAATCCGTGTTCCTTATGCTCAGGAATTAATAAAGAAGATAAAAACAATTTCTGGAAGGAAATGGAATCCACAAGGGAAATATTGGGAAGTCCCTTACGAAAAGAATTTGATATCAAAACTCCGGGTTCTTTTCGGAGAAAATCTTGTTATTGATCCTTACTTTTATCTTATACCATTGCAAAAGGAGCTTTCAATAAGAAAGTATTCAAGAAGGACAATTAAATCTTATTTGAGATATAACCGTGATCTTCTTTTATTTACAGGGAAGAAGCCAGAAGAAATAGTGAATGAAGACATCAAAAAGTATCTTTACTACTTGGTAGAAGAGAAAAAGGTTACAACCTCCACCCTAAACATCATTATAAACGTTTTGAAATTTTATTATGGAGAGGTTTTAAGAAAAAACTTTATTTATGAAGTAAAGCGTCCTAAGAAAGATAAAAAACTGCCGGTGGTTTTGAGCAGGGAAGAGGTCAAAAAAATACTCCACGTAACGGAAAATATAAAGCATAAAACTATTTTAATGCTCATGTATTCTGGTGGATTGCGAGTTGGAGAAGTTGTTAGACTTAAGCCCGGAGATATAGATGCAAATAGGAAACTGATCCACATTAGAGCATCAAAAGGCAGGAAAGATCGCTACACTCTACTCTCCGATGTTGCCCTTCAAATTTTGCGAGAATACTGGAAAAAGGAAAAACCCGAGAAGTGGTTATTCCCCAGCTGGAATAAAGAAAAGCATATAACAGAAAGGACGGTTCAAAAAATTTTCCAAAATGCATGCAAAAAAGCAGGGATTAAGAAAAACGTTAGTGTTCACTCATTAAGGCATTCTTTTGCCACACATCTACTGGAAAGTGGAATTGACCTGAGGTATATTCAGGAACTTTTAGGGCACAAAAGTTCAAAAACAACAGAAATTTATACCCATGTAAGCACAAAGAACCTTTCAGCGATAAAAAATCCACTTGATAGCCTTTTAGGAGGAGGTGGAGCATAAATAGAGAGACAAAAAAACAACGGTCACCCAGAGGGAGGTATATACGAACAGTTCGCATATCTTCCAAATTTGGTATCATATCTGAAAAGTTCGTATATGAACGAGTTAGGCGTAATCGGGGGCAAAGAAAATAAAGGAGGAGGTAAACTATGAATGAGAAAGAATATAAGGAACTCTTAGAAGAAGTTAAAAGCTTGAGAAATCAAATATCTCGGTTGACGAGGAGATTAGAGTTCTATGAGTATCTTTTCCAAAGATATGGCTTTCCTCCTTTTCCGCCTTTAGATGAAGAGGAGGTTGAAATTTGGCTGAAAAGATGGAAGAAATATATTCAAGGAGAAGGCATCAGTATTGACAAGTGGATAAAAACACATAAAGAGGAGATAAAGTCTATTAGTAGGACATTCAGAGAACATGAAATATCTCCTCAAGATGCGACACTTTATTCCTGTTTTAGACTTGAATATATGGCAACTTATCTTGCTTCCAAAAGTCTTTTAGGGTCTTGTGAATGTGGTGGACAACTGCAGTTACTTGTTAAGGATAATACTGTTTATCTAACTTGTGCAAAGTGTGGAAGATGGCTTTGGCAGGGATTAAAGCATGAATAAGGAATACTGTCAAACAGATTGGTGGGTAAAGCAAATTGAAGGCGAATGTGAAAAAAGAAAAAAAAAATCTGAGAAATATAGGAAGTCGAATCGTAGGTTTAAGATGTTGCTTCTTTTCTCCTTCATAGTTTTAGCGTTTGGAATCGCTATTGGGATGTTTGCAGATTTACAGACAACAACTATCACCAAAAGCATAGGAGAAAGTCTTGAAACACTTTTAATGTTTATTGCTGGTATATTAGCAGGTTTTACTATTGATGAATACAGAAATAGAGCCACAATACTTGAAAATGCAAGTTTATTAAGACCTATAGTCTTTAAGGAAATGATTAAGAATATGGAACGAAAAGGTAAATTACAAGCACCAAAAGTCCAAAAATGTCTTTTCCATATTCAAAATGGTGCAGCCCAAATGAGCAAAAGTGGGGATGAAGGTCTTTCTGTTCTAAAGGATGTGATTAACAATGTCATTAAAGAGATATGTAAATAAAATAGCTTCTTTGCCCCCGACTCTCCGTTCGCTAACGCTCACTTCGGGGCTACCGCCCACGCCTAACAGGTGCATATCCGACTTCGCTATCGCTACGTCCAAATTCCTCGCTACGCTCGGAACTTCGGATATGCCCAACACGTTAAGAGAAATGCCCGCTGTCGCCTTGAAAGCAGGAGGGTAATAAAAGCATGACAGAGGAAAAAATAATCCTTACAGATGAACCCTTAAAATCTCCAGATCAAGATAGATTAGGTTTTGCACCTTTTGCAGAGAGAGTGGCTAATGTTATAAAAAACATGCAAGTGAAAGAAAGCATTGTTTTTACAGTATATGGTAAATGGGGTTCTGGAAAAACTACTTTTCTAAATTTTCTTACTTCTTATCTTAATGACAATAATTCTATAACTATTGTCAAATTTAATCCTTGGTGGTTTAGTGGAAAAGAGGATCTAATTCGACAATTTCTCCATAACCTAAAACTCACCTTCGCTAGTTCAACAAAGCTTAAAGAAATTGCAAAAGCACTTGAACCTTATATAGAAGCCTTTGAAGAGATTCCGAAATTTGGATGGATTTTTAAAGTAGTTAGCAGGTTCAAAAAAACTTCGCAAAAAAGTATTGTTGAAGCCAAAGAAGAAGTTATCAAGCAATTAAAGGAGATAAATGGAAAAATAGTTGTAATAATAGATGATATAGATAGGCTCACAGCAGAAGAGATAAGAGAGCTTTTTACAATCGTTAAGGCAATTGTGGATTTTCCAAACACTGTGTATATCCTTGCCTTCGATAAAGAAGTAGTGATTAGAGCTTTAGAGAAAGTACAGGAAGGAAAAGGTGAAGATTATTTAGAGAAAATTGTTCAAGTTCCTATAGAACTATCCTTAGCAGACAAAATCTCCATTAGAAAAATGTTGTTTGAAGAGCTTGATGCTGTGTTATCTGGAACACCTAATGAACTTTTTGACTATACCTATTGGGGAAATGTGTATTGGGATGGTATTGATCCGTTCATTAAAACAGTGAGAGACGTTAAAAGATTAACCAATGCAATAAGAGTAACCTATCCTTCTGTAAAAGGCGAGGTCAATGTTGTAGATTTCATTGCTATCGAAACTCTTCGTGTTTTTTGTTCAGAAGTTTATAAAGTAGTAAAAGATAACCCTGATATGTTTTGTGGACATAGTGGCGGTGCCATATACGGCTTCTCCCAGTATGATACAGAATCTTTAAAACAATTCCATCAAAATTGGTTATCCAGCTTAAGCCTCCCAGACAACCTTAAAGAAAGTATAAAAAACTTAATAAAGAGATTATTCCCTAAACTCGAAGGTGTTTTTGGAAACACTCATTACGGACCCGAATGGGAGAAGGAATGGAGGAAAAAGTGTAGAGTATGCTGTAGAGAAATTTTTCCAAGGTTCTTTTGTTTTTCTGTTCCTTCAGATGACTTATCGAGATATGAGATGGAGGCTATTTTGGGTTCTCTTCATGATAAGGAATCTTTTGGCAAATACTTAAAACATCTTGCTACACAAACTCGTTCTGACGGTTCTACAATGCTTAGTATCTTTTTAGAAAGAATGGAAGACTATACTTCTGAAATTCCACAAGACCATATTCCTGTTGTAATTGAAACTTTCTTTGACATAGGAGATAAACTCATAATTCCAGAGGATGAAGATAAAAGTTTTCTTATTCATTGGGGGAACGATATTAGGATGGGGAGAATAATTCGGCAACTTTTAAGGAGATATAACGACAAGAATAAAAGGTTTGAAATCTTGAAAAATGCTTTTGAGAAAGGACAAGCAATTTCTATGATGGTTAGCGAGCTAATATCCTTTTGGCGGCAACATGGAAAATATGAAGGCACCAAAAAACCTGGTAAAGAAACTTTACTGGGTGAAGATCATTTAGAGACACTACAAGGGATCGTACTAGATAAAATAAGAGAATCAGCAAAAGAAAATGGATTGTTAAATACTCCTTTTCTTCCAACTGTTCTATATCGCTGGAGAGAATGGGGAAATGAAGATGAAGTAAAGGACTGGGTAAAAGAGGTAGTATCTTCAGATGAGAAACTACCGATATTTCTATCAAGATTTTTGCAAAAAACAAGCTCAGCGGCAGTAACTGACAGAGTAGCTAAGATTCATTGGAGACTTAATCCGAATTGGTTGAAAGATTTTATAGACTTGGATTTTTTAGAAAAAAGATGTAATGAAGTATTATCTAATGACTTGGTCGTTGCTACATTAGACGATAAGCAAAAATTAGCTATAAGACAATTTTTGAAAGAAAAACTTCTTTTGAATAAGGGCAAGAATCCAGACGATCCATTCTTTACAGAGGAGTTGGAGGAAGATGATTAACTTCTATTATTTCGAAGTAATTTATAGTTTACTTATTGGCAACGGCGGGCACTCTGCGGTGCTTCGCACCTTGCCCCTATCGGGGTCACTTAACAAGCGGGTATCTGGCTTCGGCACTTTGTGTCTACGCCCAAATTTGCTCCGCTTCGCTCCGCAAACTTCAGATACCCGCCGGACGTTGTCCGACAGAGGAGTTCGCTTTTTCATAAATACCAAAAATTTACCAGCCTTCATACTTTCAAGGAAAAATTACAAAAAAACTTGAAGAAATAAGGAGAAAGGAGAGCATAGTCATTGTTTATCCTTCTCTTGAACCAAAGGAAAGGCAGGCACTGGCAAGGCTTTTTATAAAAGAGGTAAGAATTTTAAATGATAAGGTAGGTGTTGAATTTCTTGAATTTCCGGAACTTGTCCATCAGGAGCCTGTCCAGATTTTAAAACATCCATCAATCTGGGGAGGCCGACGGGACTCGAACCCGCAACACCCGGGGCCACAGCCCGGTGCTCTACCATTGAGCTACGGCCTCCATAGAAATGAGACATTTAAAATTTAATATATTTTATAAAAAAAACAACTAATTGTTTAAACATTCTCAAATTCCATATTGTACACTTGAAATAATTCACTTGGGTCTTAAATTTTATGAAAAATTTTTTATTTTTGAAAGGACCTTTTATGAGAGAAGAATTTGAACTGCAAATCCCTGAATTTTCAGAAGGAGAAATTATAGATGTTCCTGAAGTATTGCCTTTAATGGCAATAAGGGACATTGTGCTTTTCCCTTCAATGGTAGTCCCTCTTTTTGTGGGAAGACCAAAATCCCTTAAAGCTATAGAAGAAGCTTTAAACAAAAATAAACTCGTAGTCCTTTCCACTCAAAAAAATTCTCGTATTGAGAATCCAAAACCAGAACATCTTTATAAAACAGGAACCATAGCCTTAATAATTAAAACATTAAATCTATCAGAAAACAGGCTCAGAGTTGTTGTTCAGATTTTATCAAGGGTTGAAATAAAAGAATTTTTGCAAACTGACCCCTATTTCAAAGTTAAAATAGAACCCTGTAAGGAGATAGAACCAGAAATTATTACTCCAGAAATTGAAGCTTTAATGAGATCTGTAAAGGAGAATATTGAAAAGCTTCTGTCCCTAAAGGGGAATCTCAATCCTGAAATTTCTACAGCTATTCAATCCATAGAAGAACCAGGAAGACTTGCAGACCTTATTACTGCTTACTTAAAACTTAGAGTTAAAACTGCTCAGGATTTACTTGAAACTCTTAATGGAGTTGAAAGGCTGAAAAAGGTTTCAGATATACTTATTCAGGAAATAGAAATAACAACTCTACAAAATAAAATTCAAACAGAAGCTCAGGAAGAAATAGGAAGATCTCAGAGAGAATACTTCTTAAGGGAACAGCTAAGGGCTATAAAAAGGGAACTTGGAGAATTTGAGGATGTGGAAAGTGAGATAGAGGAGTTAAGAAAAAAGATTAAAAAAGCAAAGATGCCTAAAAATGTGGAAAAGGAAGCTTTAAAACAACTAAATCGTCTTGAATATATGCATCCCGATTCTTCTGAAGCTGCAGTTATAAGAAACTATTTGGAATGGCTCATAGAACTTCCCTGGAACAAATCAACCAAAGACAATTTAAACCTTAAACATGTTAAAAAGATTTTAGACAGAGATCACTATAATCTTGAAAAGGTAAAAGAAAGGATTCTTGAATTTCTCGCAGTGAAAAAAATAAATCCCAAGGCAAAAGGAGCTATTATCTGCTTTGTTGGTCCTCCAG
>DAIQAS010000041.1:0-11481 GCA_036781525.1 Thermodesulfobacterium sp. | reverse complement strand
TTCCTCAGAATGGTATTTAAAGGATATCGGAGGTTTTTAAAATGGCTAAACTCTTAAGGATTTTATTTCTAATCTTTTTCATTCTTTTAGTATTTTTATTATTTGGTTATTTAATGTCTTCTCTTGATGCAGGAATAATGGGAATAGGAATACTGTTTTTAATCTTGGCACTGATAGATATACTCAGAGGAGAATTTAAACACAATGAAAAACTGATATGGATAATCGTTATTATTTTGGGCATTATCATAGGTATAGGCGGTGTTGTAATTAAGAGTCTTTATCAAATAGAATACGAAACTAAATCCAGCCTTGAACTACTGTTTGGATTAATTCAACTTATTTTATTTGCCTTATATGCAATAATCGGGAGGAAAAGAAAATTAACATAAAAAAGATTTCGTTAACTCTTTTAATTCTTTTCTTACATCTAAATCTTTTTGCCGAAACGTTAACAGAAGAACATATTAAAAATTTTACTTATTACCTTGCTATACCCGGTAAAACCTTTACTCTTAACAACGGAAGCTATAAAGCTGTTAATCAATCAGAAAAATTAATAAATGTTTCCATATACACATATGAGATTGTGGATTTAAATGATGATAATACTAACGATGCTATAGTATTGTTATCCGAAAAATTTGATAAAAACGAAACATTTTATGAGATTACCGCTCTTATATCTCAAGAAGACAAAATTTTTCAAACAAATTCTATTGTTTTAGGAAATAAAATAGCAGTGAAAACCCTTAAGGTTTATCCTTCCAACTTTCCACCATATTCTTCACGCTGCGAAATTTTTGTTGAAATATCTGCTTTTGATGAAAATACATCCTCTACTCTTCCCTCTTCAAAAGCATTTAAATGTTTTACATTATACAAAAATAAACTCATTCCCTGTGAAGAAGCACCGGAAATACCCATTGTAAAAAAGCCGGCTATTTATCTATATCCAGAAAGCACTGAAAAGATAGAAGTAATATTAAAACAAAAAGGCAACCTCATAAAAACAATTCCTGAATACAAAAACGGTTGGCTTGTAACTGCAACACCTGAAGGAAAAATCGATGGAAAATATGACTATCTTTTCTACGAAACAACCTTAGATGTAGATCCTCCTTTATCTGATAAAGGCTGGTCAGTATCCTATAAAGATTTAAATAAATGGTTCGATACAAAATTGCCTGAGCTTGGTCTAAATAAAAAAGAAATAGAAGATTTTAAAGCTTATTGGCTCAATCATCTTCCTTTCTCTCCTTATTATGAAATAAGAATATTTGACGAAAAATTTCTAAAAGAAAATCTGAGTTTTTCCATCAGTCCTAAACCGGATACCCTTATAAGGGTTATATTGCATTTTAGAGGAACTGTATCTTCTTCAAATTTAAGGGAGCCTGTTTTAAAAACGCCTGAAAGAAAAGGATTTACTGTTGTTGAATGGGGTGGAATAGTAGAATCTCCATTACTTGTTAAAGTAAACGATAAATACATAGACCTAAAAACTAATCCCCTGATTATTAAAAGAGGAGATAGGGTAAAAGTAATAAATAGGATAGAAGCAACTTTTGTAGATGGAAGAATGGAAATTCTTTTTGAGCCAGAAACTGAATTTGAAATAAAAGAAGATAACTTTGAAAAATTTGTTCTTTTTCTAAAGAAGGGAAAAGCAAAATTAAAGGTTAAAAATTCTGAAGATTATGCAGAAGAAAAATTTAAAAACTGTCCGGATTTTGACAAAGAATCCTGTGTTCCCCTTGCTAAGGATACCAGAATCTTTGTTGAATTTCCTTTAGACAAGATTTTAAAAATAGAAAGCGGAGAAATAGAAATAATCCAATAAAAAGCGGAGGTGTAATAATGTTTAAAAAATTTTTTTTGGGAGCTTCTATTATTTTATTTTCAACCGCTACCTTTGCTGATGAAATTCCTACCCCCAAACCTGTTATAGACTGTCCAGAGACTCTTAAAGCCTGGGGTAATCCACCTAACTGTTACTGTCCCTGTGATACCTGTGAGCCTGTATGCAAAAAACCTGAAAAGGAAGAACCAAAAAAGGAAGAGCAATCTTTTATTAAGAGCTCTCCAGTTCATAGATTTATTGCTTACGATTCTTCCTATGATAGTGCATCGGGCATCTCTGGTAGCAGTCACAGAGCAGCTGAGGAAGCTTCTCATCCTGAAAATTTTGATGAACTAAATGGCCCTAAAGAAAATGCAAGAACTGCAGCAGGAAGTGGCTTTGATACCGGAAGAGAATCTAATCTTGGCTGGGGTAACCAATATATTCCTCCTGCTCCTTCCCCTAAATTTGAAGATAATTAAATTTATATCTCTTAAAAAATTTCAGTGAGGCTTATATGAAAATCATTAAAATTTTTTTATTAGTTTTTTTATTACTCACTTTTAATGTAGTTTCAGGATATTCTGGTGAGGTTGAGTTACCCTCTCTTGATGCAGGAGTTGATCCAAATGATTTGAAAAGGTATGATCCTGACTATATCAAAAATCAGGGAGAGCCCATTCAAAATGAGAATAAAAACATTGTAGAAAAAGAGAAAAATTTAGAAAGACTAAAAGGTTCTCCAAAATACACAGTTCCAAACAGAGACCGGAAGGGAAATTTTGGAAGAGCAAAGTAAATGATATTTCTTTTAGCAGTTATAATAAGCTTTTTTATTAGCCTTTCTTCTTCATTTGGAGATACGGATTCAGAATTTATTGGAGAACTATCAAAACAAGAAATTAGTCAGGAAAGGCGGACTTTCATTGAAAAAAGTATTAAAAATAGAGAGTATTTTATAGCATCTAAGAGATTAGCAGTAAAAGTAAATAATGGCTTGTTTGAGAAAGGAAAAAATGAAATCCTCAGGGTAAAGGTCCAAAAGTTTGACATAGCAAAATTTTACGGAAATGATTCTCAATATGCTGCGGTATTACTAAAAATAGAAGATAACGGTACAACTTATTACGAAATTACTGTGTTGATATTTACGCAAAAAGATGATATAAAACAGACAGATTCAATAGTTATAAAAAAACATAAAATTAACGCCTTAAGGGCTTACGATTTTTTAAAGTTCCCTCAAAGTCTTTTACCTCACTGCAGAGATCAAAAACAACCCTTTCCCGGGTGCCAAGGACATTGTTATGAAGAACCATATATAAAAGTGACACTATATAAGGATAGCGAAAATATGGAGAAAGATCTCTGTGTTTTTTTTAATGGTTCAGGAAAATCTATACTAAAAAGAATTAACTGTAATAAAGTTGAGCATTTAGTATGCGATAAATAAATACAAAAAGGGGGAGAACATGAAAAAAGTACTTTTAACAGCCATTGCATTTTTGTTTATTTTTAATTCAGTTTCAATTTTAAATGCAAATAATTGTTCTACATCTGCAAGTGGTTCAAAAGATCCTAATCTTATTGAATTTTTAGCCCAACAGGAATATCCTTGCCCATCTGGATATGTTTATTGCGAACATTATAGATGTGGAAAAGGATTTTGCTGCCCCTGGGGATATTTTTATTCCAACTCTTGTACATGTGAATGTTATAGAACATTGGAAGATGCAAGAGCAGACTGTGAAGACGGAGCAGTTTTTCAATGTAGATAAATAACTTTGCTTACTTATTAAACTTTAATAACAAATTTTTTTGTTTTTCTGCTCCACTCTGCAAAGACAAGCCATATAAAAATTACTCCTATAATAAGAAAAACTGCCCCTGAATAAGTCAGATATTCTGGCAAGAAGATATTCTTTATCAAATATCTATCCTCTAAAAACCCCTGCAACTTGGCTAAATACCTTTCGGCTACAGAATTTCCTAAAATAAAAAACAATCCCACAATTAACAACTTAATTTGCCCCTCACTAAGCTTCCATAACATACTCAGAGCACAACTATCGGCTAAAACCATCCCCAGACCAAATAAAATACCCCCTATCAGAGAACTTATTATAAATGCAGAAGAAATTCCAAAATCAGGATTTATAAATTTGGCAAATTTTAAATAAGCGATTACTGGCACAGTTATAAATAAACTGATAGCAAATGCTCTTGTCATTGAGGATTCTCCAGAGATAAAAGGTTCACGCATTGCCTTTGCCATACAGAGTTTGCTTCTATGAAAAATAAAACCTGCTAAGACTGATAAAATAAGGATTATCCCCTTTGTATAACTTTCTTTACTTCCTTCTAAGAAGTATTTTAAACCTTTCCACAGAAAAATTAAAAGCACTACCAATCCAGCAAGAAAACTTAATTTTTTAATATAAATATTAAATCCACCCTTTGAAGGAAATTTTTCTGCTTCCCAAATTAAGTATTTAAGTCCAGCCAGTGTTCCTAAAAAAAGTCCTATAAACATAGAAAGACCACTTGCTGAAAGGTTAGAAGAAGCGGTATAAAAACCTCCTATATTGTCTCCCAACGAAAGCACAGAACCAACTCCCATAAAAATTCCAGCAAATATAGCTTTTAATATTTCTATCTTAGGAGGTATTTTTATGCCAAAATCCTGGCTAAAACAGGAAGAAATAAAGGCTCCACCTATAATGGAAATAACAATAAAATCTAAGCTTTTTAGACTATCTATAATATTTAGCTGAATACCGTAAAATCCCAGAAAGACTATCAGAATACTTAATGTCAAACCTCCTACAATCGGAGACCAAGTAGTTCTAAGAAAAGAACTCATCAAATTCCTCCTGCAGATTTTTCTTAAAAACCAGGCTTCCGATAAATTTAAATAAAATTCCAATTTTTACAACCAATATTGTTCTTAATTGTCTTTTTGTGTATAATTTTTATAGAATTAAAATAAAAAATTTTACAGAAGGTGGGAGTATGAAAAAAGTAATAGTTTGTTTATTAGTCTTTTCCATTTTAGGTTTTTTACCGGCAGCTTATGCTGGCAAAAAAGGGACTTCCCAACCCTATCATGGTGCGGGGATAGGAAAAGAAGTAAGCACTCAGGCTAAAGAATTAAAAGGAACTGAAAATAAAACCGGCTTTGGTGAAACAGTAAGAACTCAAGCACAGGAAAAAACAAGAATTCAGGAACATAAAGAATTAAAGAAAGAATCAAAAATTCATAAAAGACAACAGAAGGGTAAAACCAAACAGAAAGAAGAACAGATAAATAACACGGTTTATTAAGATTTTATTTCCTTCTGTCTATAAAATAACTGCTACCTTCTAAGGATTTTGCTACCTTTTTTACTTCTGCTGCTCTTGCTGAAATCTCTCCTATATGTTTGAACTTACCTTTCCATACAGGGACTATAGCTATTGAAATGGAAGGAAGTGGTATTTTCAAAATTTCTCCCACTCTGTTAGTTCCGATAAAATATCCCCTTTCCTGATCCTCTTTCTTTAGAAATGAAGGAACTAAAAGGTTAAATCGTTTAATCACCTCCTTAGCAACGGTTTCAACTCTATCTAAAGGAACAACAAAAACAAAATCGTCTCCTCCTATATGCCCGATAAAGTAATCATCTCTGGAAAGTTCAGAAACTGTATTCACAAGAATCCTTGCCAAACTTTTTATCAACTCATCTCCCTGAGTAAAACCGTAAGTATCGTTATAAGCTTTAAAATTGTCCAGATCTATATAGGCTACCCCATAAGGTTTGGAACTTTCCATAATTTTTTGTATTGCTTTTGAGATAGATATATTCCCTGGGAGCCCTGTTAAAGGATTATTATCTGAAATACGTTCAAGTCTTTTTAAATTGTATTCAATCCTCAAGTAAACTTCTCTTACATCATCACTTAAAATAAGAAAATCATCGGTCCAAGCACCAACTGATGATAAAAGTTGGAAATCAAGCTCATCAAGAATTAGTATGAAAGGGAGGTTAACCAAATTGAAATTTTCTCTAATTTTTATAAGCTCTCCTAATCCCTCTTTGTATTTAGGATAATAATACAGAATCAGAGAAGGTGGTTTAAAAAAGAAGGCATTTAAAAATTCTTTAAAATCGTAAAAGGTTTTTAAAATGTATTTATCTTTTAAAAATGGTCTTAGTGCATTCTTCCACTCAGTAAATTTTTTGTCTTTCTTTAAAAACGCATATATAACTTTTTTTAAAGAAGACACGCTCTTAATTTGTTGTTTCTAATTCTCTTTTAAGTTCTTCGGTAAAAAATTTTAACTCATAAAGCTTGGGTTCTAATTTAAAAAAAATATCTTTTATTTCAAAAAGTTTTAATTTCAAAAGTTTTAAGGCTTTTTCCTGAAGGGGAGGCACTTTTTTGTATAGGGATGTGCCGTAACCTCTTACATGAACAAGAACATCTGAAAGATGGACAATAGCTGCTTCTTTCTTAAATTCTTTGGCTCTTTCTAATTCATGATGGGCACCAACCGCTTCAATTAGTCTATCAGGCAAATTCCAGGTTCTCATAAGAAAGCTTCCCATTTCTGCATGGTCAATCCCGAGAATTTCTTTTTCTGCCTGAAGGGCATCTTTGCCGTTTTTAACTAATTCCATTATCTTTTCATAATCTTCCCTGAAAACCACTTTTTGGATTATTCTTCCAAGATCATGAAGCAATCCTGCAGTTGCAACCTCCTGAGGCTCTTTTAATTCCAGTCTCTCGGCAAGAATCCTTGAACATGCAGCAACCCCTACAGAGTGCTCCCATAGACCCACATCTTCTTTATAGATTATATCAAAAATAGAAGAGGTAATTATTAAAACTTTAACCACATTAATTCCGAGAAGCATAAGAGCATTTTGCACCGTGCTTACTTTTTTAGGAAAACCGTAAAAAGCTGAATTAGCCAATCTCAGTATTTTTGTAGTTATAACCTGATCTTTTTCTATAAGATCTGCAATCTGATGAATAGAGGTTTTTTCATCCTCTATCATCACATTAAGTCTTTGAACAATCGGAGGAAGAGTAGGAAGTCCTTCAAGTTTTCTAAGTTTCTTTTTAACCGCTTTTCTTTTTTCTGAGGGATCTAACTTCATTTAATTACCATTTTGAGGGTTTTCAGAAGGCCCTAAACTTTTATCTTTTTCTTCTAAAAATTCTTTAAAAATTCTTTTAATCTCAAGAAGATTCTCATCTCTTATACCTTCAAATCTTTCTTCAAGGTCCTTTAACTCTTCTTCAAGTGTTTTTTCCCAGGGAAGCTCAACAGGTTTTCCCTCTACAGTAACAAAACTTACTCCAAAATCTTCAAATCGTTTAATATGTTCTTCGGTCAATTCCACTCCTTTCCCGCAAAGAACCCTTCCATTTGCATCAATAACCTCTTCATAAGTTCTCATACCAGGTCTTATGTAAGACAAAGGCAGTCTTTGCATGTCTTTGCCTTAAATGATTTTATTAAGACTGTATTCTATAATTCCTTCTGCTCCCAGTTCTAAGAGTTTAGGCACAAGTTCTCTCACTTCTTTTTCAGAAACCACTATTTCCAAAGCATACCACTTTTTATTATAAAGTGGAGAGATGGTCGGAGCAGTTATACTTGGAAGAATCTGGACCACTTTTTCGAGGTTCTCTTCAGGCACATTCATTTTTAATCCCACTTTCTTATGAGCATTGAGTGCGCCTTTAAGCAAGGTTGCAATCTGCTGTATTTTTTTTCTTTTCCATTCATCCTGCCAGGCTTTCTCATTAGCAATAAGTTGAGGATAAGTTATGAGAAGTTCATAAATTATTTTTAATCCGTGAGCCCTTATAGTGGTTCCTGTCTCAGTAACCTCAACAATTGCATCTGCCAATCCTTGAACTACTTTAGCCTCAGTTGCTCCCCAGGAATAGCTTACCTCAACAGGGATACCCCTTTGTTCAAAAAATCTTTTAGTAAAATTAACAAGTTCTGTGCTTATTTTCTTGCCTTTTAAATCCTCAAGTTTTTCAATACCTGAGCCTTCTTTTACAGCAAGAACCCATCTTGCAGGTCTTTTACTTACCTTTGAATAAATCAGGTCCTCAACCACAACCACTTTTGATTCATTCTCAAGAATCCAGTCCTTTCCTGTAATTCCTGCATCAAGAATGCCAGCTTCTACATATCTACTCATTTCCTGAGGTCTGCATATAACCATTTCCAGTTCTGGGTCATCAACTTCTGGAAAGTAATTTCTATGCCTAACATCAATTGTCCAGCCTGCTTTTTCAAAAAGTTCAATGGTTGCTTTTTCCAGACTCCCCTTGGGAATACCGAATTTAAGCTTTTCCATAAACCTCCTCCGGATTGTATAATTTTTCCTCAATAATTTTAAGCCCGTCTTTCTCAAGTTTTCTATAAAAACAACTCATATACCCTTTATGACAAACAGGTCCCTTGGGTTCCACTTTAAAAAGAACCGTATCTTCATCACAATCCATATAAATTTCCTTAACAACAAGATAATGCCCTGAAGTCTCACCCTTTAACCAGAGCTTATCCCTTGTCCTGCTATAAAAATGAACAAGACCTGTTTCAAGAGTCTTTTCCCAGGCCTCTTTATTTAGAAATCCGAGCATTAAAACTTTTCCTGTATGAAAATCCTGTATAATTGCAGGGATAAGACCATTTCCCTTTTCAAAATTGGGATTATACTGCATTCAGTTCCTCCACAAATTCCTTAAGTTTTTTCTCAGGGTCTGGACTTTTTACTAAGGAAGTCCCTATAAGAACCCCTTTAAATCCAAGCTTTTTGATTCTTTTTAATTCCTTAGCACTATTATAACCACTTTCTGCTATTACGGGAATACCATTTGGAATAAAAGAAAAAAGCTTAATGCTCTGGTTTATATCAACTTTAAGAGTTGATAAATTTCTATTATTTATTCCTATAATCTCTGCCCCAGCAGAAAGAGCCTTTTCCAAATCTTTTTCATCGTGAACTTCTACAAGACTTGAAAGACCGAGCTTTTTTGTATATTTAATTAATTCTTTAAGCTCCTCTTTATTAAGAATTGAGCTTATTAGCAAAACCGCATCTGCTCCAAAGGCTTTTGCTTCTTCAATTTGCACAGGGTCAAGAATAAAATCCTTCCTCAAAAGGGGAAGTTTTGTCCTCTCTCTTATACTTGCTAAGTATTCAAGGGACCCTCTAAAATAGATTTCTTCAGTAATTACTGAAATTGCCTTTGCTCCGCCCTTTTCATAAGCTTCTACCAAAAAAAGAGGATTAAAGTTTTCTCTAAAATCATTATTTAAAGGACTTGCCCTTTTTATCTCTGCTATAATAACGAAATCTTCATTTAAAAGATATTCCTTAAAGTTAATAGGGGTTCTTTCCCAGAAAGGTCTAAAATAAAGACCCCTCTGTTTTCTTTTTAACACTTCATAGTATTTTTCCACCAAAATTTGATTTAAAATCTGGTTGATTTTATAATTTTTCATAGTAACTTTTAAAAAGTTTTTTCCTTATTTTAAACTGTAGAAAAATTTTTAAAAGATGTTAATATCTTTAAAAATTTAAAGAATTCTTGCAGGTGGAGGAAGTTTTATGAAAAGAACTTATCAGCCAAGCAGACTTAAAATGAAAAGAAGACATGGATTCAGAGCCAGAATGAAAACCCGTTCAGGAAGAAGAATTCTGAAAAACAGGAGAAGAAAAGGTCGCTGGCGTCTTACCGTTTAGTTCTGGCTAAAACCTTGTGAAAAAAGAGGGTTTATCAAAAAAAGAAAGACTAAAAAAAAATAAAGAATTTGAAGCGGTTTTTAAAGAGGGAAAAAAGCTCTGGATAAATTCAATTTTGTTAATTATATATAAACCTAACGGATTAAACTATAGAAGGCTTGGAATAGTAGTTTCTAAAAAAATTAGAAAGGCAACACAAAGAAATAAAGTAAAAAGGTGGATTAGAGAGTTGTTCAGAAGAAATAAAGATTGGTTTCCTGAAAATTGTGATATAATAATAATTCCCCATCCAAGCGTAATAAATTTTAAAAAATATAATGAATTTTTAGAAAGAGTAAAAGATAAGCTTCTTTCTTCAGGGAAAAGAGAGATTTCTTTCCATGATAAAAGGGCTGATAATTAAACTTATTTCCGTTTATCAGAGATTTGTTTCTCCCATATTTTCTACCTACTTTGGTATCAATTGCAGATTTTACCCTTCATGTAGCAGTTATACCAAGGAAGCTATAGAAAAATTTGGACTATTAAAAGGTTCTTATTTAGGTTTCAGAAGAATTCTTAGATGTCATCCCTTTTCTTCAGGAGGTTATGACCCTGTCTGTACGAATTCTTCAAAAAAGGAGGAATGTATTTCATGGAAAAAAGAGCACTTTTAGCCATAATTCTTTCTATCGGAATAATTCTTATTTTTAATTATTTTTATATGAAGTTTATGCCCTCTCCGCAATCACCGATTAAGAATTTATCTAATACTACACAAACACAAAAAGAAACCCAAGATTTATTGAAAACTGAAAACAAACCCAAGGAAATAAACATTCCCAAAGTTTTAGCTGATAATATAAAAACCTATACTCTAAGTTCTCCAAAGTTTGAAGCAGAAATAACCTCCTTAGGTGCAAGATTTAATAAGTTCCAACTAAAAACTTACTTTAAAGAAAAAAACAAAAAAAATCCCATTGAGCTTGTGTCTTCCCCTTCTGAATCACTTCCCTTGGAAGTTTACTTCGCAGGGGCTCCTGAAGTAGGTATAATAAATTATAAAGGACCGGAAAAAGATAGTTTCTCTCTTGAAAATGCGACCTCCCAAAATCTTAATTTTATAAGTACCTACAAAAACTTAGTTTTAGAAAAGGATTTTATCTTTAAAAGGGATTCTTATTTTATTGATTTCTATTTCAAAGTTTTAAATAAAGGTGAAGAAGTAATTAAAGATCGGATTCTTTTAAGAGGTGTTTTTTCTCCTTTTTCAGACGGAACAAAGTATGTGTTTAAAGGTCCCTTTTACTATACGGATCATTTAAATGAAGTAAAGGTAAAAAAAGATATAGAGGAGTATGTTGGGTTTTTAAAATATATCGGATATGAAGATGCTTATTTTATGGTAGCGTTAATTCCTCAGAATATTGATAATGCAACCTATAAGGCCACCTTCAGAAATATAGACAAAAATACTCAGGAATTTATTCTCTGGCTACCTCCTTTTGAACTTAAACCCGGAGAAGAGCTAACTTATAAATTTAAGCTTTACATGGGACCCAAGAAAATAGAGGAGATGGAAAAGGAATATCCTCTTTTAGGTAAAGCCCTTTATTTTGGAATCTTTGATTTTATAGCAAAGCCTCTTCTTTATGTGCTTAAATTAAGTCATCAATTTACAGGTAATTTCGGCTGGGATATTATTTTTGTAACCATATTGTTAAGAATTCTTTTCTTCCCTCTAAATCACATAAGTTACAAAAGTATGAAAAGAATGCAGGAAATTCAGCCTGTTATTCAGAGATTAAGAGAAAAATACAAAGATGACCCTCAAACTCTTAATAAGGAACTCATGAATGTTTATAAAACCTACAAAATAAATCCCTTTTCAGGATGCTTACC
>DAIQAS010000040.1:1348-11793 GCA_036781525.1 Thermodesulfobacterium sp. | reverse complement strand
GTGGTTTTTCCTCCAACTCCTGCACAGGCATCAAGAATTTTCTCCCCGGGTTTTGGATTTAAGAGAAAGGTAACAAGCTGACTTGCGGAATCCTGAACACTTATCCATCCAAAATGATAGGCTTTTAATTCTGTGACTTTCCCTCTAAAACCATCTAAAATAATTCCTGCAGGGCTGTAAGGACAGGCTTTGGCTAAGGGAACTTCTTCTTTTTGTAAAAAGGTTAAAAAGTTGTCTCTTGTAACCTTTAAAGTATTCACCCTTATGACAAGAGGGGGTCTTTCATTACTTGCTAAAAGGAGTTTTTCTGTTTCATCAAAACCGAATCTATCAAGCCATCTTTTTACTAACCATTCGGGGAAAGAATACTTTATGGACAAATAAAAAACTGGGTTAAAATCCGGAGGCTCTGGCAGATTGTTTTTATTTTCTGCAATTTTATGTAAAATTGCATTAACAAGTCCTTTTATCCACTCTCCTCTTTTTCTGTGAGAAAGAATTTTTAAAGACTCTGCAAGAGCAACCCTTTCCGGTGCTCTTGTATAAAGAATTTGATAAGTCCCTAAGCGTAGAATATTTCTTACCTCGGGATCCATTTTCTCAAGGGGATGCTCAGAAAAACGGGAAATAACAAAATCTATATAATAAAGATGTCTTACCACACCATTTACCAGTTCTCCGACAAGGGCTCTATCTCTTTCATCAGGCAGAACGCTTTTGGTTAGGACCTGAGAGAGAATTTCGTCTAAAAGAGGTTTTCCTTTTTCCCAGCGTATAAGAATTTTTAAGGCAACTGCTCTTGGGTTGGTCTTTGGAAGTTTTGGCATGGATTAAAAAATTAGCTCCACTGCAGAGCAAGTTGTTTTAAAGAGAATAAACGGTCTCTTAAAATAGCAGCTTTCTCAAATTCGTAATTTTTGGCAGCCTCTTTCATCTCTTTTTCTACCCTTTCAATTTCGGCTCTTAAAGCTTCTAAACTTTCAAAGGTTTCAGTAATCTCAATAACTTTTTCAAGATCCACAAAGTCAGCTTCAACCATTTTCATAAGAGGATCATCTAAGGATTTTACCACACTTTTCGGAGTAATTCCATGTTTTTTGTTGTATTCTTCCTGAATTTTTCTTCTTCTTTCTGTCTCCTCAACAGCCCTTTTTATTGCAGAGGTTATGGTTTGGGCATAAAGAATGGCTGTCCCGTTAACATTTCTTGCCGCTCTTCCTATCATCTGTATAAGACTTCTTTCGGACCTTAAAAAACCTTCCTTATCCGCATCAAGTATAGCTATTAGTGATACCTCAGGAAGGTCAAGACCCTCTCTTAGAAGGTTGATTCCTATAAGGACATCATAAACCCCTTTTCTCAAATCCCTTATAATTCTTGCCCTTTCTAAGGTTTTTAGATCTGAATGCATGTAACAGGCTTTTATCCCGAGCTCTTTGTAATAGTCTGTAAGTTCTTCTGCAAGTCTTTTGGTAAGAGTGCAGACAAGAACCCTTTCGTTTGCAGAGACCCGTTTTTTTATTTCAAAATAAAGGTCCTCAACCTGATTTTCAGAGGGTCTTATCTCTACTTTGGGATCAAGAAGACCTGTTGGACGAATAATCTGCTCTATAATTCTTCCTTCGGACTTTTCTATTTCATAATCTCCAGGGGTTGCAGAAACATAGATAACCTGATTTACCCTTTCTTCAAATTCTTCAAAAGTAAGAGGACGATTATCAAGTGCAGAGGGGAGTCTAAATCCGTATTCCACAAGGGTTTCCTTTCTGCTTCTGTCTCCTCTATACATACCCCTTAATTGGGGAATGGTTATATGGCTTTCATCTATAAAAAGTAGAAAATCATCTGGAAAATAATCTAAAAGGGTGTAGGGAGGCTCACCCGGCTTTCTCCCATCCAAATATCTGCTGTAATTTTCAATTCCCTTACAGTAGCCGACTTCCTCTAAAAGCTCCAGATCATAAAGGGTTCTTTTTTCAAGTCTTTCTGCAAAAAGATAAAGTCCTTTGCTCTTAAAATATTCAACTCGTTCTTTGAGCTCTTTTTTGATTTCCTCTATAGCCCATTTCAGTCTATCTTCTGAGGTAACATAATGACTTGCAGGGAAAATAACCACACTGTTTACCTTTCCAAGGACCTTACCTCTAAAAGGATCTATTATTTTGATCTCTTCTATTTCATTTCCCCAGAGTACCACCCTTACCGCTCTTTTTTCTTCATTTGAAGGAAAAATCTCAATTACATCTCCCCTTACCCTGAATGTAGCACGGGTAAAGTCCATTTCAGTTCTTTCATAATGCATAGTAACAAGAGCTCTAAGCAGTTCATCTCTCCTTATTTTTTCCCCTACTCTTAAATAAAGATGCTTTTGAAAGTATTCTTCAGGAGAACCAAGACCATAAATACAGGAAACACTTGCAACAACTATTACATCTCTTCTTGAAAGAACTGCAGAGGTTGCTGAATGCCTGAGTCTATCTATAAAGTCATTTATGGAGGCGTCTTTTTCAATGTAGGTATCAGTTATGGGAACATAGGCTTCAGGTTGATAGTAGTCATAGTAAGAAACAAAGTATTCCACTGCATTTTCAGGAAAAAGCTTTTTAAATTCGTTGTAGAGCTGACCTGCAAGAGTTTTGTTTGGAGCAATAATAAGGGTGGGCTTACCAACTCTTGCAATCACATTAGCCATGGTAAAAGTTTTCCCGGAACCGGTAACACCGAGCAAAACTTGATGCTTTATCCCCTTTTTAATACCACTTACTAATTCCTCTATAGCCTTGGGTTGATCTCCCCTTGGCTCTATCTCTGCCTTTAATCTAAATTCTGCTGGTTTTCTTATAAAGTGCATATTATGAAAATTAGTTCTTCATTTAAAGAAATCAATCCCCTTTTTAAGATAAAGAAAGCTCTTTTTTGTGAAAAAAATCTTAATAAAGAAATCTAAACTTTAAGACTAAAGATTTTAAAAACCTTTAAATTCAGAGCAAAAGTATTAAAAGCACTATAGTTTTAAATGGTTAAATTGTGAAAAAATTCCTAAATAATTTGCCAGAGATAAATTTTATGTAAGCTTGAATGAATAAACCTTTTTAAAAGGAGGTGGTGGTATGAAGAGGAAAAAGATTGCCAAGGTGTTGCTTCCAGCTTTGATATTTGGGGGTGTATTTGTAAAGACTTCTTTAGCAGAGGAAACTCCGGAGGAGCTTAAAGCTCAGATAGAGTCTCTAAAACAGCAGATGGCGGTTATGCAACAGCAAATGGCTTCCATGCAGGCTTTGATAGAGACTTTGCAGGGAAAACTTCAGCAGGTTGAGACAAAGACTGAAAAACTCACTCCTCAGTTTGTAGCCAAGGAATCAAAGCCTGTTTTTGGAAAGCCTGGTCTTGAGTGGCAGCTTTATGGAAGGGTAAAAATGGATTATCACTATGATACAGCACGCATTGAAAAGTATAATGACTTTGTTGGAGCGGTAAAAAATAGGTACAGCGCAAGTTGGAATGGAACAGCTTGGAACATTGCAAAAGTTACCAATTATCAAAATGATTCAACTAACTTTAATCCAAGAGATACCAGATTTGGAGCACTTGTTTATCATAGAAGTGGAGATTGGGTAATAAAGGGGCATACAGAAATAGATTTTTATGGAACCAATGCAGGAAACAACATCATCCCCAGAATAAGGCTTGCCTATGTGGATATATACAATAAGAAAACGAGAACCAGTGTGCGTGCTGGACAGGACTGGATTCCTGTTGCCCAGTTGAATCCTTCAACCATTGAATTCGGAATTATGACTGCTGCAGGAAACCTCTGGTGGAGAGTTCCTCAGTTAACCATAAGACAAAAAGTTTTTGAAAACTGGGAAATTCTTGGCTCACTTATGATGCACAGAAGAATTTCTACAGGATCTGAAGAGCGCATGCCCTGGGTTCTTGCAAGAATTCAGTATAAAGATGGGGTTTTAAACAAAATTTTTGGCAAAGGCAGTATGCTTGCCCTTGGCGGTGGTTATAAGCATGAAGCTGTTGAAGCTGATGAAGATGCCTCTTTCCCAAGAGAATACTTTACAGAAAGTGATGTTGACCGCTGGCTTGTTGTAGGAGAGTGGAAGCTTAATTTTGAACTTTTTAATCAAAAATTCCAGTTTAAAGGAGAAGCCTGGACAGGAAGAGGGATTGATGATGAGTTCTTAAGGTATGATCTCGGAGTTAATGCCTATGGTGAGCCTATTGAGGCATACGGAATGTGGGCTGATCTGGTGTGGAATATCAGTCCTCGCTGGTCTATTGCTATAGGAGCAGGATTTGACGATCCTAATGATAGTGAAATACTTAAAGGTCAGATAGGTCCAGAGGCTTTAAATGATCGTCAGTTTACCAAGAACACTCAATATTTTGCCAATGTATGGTATAAGCTCACTGACCATGTAAAAATCGGAGCAGAGGTCTTTCACATAGAAACCGAACGTGATGAATGGGTGGATACCGCTAACAGATTCACTTTATCAGCTTTCTATAACTTCTAAAATAAAACTCATTTCCCCCTCCTTTTAAAAGGAGGGGGAATTTCAATTATATTACTTGTCTTTTTCAAAAAAAGTTAAATAATAATACCTCTAATGAAAGTCGAAAAATCTTTAAAAGATTCCCATCTTCTTAAAATTATTGAAAATTTTCAAAAAACAGAAATCACAGAAGAATATGTATATACAAAGCTTGCAAGATTTGTTAAAGATAAAAACAGAGAAACACTTTTAAAAATAGCAAAAGAAGAGAAAAAACACGCAAGTATATGGGCTAAGTATACAGGAAAGGAATTCAAGCCTAGCCGCATAAAGGCTCTTTTTTATCTTTTTATTGCATGGCTTTTTAGTTTCACTTTTGCTATAAAACTTATGGAGAGAAATGAAAGAAGGGCAGAGGAAAACTATTCGGCTTTGGTTGGAAAGATTCCGGAGGCAGAAAAGATTTTGCATGAGGAAGAAGAGCATGAAAAAGAGCTTGCTTCTCTGCTTGATGAGGAAAGACTTAATTATATAGGTTCTATGGTTCTTGGATTAAACGATGCCCTTGTTGAGCTAACAGGTGCTCTTGCAGGTCTTACTTTTGCTTTGCAGAATACCAAAATTATAGGAATTACAGCCTTTATCATAGGTGTTTCTGCAGCCCTTTCTATGGCTGCTTCTGAATATCTCTCTACCAGATCAGAAGGAGAGGAAAAATCTCCTTTAAAGGCAGCTCTTTATACCGGGATAGCCTATATTTTTACCGTAATAATCCTTGTTTTTCCTTATTTTATCTTTTCTCACTATGCAGTTGCCCTGCTTTTTGCCCTATTTGGTGCATTAATGATTATTTTAATTTTTACCTTTTTTGTAAGTGTAGTGCAGGAAAGATCCTTTATTCGCTTTTTTCTTGAGATGTTTTTTGTAAGCTTAAGTGTAGCTATTCTCTCTTTTGTTATAGGAATTCTTGCAAGAAAGATTTTTAATGTAGAAGTATAAAAAACATGCTAAAAATTTTACTAGCACTAACTTTAGTTCTTTTTTGGATAGGATACAGGTTCTACGGAAGATTTATGGAAAAAAATTATTCTTTAAAAGAAAATGAAGAAGTTCCTTCAAAGACCAACTTTGATGGAGTAGATTTTGTTCCTACAAACAAATTTATTCTTCTTGGTCATCATTTTTCTTCCATTGCTGGAGCAGGACCTATTGTAGGACCTATCATTGCTGGTATTGCCTATGGATGGTTGCCAGGGATATTGTGGATTGTTGTAGGAACGATTTTTGTTGGGGGGTTGCATGACTTTTCAGCTCTTGTTGCTTCAATCAGAAATAGAGGAAAAAGCATAGGGGAGATTGCCAAAAATTACATGGGGAAAAGGGTTTATAAAGTCTTTTTACTCTTTATATGGTTTGCTCTTGTTTACATAATTACTGTTTTTGCAGATCTTGCTGCAACAACCTTTGCTAAAGAACCTTCTGTTGCTCAGGTGAATGTTGGCTATATTTTAATTGCACTTCTTTTGGGTTTAATTCTTTATAGGTTTAAAATAAATTTACCGTTTGCCACAATTTTTTCTCTCATTCTTATCGGGGTAGTCATAGGTTTTAGTCTGGAAAAAAGCGTTATTTCTTTTTCAAGAGAAGCCTGGATCTGGATTTTAATAATTTACTGCTTTTTTGCTTCAATTTTGCCCGTATGGATTTTACTTCAGCCAAGAGACTATCTTTCAAGTTTTCTTCTTTATTCAATTTTAGTTATAGGAATTTTTGGAATATTTTTTGGAAATTATAAAATTTCTTATCCTGCCTTTGTTTCTTTCAATTCTGATATAGGGCCGCTTTTTCCTTTTGTTTTTATAACTATTGCCTGTGGGGCGGTATCTGGTTTTCATGCACTGGTTTCTTCTGGAACAACTTCTAAGCAACTTGATAGCTCAAAAAATGCAAAATTTGTAGGTTATGGAGCAATGATCCTTGAAGGGATATTAGCTATAATTGCCCTTTCAACGGTTATGATACTTTCAAAAGATTTAATAAAAAATTCCAAACTTCCAACTGAAATTTTCTCATCAGGAGTTTCTCAATTTGTAACTTTGTTTAAACTTCCCCCTGATTTTGGTTTAATCTGGGGTTATCTTGTAATTTCAGCTTTTATTTTAACCACTCTTGATACAGCAACAAGAATTTCTCGCTATGTTTTGCAAGAACTTTTTAATATTTCAGTATCAGGTTTAAAAACAAGGATTTTAGCCACATTTGCATCCTTGATATTACCTGTTATTTTACTTCACATAAAATTTTATGCACCAGACGGAAAGGTTATTCCTGCCTGGAAAATGATATGGCCACTTTTTGGATCAACCAATCAACTTCTTGCAGCCCTTGTTCTACTAACCATTTATGTATGGGCAAGAAATATTAAAACAGGTAGATATATTTTTATTTTAATTCCCACGGTTTTTATGATTTTAACCACCCTTTCAGCCCTTATTTATATTACCTTAGGAAAATTTGAGCTAAACATTATAACCCTGATCGGGTTTATTTTAATAGCGCTTGCCTTTTATATGATAATAGAGGGAATAAAAGTATTGAGTTTTAACAAATGATAAAGGGTTTTCGCGGAACAAGTTTAATAGATTATCCAGGAAAAATTGCCTCAGTAATTTACACCTATCTTTGCAATTTTCGTTGTCCTTATTGCTATAATATAGAACTTGTTTTGCCTGAAGAATATAAAAAACTTGAGGATATTCCTGAAGAAACTATTTTGCAGGAGCTTTTGAGAAGGAAAAACTTTATAAAAGGGGTTGTTATTACAGGAGGTGAGCCTACCCTCTGGGGAAGAAGGCTTATTAGTTTAATAGAAAAAATTTATTATCAGGTGGGACTTCCTGTTAAACTTGACACTAATGGCTCAAATCCTGAACTGATAAAAGCCCTTTTTGAAATGGAAATTCTTGATTTTTTAGCCCTTGATTTTAAAACCTCACCCAAAAGATACCATGAAATAGGAGGAGATTTCAAAAAGGTTGCCAAAACCCTTGAAATAGCAGCTTCAAAATCTGAAAAAGTGGAAATAAGAATTACCTTTTATCCTCCTCTTGTTTCTCAAGAAGATTTAGGAGAAATGCTTCCTTATTTAAAAGATTTTAAATTTATTGCATTTCAGAAATATGTACCGGGAAAGACCTTAGAGAAAAATAATGTTTCACCCTATTCTCAAGACTTTTATGAATGGGCAAAAGAGTTTGTAAAAGAAAAATTACCTGGGGTAAATATCATTGATAGAACTTAAGAAAAAACTTTCGGGTCTTTATGTGATAACAGATGAAAAATTAACTCCTTATGAGGATAATCAAATTTTAGAAAAAGTTGAAGCCGCTTTAAAAGGTGGAGCAAGAATTGTTCAACTGAGGGATAAAAATAGTTCTGATGAATTTTTACTTCCCTATGCCAGGAAATTAAAAGAGCTTTGTCACAAATATGAGGCAACTTTTATCGTTAATGATAGGGTTGAGCTTGCTTTGAAATCAGATGCTGACGGAGTACACCTTGGTGAGGAAGATCCTGATATTAAGTATGCGCGTGAAATTTTAAAGAATAAGATAATAGGGATATCTTGTTACGGAGATCTTAAAAAGGCAAAAGAGATGGAGCTTTTCGGAGCAAGTTATGTAGCCTTTGGAAGCTTTTTTCCATCACCTACAAAACCATCTGCAAAAATAGTTGACAAAAAAATTCTTTTAGAGGCAAAAAAGATTTTAAGAATTCCTGTATGTGCTATAGGCGGCATAACCTTAGAAAAAGCTGAGGAATTAATTAAACTTTGTGCAGATATGATAGCTGTTATAAGTGATATCTGGAAGGCTGATAATATTGAAGAAAGAGCAAAAAAGTATAAAGAGCTTTTTGAAAGGTATGGCAAAGTCTAAGGAGTAGGGCTTCTGTCAAGATTTAATTTTTCAGGAGATTCTAAAATCTCTTTTTCTGAAAGGGTTGAGAGTTTGGAACCTGTGAGCCTTGCAAGTTCTAAATATTCTGGATAATTTAATATGTCGCCTTTTTTATCAATACTTCTGAAAAAAAGCCCGCCTAAATAAACTCCGTAAATTGTATCAAGCACATATTTAAAGCTTCTTACGACACATTCAAAAAGTTTTTTTCCTTTTGTCCCTCCGAGACTGAGAAGTATTCCCTTTGGGTTTTTATTTGAAGGATGAGGAAGTTTTAAAATATATTTTCTTGCCCAGAAGGCTTGAAATCTTTCAAAAAAAGCATGAACATAAGAGGTGTGGCTGTAAAAGAATATAGGAGTTGCAACAACGATAAAATCAGCTTTTAGAATTTTGGAATAAAGTTCTTTAAAGTCATCTTCTAAAACGCACTCTCCTTTAGTTTCACATTCGCCACATTCTATACAGGGCTGATATTTTAATTCAGAAAGTCTTATTTTTTCAAAAGAAATAGTATCTTGATTAATACCTTTGAGAAATTGGTCTAAGAGTATTTCTGTATTTCCATTTTTTCTGGGGCTACCATGGATGGCAAGAAGATACATTAATCTTTATCTAAGGCTTTTTTGACTACAGAAAAAACCTGAGTAAATATTTCTTCAAAGGTTGCAGGAGAGCATCTTCCCATTTCTATAAATTTTATAACTATTTCTTTTGTTGTTCTGAGGGCAAGTTCATTGATGGGAGAAACAGAGGTCCTTGGAGTAGCCTTAATTTTTTGGTCTAAATTTACTACTTTATCCTGAGACATAGTTTAATAAGTGGTGGAGCCGGTGGGACTTGAACCCACGACCTCGTGAATGCCATTCACGCGCTCTCCCTCTGAGCTACGGCCCCTTAATTAAATTTATTTAAAAATAACCTTCCTTTACCTTTTTGTCAAGAGATATGTTTTTTAAACTCTTCTACAGAAAGGGGTTTACAAAAATAAAAACTCTGGAAAAAATCCACTCCAATGCTTTTTAAAAGCTCAGCCTCTTTTTCATTTTCAACAAATTCAGCTATAGTTTTTATGTTAAGCTCCTTTGCCAAAGATACAATACCCTTAACTATGGTATAACACTTCTTAGATTTACCAATTTCACGAATAAGGCTTCCGTCAATTTTTAAAAATTTAGGGTCAATCTTAATTAGAGAAGTAAAAGAAGCATATCCAGAGCCAAAGTCATCTATTGCAATTCCAGTCTTTTCTGTAAATATTTCTGAAGAAAGTATTTGAAAGACATCCAGAAATTCAAGTATAGAAGATTCAGTAATTTCAAATATACAGGATACTTCAAATTCTTTTGTTAAATCCTTCCAGAGTCTAAATTCTTCTGATAAAAAGCGTGCTTTATCATAGGTTGTTACACTTTTGTTTATGAAAATATATTTATTCTTAAAAAGTTCTAAAAATTCTTTTGTAGTGATTTTTTCGGTAAGAAGAGATTCTAATTCCTCTATATAGCCGAGTTCATAGGCATAATTTATAAAAGTTCCTGCACAAATTACATTATTCTTTTCGTCAAGAACTCTTATTAAAACCTCTCCACCAATAATATTTCTATCTTTTGCATCAAATATTGGCTGAATATAAGGGATTATGCGATGTTCACTTATAGCCCATTCTAAAAGTGCTTTTATTTTATTTAATTTTTCCAGTTCTTTTAGGTATTTGGAATCAAAAAATACCCATTTATTTTTTCCTTCTTTTTTTGCTATTTGAAGAGCAATTTCGGCAGATTTTAATAATTCAAATGCATTTTCTCCATCCTGTGGATAGAGAGCTACTCCTATAGAGGTGTTTAGAGTAATAATTTGATCTTTGGTTTTAAATTTGTAAGCCTTAATTTTTTCTACTAACTCCTCAAGAAAACTTAAAATTTCAAGAAAAGAAAAACCAATTAAGGCTACCAAAATTTTATTTTCTTTATCTTTA
>DAIQAS010000040.1:0-1338 GCA_036781525.1 Thermodesulfobacterium sp. | reverse complement strand
AAAATAATATTTGGTAGATCAAAGTAGTTTTTCAAAAACACTGAAAAGTCTTTTAATAGTAGTTCACCTATGTGACTTCCCAGAGTTAAAGAAAGAAGGTGAAATTCTTCTATTTCAATAAGAACAAGAGTTATATCCTTTGAAGTGCCTTCTTTTTCAATAAAATCCTGCAGTTTATCAAGAAAGGTATTTTTAGATAAAAATTCTGTATAGGTGTCTATTTTTGTTGTCAGATAAAAATTAAAAGGTTTATCAAACTTGATAATATGATCTATTAGGATTTCTTCTAAGATTTCTATCAACTCGTAGTTTAAAAGCTTTTCTTTCGATTCTTTTGTAAGAAAAAAATATTCCAATTTTTTTTGAAGCAGATCATGTTCTTTCTTGTGATCTATAATATCTGAGTATTTAAATTCCTCCATCAGCTTTTCTTCTTTTTCAAAACAAGTTTTCAAGGAAGACAAAAATTGATTAAACAGTTCAGGCACCATTTCTGCTTTTTCTTCTTTTAGTGCACTCTTAAGATGATTTAAAGAAGAAAATAGATTTTGATATTCTTTTTTAAGTTTTGAAGTTTTTAAAAAAGAAAGCTTATCCATCTGGTTTCTAAAATTAAATTTTACTTCAAAATAGCTTTTAGTAAAGGAGAAATTGGATCCTCAAGAAAAGCAAGGGCTTTGTTTAACTGAGTTTCATTTCCTATAATTACCAAAATATCCCCTTCTTTAAAGGTAAGTTCAGGCTGCGGATTTACTATAAATTCTTCATTTCTTTTTATAGCTATAATTGTAGCTCCGGTTTTAGATCTAAGATCAAGGGATTTTAAGCTCAAACCGATTAGGGGACTATCTTTTTTGACCAAATAGGTTTCCGTAGCGATAGTTTTTAGAAACTCAAGATCTTCAATACTTCCTAAGATTGGTTTATCAGGGGTTCTGAAGGCTTTGTAATGGTTTTTGCGAACATTTTCTAAAAGGTCAAAAATCACATTTCTTGGCACCTTGTAATAATGAAGAACCTTGGCAAATATTTCTATAGAAGCTTCAAATTCTTCGGGTATCACTTCATTCGCTCCTAATTTTACAAAATCCTCAATTTCTGCTACAAAACGGGTTCTTACTATAATGTATAAATCGGGATTTTCTTTTCTGGCAAGTAGCGTGATTTTTCTGGCAGAGATACTGTCTCCTATAACTATAACCAAAGCTTTAGCATTATGGATGCCCAATTTTTTCAATACTTCAATATTTGTTGCATCTCCAAAAAAGATAGGTTCTCCTTTCTTTTTAAAAGTTTTTACAGTATTTGGGTTTAAATCAACAATTACATAAGGTATTT
>DAIQAS010000039.1:0-11832 GCA_036781525.1 Thermodesulfobacterium sp. | reverse complement strand
GTGATAAGTAAAAACAATTTTAATATTTTTATATTTTTATCTATGAGGCACAAACCCATATTTGGCATAAATGCCTTGAGCTTCCTGTGTTTTTATAAAGTCTAAGAATTTTTTAGCTGCTTCAGGATGAGGAGCGTTTGTAAGGGCTGCTATATAGTAATTTACCTTATCTCTTTGATCTAGATCTTCTCCTACTTCTACCATTTCAACAGGTAATCCCTGTTTTTGAGCATGTATTACTTCGGTTGCCCATACGGGTCCTACATCAACTGTGCCTTTTACAATCCTCAAGGGTGTTTCTCTGTGGTGAACAAGAGTAAATATAGTTGTTCCCTCTGCCCTTTTTTCTTCCATAATTCTGTGCACAAGTTCTTCTCCACCAGCCTCTTTATACATTTCCACAATATAACGAGTTATATCCTCAAGAGGTCCTGGTTGCGAAATTCTAACATCGTCTCTTGCAAGATCTTTAACACCTTTTATTCCTGCTGGATTACCTTTCGGAACCATTAATACAATTCTATTATGGAGATAAACAAAATACTCTTTAACAAGTCCTCTTTTTACCAGTTCCTGCATTGCAGACTCACTAACTGCTGTGTAAATATCCGGTATTACTCTTATTTCCATATCTCCAAAACGGGCACCACCTGCAAGAATTTGTTTAAGCTCAAGTCCAGGAGGAAGAGTCTCATAAAATATTTTTTTAATCTCTGGATATTTCTTTTGAAAAGCATTAAGAAGCTCCTCCATTACCATAAATTGATTTCCTGCCATAAATAAAATTAAATCTGCCTCGTTAAGGTATTCCAGATTATGTAAATCTTCTTTATAATTTATAGGTATTTCAGGGAGTTCTACACTCATTTTTTTTCTCCTCCCTTTGATCTTCTAATACTATTATTAAATTACCTTCATAAAATTATGTCAACCCTTCCCTTTTTAACTTCTACCACTTCGAAAGTGGCATAGTTTAGAATGATTCTAAAGTTTATATTGAAAAAGATTAGAGGTATAATAGAATAGATTAAAATGCAAGTTCGTCCGGTTGCTGAACCTATAAAAGCAAATCTATCCAATATAGCTGTTGTTCTTGTTAATCCTATGTATAGCGAAAATATAGGCTCTGCAGCAAGAGCCTGTGCAAACTTTGGAATCTCTGAACTTATTTTGGTCAACCCTGAAACCTTGGAAGAAGAGAAAATGAGGGCAATGGCTACTAAATCCGGTATTCCCATTCTGGAGAAGATGAAGATTTACAATGACTTAGGCTCTGCCTTAAAACCTTTTAACTATGTAGTCGGAACTACAGGAAGACTCGGAAAACACAGACTGGTTTATTATACTCCCAAAGAACTTGCTCCTTACATTTGTGAACTTTCTATTAACAATAAGGTTGCCATTCTTTTTGGAAATGAAAGATTCGGGCTTTCAAATGAAGAATTATCCTATTGCGATAGTGTTATTACCATTCCCACAACTGAAAATGCCTCTTTAAATGTAGCTCAAGCGGTGGTAGTAATCCTTTATGAAATCTTTCAATCAGCAAGTGTACCCAGAATTCCTAAGCCCCAACTTGCAACTCGTGAAGAATTAGATATCATGTATGCTATAATCGAAAAAACCTTAGAAGCGATTGATTACATACCACATGATAATAAAATCCTATGGTTTACCAATATAAAAAGGTTTCTTTCAAAACTTGAGCTTACTTCCAGAGAAGTAAAAATTATTAAAGGTTTCTGCAGGCAACTTCTCTGGTCATTGGGGAAAAAACTTAATCTATCTTTTCCAAAAGAGCAACTACCTCAAAATGATATGTCTGAGGAAACATGTCAAAAAGACCAAGCCTAACAAGTTTGTAATTGAGCTTTTTGAAAATTAACAAATCCCTTACCAGAGTAGGAGCATCACAGGAAATATATATTACATACTTTTTAGCAACCTCAGGAAGGAGCCTCATCAATTCTTTACATCCTCCTCTTGGCGGATCAAGAAGAACCAAATCATATTCTTCCCCCAATTTAACAGCTTCATAAAGCGCTTCCATAGCACTCATATTTCTTAAATCAAATCTTCCGTTAATTCCTGCTTTTTCTGCGGTATAAATTCCGTCTTCAATTGCCCTGAGATCTGTGTCTACCCCCAGGAACTTTTTTCCTTCCTTTTGAGATAAAAATGGAAATAAAAAATTTCCCATACCTGCATGAAGATCAAGAACTTTATCAAAAGAAAGATCCCAGCTTCTTATGGTTTTCATAATAGCAAGGTTAATATCCCAATTTGCCTGAACAAAAACCCCTGGTTGAACATAATAATAAAGCCCATCTATATTTTTAAAAACCCTTCTTCCTCCATAAGAACTGCTCTCTGGAAATGGTCCCTCTGGACGCCTTCCCTTCATCCAGTAAAAAACTGCTTTCAAATCTTTAATTTCAAGCAAGTCTTTTATATCATCTTCCTGAGGTTCTAAAGCTGTCCAGAAAATTAAAGTAACTTTTTTTTCTTCTGGTGAGGTCTCAATTTTTATTCTTTTACTGTAATAAGAAAGCTTTATCCAGGAAGCGCTTTTATAAAGTTCTGAAAGAACATTATTAAGTATTTCATCACCCAACAAACATTTTTCAATTCTTAAAACTTCATGGGTTTTTCTTTTAACAAAACCCATTTTAAAATTGTTATTTTCTACATGGAATCTCAAACGATTTCTGTAGCCAAATTCTTTAGGAGAAGGAACAATTGTCTCTAAAGGAATTTCTTCCTTCCAGCCAAGTCTCTTAAAGGTATCAAAAAGTATGTCTTCCTTAATTTTTACCTGAAAAGGATAAGAAATATGTTGAAGTTGACAGCCTCCACAAATTCCGTAATAAGGACAAGGTGCTTCTCTTCTATAAGGAGAGGCTTCTAAAATTTTTTCTATCTCTGCTTCAGCATAATCTCCATAATCTTTAACTATTTTTGTCTGTAAAATTTCTTCCGGGGCTACATAAGGAATAAAGACCACTTTACCATCTGGCAAACGAGCAAGCCCGTTGCCACCAAAAATAATTTTTTCAATCTTTAAAACCGCCTGCATAAGTTTAAAAATATAAAATTAAATAACTTTTTTGCCAAGTATTCCTTTTTTCTTGTTTTATCTTGAATTTTTTTTTCATTTTAATTAAATTTAATTATAAATACCAATTTTTGCTTTTTTCACAGGAGTTAATCTATGAAGTATGTAGGTCTTGATGTAGGTTCAGGAACAGCAAAAATTGTTGTTCTTGATGAAAATAAAAATATTCTATTTTGGCGATATGAAAAAACCCACGGACAACCAATTGAAACTGCAGAAAAATTTTTATCTTTGGTAGAGAAAGAATTTAATTACGAACTTTCTGGAATAACCTGCACAGGAACAGCAGGAAAAACTATTTCTCAAATACTCGGATGTGCTTTCATTAATGAAGTAATGGCTCATGCTAAAGCTGCAACTTTTTTCTATCCACAGGTTAAAACCATCATAGATATAGGTGGTGAGGATTCCAAACTAATCTTTATCACTCATGAAAGAGGAATTCCAGAAATTGAAGATTTTGCCCTTAATACTCTTTGCGCAGCAGGGACAGGTTCTTTTTTAGAACAGCAGGCAGCAAGACTCGGATATACCATAGAAGAGTTTTCTCATGCCGCTCTAAAAGCTAAAAATATTCCGAGAATTGCTGGCAGATGCACAGTTTTTGCTAAATCTGATATGATACACCTTCAACAAGCAGCTGTTCCGGATGAAGAAATAATTGCAGGGCTTTGTTATGCCATCATCAGAAATTTAAAAAGCAATCTTGCTAAAGGAAAAGAGGTTTTACCTCCGCTTATTTTTCAAGGGGGAGTGGCTGCAAACTTAGGAGTAAGAAAAGCAGTAAAAGATATTTTCGGTCTTAAGGATGAGGAATTAATTATACCTGAACATTTCAGAATTATGGGAGCTATAGGAGCTGCTCTTTATGGTCTTGAAGGGAAGGCCTTTTCTGAATATAAAGGATCTGAAATATTAAGAGCCTACTTAAAAGAGCGGGTTTTTAATCCTCCAAGACATCCTGTGCTTGTGCCTTTTGAATCTTTAGAACTATCTGAAAAAATAGCTAAGGAATATCAAAAGAAGGTATATTCTGTTATTTCTCAAGATGAAGTAGAAGTTTACTTAGGTATAGATGTAGGATCTGTTAGTACAAAGCTTGTTGCAATTGATAAAAGCGGAAATCTTCTTGCAAAAGTTTACATGCTTCATCATGGAAAACCCTTAGAAAGTGTTAAAAAGGGGCTTATTGAACTGAGAGATAAGCTTCCTTCTAAGGTAAAGGTAAAAGGTGTTGGAGCAACTGGTTCTGGAAGGTACTTGATCGGAGATTTTGTAGGAGCCGATGTAATAAGAAACGAAATCACAGCACAAGCTTATGGTGCCCTTTTTATTGATCCTGAAGTAGATACAATCTTTGAGATAGGTGGACAGGATTCTAAATATATTTATCTTGATAAAGGAACCATCTCCAATTTTACCATGAATAAAGCCTGTGCTGCCGGAACCGGATCTTTTCTGCAGGAACAGGCAGTTAAATTAGGAATTCCCATTGAAGAATTTGGAGAAATAGCTTTAAAAAGCACTGCTCCTCTTAAGCTTGGAGAAAGATGCACAGTTTTTATGCAATCAGACCTTCTTCATTATCAGCAACAAGGACTCCCTAAGGAAGATCTTATAGCAGGTCTTTGTTATGCTATAGTTTACAATTATCTTAATAAAGTTGTTGAAGATCGGAAAATAGGAAACAAGATTTTTTTCCAAGGTGCAGTTGCTTTTAACAAGGGAGTTGTTGCTGCCTTTGAAAAGGTCCTTGGGAAACCAGTTATAGTTCCGCCTCATCATGAAGTAACTGGTGCAATTGGAGCTGCTCTTTTAGCAAAAGAAGAAATTAAAGGAGAAACCAGATTTAAAGGATTTGATCTTGTAAAGCTTAACTATAGTATAAGAGCTTTTGAATGTAAGGGATGCCCAAATCAATGTGAGATTCATCAGGTCACTATAGATGGTGGGAAACCTTATTATTACGGTGGAAGATGTGAAAGGTATGAGCTTGACCACAGAAAAGCACCTTCTCATATACCTAATTTAACCTTAGAAAGAGAAGAAAAATTACTTTCTTATGTAAAACCTGTAGAAGGTGACTTTTCTGAAAGTAAAGTTATAGGTATACCAAGAATTTTACAATTTTATGAATGGCTACCTCTTTTTGCTACTTTTTTTCAAGAACTGGGATACAAAGTAATCATTTCTCCTCCTACCTCAAAACAGATTATCAAAAAAGGCTGTGAACTAACCCCTGCAGAACCCTGTTTCCCAATAAAAATTGCTATAGGACATGTAAATGCTCTCTTAGAATTAGGAGTAAAAAACATTTTTTTACCGCAAATTACAGACCTACCTCCAGAACATCCAAAACTTGAAGTAGGAAAAGTCTGCCCTTATGTGCAGAGTGTGCCCTGGATAAGTCCTGCTTCTATTAAATTTTCAGAACTTGGAGCAAATCTTTTAACTCCAGTTTTACATCTTGGAAGAAAAGGCGTTATCTTAAATGAAGAACTTAAAAACTTAGCCAATTTACTCGGAGAATCTGTAGAAAAAGTTAAAAAGGCATGGAAATCAGGAGAAGAGGCTCAAAAAGATTTTCATAACTGGCTCAAACGAAGAGGCAAAGAAATCCTTGAGAACTTTAAAGATCAAATAATCTTAGTAATAATTGGAAGACCTTATAATGCTTTTGATCCAGGAGCAAACCTGGGAATTCATTATAAAATAAGAAAACTTGGGTTAGTGGGACTTCCTGTAGATATGCTTCCTCTTGAGGAAATAAAAGACCTTTCTTTCTTAGACGGAATGTATTGGGAGTATGGGCAGAGATTTTTACTTGCGGCTCAATTTATAAGAGAAACTCCCAATTTATTTCCTATATACTTTACCAACTTCTCCTGCGGACCAGATTCATTTATTGAGCACTTTTTTGAAGATATACTGGGCGATAAACCTTTTATAGAAATTGAGGTTGATGAACATAGTGCAGAAGCTGGAGTAGTTACAAGACTTGAGGCATTTGTAGATAGTATCAAAAACAAAGTTAAATATTATGGACCTCCCAAGCTTTTTGAAATTACAAGGGCTCATCCTTCAGAAAATCGCACTATATACATTCCTTATATGTGTGATCATGCAATAGCCCTTGCGGCAGCTTTTAGAGCCTGTGGAGTAAATGCTCAAGTTTTGCCAGAACCTGATGAAGAAAGCTTAGAGCTGGGAAGAAAATTTACTTCTGGTAAAGAATGCTACCCCACAATACTTACTACCGGAGATTTATTAAAACTTATTAAGTCACCGGATTTCAATCCAGAAAAAAGCATATTTTTTATGCCTGATAGCGGAGGACCTTGTAGATTTGGGCAGTATAACAGATTCCACAAAAAATTACTTAAAGATCTCGGTATTAAAATGCCTATATATTCTTTACAACAAGATATGAAGTTTTACGAAGATCTGGACATTTTAGGAAAGTCTTTTATGAAAATCGCCTGGAGAGGAATTGTAGCTATAGATATTTTAGATAAACTCTTTAGAGAAACAAGACCTTATGCCATAGATAAAAAAGAAGTAGAGAATCTTTACAAGGAATCCCTAAAAAAAATAGAAGAAACCGTTGAAAGAAAAGGAGATCTTTTAAATACTCTTTTAGAAATAAAAGAAGCATTTAAAAATGTAGCTGTAAGATATGAAGAGAAACCTAAGGTAGGAGTTGTAGGAGAAATTTATGTAAGAAACAACAGATTTGCTAACGAAAATCTGTATAGATTTCTGGAGGATTTAGGACTTGAAGTATGGCTTCCTCCTATTACTGAATGGATTTATTTTATAAATTATACTTCCAAAAGATGGGCTAAAAAATTAGGCTATTTTAGAACTGTGCTAAGATATGTGATAGAAAGTCAATATCTAAAATGGGAAGAAAAAAACTTTATAAATCTTGTAGAAGATATGCTTAATATGATTGACCATACTGATGTAGAAGAGCTGATGAATTTAACCAAAAGGTATGTTCATCCCGAATTTGAAGGAGGTGAGGTTCTTCTTTCTGTAGGAAAAGCCGTAGAATATCTTAACCACGGTGCATCGGGTATATTAAATGTAATTCCCTTTGCCTGCATGCCTGGAAATGTGGTAGCAGCTATTTTGAAAAAAATAAAAGAAAGCGAAGGAATAAGAATACCCACTCTTACTGTTCCATGTGACGGGCAGAAATCCTTAGGAACTAAAATGAGAATTGAGGCTTTTGTAGAACAGGTTAAAGAGTTTTTTAACAGTAAGAGAACAAAATTTTAAAAAAATTGAAATTAAAACGCTTTTTTTCAATGATATTATACACTATGCCTTATTTTATCAAATTTTAATAGTTGATTTTTTTAAAAAAACCATTTAAATACACTTAAATTGGAAAAAAAGAAAGAAAGCACATTTAAATTTTTATTTAGTGTTTTAGTTGAAAGTCTTAGTATTGGGATTGCTGTTGTTTCTTCTATTATAGCTGGAGCTATTGTAGGATGGTTGATAGATGAAAAACTTTTTAAAGGTAAATATTCACCTTGGATAACAACTGTTTTTATTATTTTTGGAGCTATAGGAGGAATTAAAAATCTTATTTGGTATAGCAGAAGAAGAATGAAAGAGATTTCCAAAGATAAAAATGGTTAAAAAAATAAGTGTTGATACTTTTATAAGACATTTAATAATTTCTTTTTTACTTTTTTCTGCTATTGGTGCAATTTTTATTTTTATAATTTGGAAAAATCCAAACTACACTATATCCTTTCTTTCAGGAGTTCTTATTGCCTATTTAAACTTTCGTTCCACAAAAAATGATAGTATAAAAACTATAAACTTGGTTAAGGAAGGACTTTCTCCTGAAAAGGGAATATTTTTATATATGGGAAAGTTTTATCTAAGATTATTTGCAACAGGTATAATTCTTTTCTTTTTTATTAAAATTCTTAAAATGAATCCCATATTTATACTAATTGGCTTGACCTTAATTTATTTTCAGCTAATCTTAATAGCGTTAAGAAATTTTTATTTTAAAAAATTAGAAATAGTTTAGGAGGGAGGGATATGGAGCATCCTATTTTATTTTTGTGTTTAATTTTGGAAAAACTTGGTATCCCATCTGGCTGGATTTATTATGAACATGCAGACAAATATGGAATTTTAGCTAAGATTTTTGCGCCTCATATGGTTCACAGTTATTTTGTATGTTTACTTTTAATCGTTCTTGCTTTTTTAGGAACAAGAAGGATGGAATTTATCCCTAAAGGATTTCAAAATTTCTGGGAATTTACCTTAGAAGCTATTTATAATTACACTAAGGATAATGTTCCTCATGGAGAAGGGCATAGCCCAAATATAGTTCCTTTAGTATATCCTTTAATTGTATTTTTTACACTCTATATTCTCATCTGTAATCTCTTGGGATTAATTCCTGGCTTTATGTCTCCTACTGCGAACATAAATGTAACTCTTGGTCTTACTTTGATAACCATTGTTTATTATCACTTGCTTGGACTCAGATATAAGGGAATTAAATATTTTAAAGATTTTTTAGGACCTATTCCTTGGTTAATACCTCTTATGGCTCCTGCTGAAATTTTTGCCCATATCGGAAGAATTATTTCTCTTTCTGTCCGTTTATTTGGAAATTTAGTATCCAAAGAAATCCTTTTAGGAATTTTGACTATGCTTGCAGGTAAATTCTTTGCACCTCTGCCAGTAATGGTTTTAGGTGTTTTGGTTTCCTTTGTTCAGATGCTGATTTTTATTACTTTAAGTATGGCTTATTTTGCAGGAGCAGTTGAAGAACATCATTAATTTTGACTTTTACCAGGGGGGAGAAGAACCTTCCTGGTAAATTGAATAAAACAAAAATTTTATTAAGGAGGGAGGTCTATGAGAAACTGGGTAGCTTTAGGATTAATTGCTTTGGTGACTTTGTTTTTTGCTAATCCTGTTTTGGCTCAAGAAGCAGGTAAAATGGTTACAGGTTTTGGTTTCTTCTCAGCTATAGTCCTTGCTGCTGGACTTGGAGTTGGCTTTGCTGCTCTTGGATGCGGAGTTGGAATGGGACATGGAATTCGTGGTGCATGTGAAGGTGTTGCAAGAAATCCAGAAGTAGCTGGTAGAATCACCGTTACCATGATTTTAGGTTTGGCTCTTATTGAGTCTCTTACAATTTATGCACTTGTTATTGCATTAATTCTTCTCTATGCCAATCCTATTATACCTAAGTTCTTGGCAACACTTGGTCTCGGTGGATAATAATTTAAAAAAGATTAAAAAAAGAAAATAATAAAAGGGGCCATAGGGCGAAAAGCCTTATGGTCCCTTTTATTATTAAAAATGTTATCTAAAACTTTAAGTTTTACTATCTTAGGAATTGAAGCTTTTCCTGTAGAAGTTGAGATTGACTTTGGTACGGGACTTCCAGGAATAACTATTGTAGGATTGCCAGATAGCTCTATCAAAGAAAGTAGAGAGCGTATAAGAGCTGCTCTTAAAAATTCAGGATTTCAATTTCCCATGAAAAAAATCACAATAAATCTTGCTCCAGCAGATTTAAAGAAGGAAGGAAGTGGTTTTGACCTTGCTATAGCTGTGGCTTTACTATCAGGAATTGAAATAATCCCTAAAACTTCTTTAAACAAAAGAGCATTTTTAGGAGAACTTGCTTTAGACGGAAGAGTGAAGGGAACAAGAGGAATTCTTCCTGCTGTAATGAAAGCCAAAGAATTAAATTTAGAAGAAATTATTATCCCTTATGAAAATCTTAAAGAAGCTTCCTTAGTAAAAGATTTTAAAGTTATAGGAGTAAAACACTTAAGAGAAGTTACAAATTATTTAAGAGGAGAATATATTCCTCAATATAAAGGTGAAATATTTGATAATATGGAAAAACCAAGATATGAGGAAGACTTTGCAGATGTTTTAGGACAAGAATTAGCTAAAAGGGCTTTTGAAATTGCTGCAGCAGGGGGACATAATCTTTTAATGATAGGCCCTCCTGGTGCAGGAAAAACTATGCTTGCTCAAAGAATACCTACTATTCTTCCTCCAATGAGTTATGAAGAAGCTTTAGAAACAACCAAAATTTATTCAGTTGCCGGACTTCTTTCTCCTGAAAATCCTTTTATACTAAATCGTCCTTTTAGAAATCCTCATTTTGGAATTTCAGAAGCAGGAATGATTGGCGGAGGAACACATCCTAAACCAGGAGAGATAAGTCTTGCTCACAACGGAGTTTTATTTTTAGATGAATTTCCTGAATTTAGAAAAGATGTTATAGAAGCTTTGAGACAACCTTTAGAAGATGGAAAGGTTACTATAACAAGAGCAAGCTTTACTGTCACCTATCCAGCAAGATTTATGCTTATCTGTGCGATGAATCCCTGCAAGTGTGGTTATTACGGACATCCTACCAAGCCATGCCAGTGTACCTTTCAGGAGATCAAAAAATACAGAACTAAACTCTCAGGTCCAATTCTTGACAGAATTGATATACACTTGGAAGTGCCTCCTGTAGAATTTAAGGATTTAATGAAAAATAAAGAAAAAAGTTCCTTAGACTCTAAGACTATTCAAGAAAGAGTAATAAAAGCAAGAAAAATTCAAGAAAAAAGATATGGTTCCCCTTTAAAAATAAATTCAAGACTTAAACCTAAAGAAATTAAAAAATTCTGTATCTTAGAGCCTAAAGCTGAAGAATTTTTAGAAAAAGCAGCTAATAAATTTCATTTTTCAGCCCGTTCTATACATAAAATTTTAAAAGTTGCCAGAACTATTGCAGATTTAGAAGAATCTGAGATAATATTAAAACAGCATATCGCAGAAGCTATACAATATAGAATTTTAGAGAAACCTCTATGGCAAAGTTAGCTTTTAATGAAACTGTAAGGAATATATCTCAACCTTTGCTTTTACCTATAGTAAAAATACTTGCTTCCTTAGGAATTCATCCCAATACCATTACTATAACCTGCCTTGCAGGTTTTATAATCAGTTCCTTTTTTATTGCATATGGAAAACTATTTCTTGGTGGAATTTTTTTATTTCTTTTTGCGCCGTTTGACGCCATAGACGGTTTACTTGCAAGATATTCTAAAAAAGTTACTTCTTTCGGGGCTTTCTTAGACTCAGTACTTGATAGATACGGAGAAATTTTTCTCTTTCTTGCTTTTACCTATTATTTTTTAAACCAGAATTCTTCATATGGAGTAGTTTTAAGTTTTTTAGCCATAACTGGTTCTCTAATGGTTAGCTATACCAGAGCAAGGGCAGAAGGAGTGGGATTTGAATGTAAAGCTGGACTATTAACAAGATTTGAAAGAATAACTCTTTTAATAATCGCTCTTATTTTTGATGTATGTCTTCCTCTTCTATTGTTTATAGCTATATTTACTCATATCACCGCTTTACAAAGAATAATCCATGTATATAAAGCATATAAAACTGGGGGTTAAGGATGTGTCTTGCTTATCCTTATAAAATCGTAGAAATAAAAAATGAATGGACAGCTGTGGCAGAAACACAGGGAGTAAAGACTGAAATATCTTTGCATCTTTTACCAGAACCCGTTAAAGAAGGAGACTGGGTTCTGGTTCACGTTGGCTTTGCTATACAGAAATTGAGTGAGAAAGAAGCAGAAGAAAGTTTGAGGGCGTGGGATGAATTACTCAAACAATCTGAACAATCTCTGGAATAAGTTTAAAGAC
>DAIQAS010000038.1:0-11977 GCA_036781525.1 Thermodesulfobacterium sp. | reverse complement strand
AGATTTTATGTGACGGGCTCGGGGCTTGTATAGGAGAGTGCCCCACAGGAGCGCTTAAAATTGTAGAAAGAGAGGCTGAAGAATTTGATGAAGAAGCAGTTAAGAAACATCTCGGTCTTGCCTGTGGTTGTCCTTCGCATCAGATGCGGGAATTTAAAAGGACTTCTCAAAATACTCAAAATACAGACGCTACAGAACTCACTTCAGCACTTACTCACTGGCCTGTTCAGATAAGGCTCGTTCCACCAAATGCTTCGTTTTTAAAAAATGCTAAATTACTTGTATGTGCAGATTGTGTCCCAGTAGCTTATCCCAAACTTCATACAGAGCTTTTACCTGATAGAAAAATCATGATAGGGTGTCCCAAGTTTGATCCAGCAGATAGCTATATTGAAAAATTTTCTCAGATTTTACGAGATGTTCCTCTCGAAAGTGTTGAAGTAGCTATTATGGAAGTTCCCTGTTGTAAGGGACTTGTTTATATCTTAAACGAAGCAAGAAAGATTGCTAAAAAGGAAATACCTTTTAAAATCTACACCATTGGTGTTAAGGGAGAGATTCTTAAAGAGGAGGAAATTTAATTTATGGAATGGGAGAAAGAGGCAGAGGAATATCTTAAAAAAGTCCCTTTTTTTGTAAGAAGCAAAGTCAGAAAAGAGGTAGAAAAGTATCTATCTGAAAGGGGATATAAAAAGGTTAGTCTTGAAGCACTGCTTGAAGCAAAAAAGGCACTTCTTGATAAAATGTCTCAGGCAGAAAATGGCTATGAAGTTAGTGGTTGTTTTGGATTGAATGCCTGTCCCAATGCGTTAACAAAATCTGAAAAACTTTTGAAGGATCTGGAAAAGATTTTGGAGAAGGAAAAAATTACAGAATTTTTGAAAAATAAGGTAAAAGGTGCTTTAAAAGCTCATCACAGATTTAAAGTGGGACTTTCTGAATGTCCTAATGCGTGTTCTCAGATTTATATTTGTGATTTTGCTTTACATGGTGTGGTAAGACCAGAAGTAAATGTTAAAAAATGTTCTTTTTGTGGCTCCTGTGTTGAGGTTTGTGAGGAAGAGGCAATCACTCTTACAGACTTTGGTCCGGTAATTGAAGAAGAAAAATGTGTTGGATGCGGAGCATGTATAAAGATATGTCCTGAGCAGGCTATTACAGAAAGTTTTAGAGGCTATAAAATTTACATAGGGGGAAAATTAGGCAGACATCCTCGCTTGGCAACTTTTTTGACCTATGCAAATGAAAAAGAAGTTAAAGAAATTTTTAAAAAGGTGCTTAAATTTTATAAAACGCATAACATAAAAGGAGAAAGGCTGGGAGCAATTATTGAAAGACTGGGTTTTGACAAAGTAAAGAAATCAGTTCTCTCTTAAGGTTTTTATCGCAGATGTTAAAAATTTTAATACCTGTATTGTTAGCTTATATTCTAAAGCACTTAAGAATTTTTAAGGAAGAAACTTCTAAGGATTTTATAAATTACATAATTTACTTTGCGCTTCCTTTTTTAACTTTTAAAAGCGGTTATGAGCTCGGATTCAATCCTCAAGTTTTAAAGTTAACTTTTTCTATCTGGTTAATTATTCTTACTTCTATTTTTCTTGCCTACATGGTGGGGAAGCTTTTAAAACTTAATCCAGTTGATTTTAAGACCTTTCTTTTAATATCTTCCTTTGGAAATACAGCCTTTTTAGGTTTTCCCTTTACCTACAGTTTTTTCGGAGAGGAAGCTCTAAAAATAGCTGTATTATATGATGCTTTTGGTTCAGTTCTTCTTGTCTTTAGTATAGGAGTTTTCATTGCTTCAGGGAGGGCAAGTATAAAAACCTTGATTACCTTTCCACCTTTTATAGGACTTTTATCAGGGTTAATTTTTTCTAAGATAGAACTTCCTCTGTTTATTATAGAGCTTTTAAATTTTGTTTCCCTATCCGTTTTACCTGTTATTCTTTTTGCCTTAGGGCTTTCTTTGAGTTTAAACCACATTTCTAAAAATCTGACAACTTCTTTTTTGGCATTATTTTTAAAGATGGTAAGTGGGGCAGTTCTTGCAATTATTTATACTTCACTTTTGAAGATTACAGGAATGCCTCAAAAGGTAATCATTCTTGAAAGTATGATGCCCTCCATGGTTATGTCAGGGGTTTTAGCTCTTAAGTTTGACTTAAATTCTAACCTTGCCTTTTCAGCAATCACCCTCGGAATAGTATTAAGTTTTTTCATAATACCAATTTTTATGAAGTTTATTTTAAGTCTTATTTAAGAAAATAAGAATGATGATTAAATTATAAAAATAAGATTTTAAAAAACTAAAAGAGGAGGGTGAAGTATGGAGAATTTTGAATTTTATGTGCCAACAAAAATAATTTTCGGAAAAAATACAGAAGAGAAGATAGGGGAGATATTGAAAAAAGATGGTATTAAAAAAGTTCTTTTTGTTTACGGAAGGGAATCAATTAAAAAAATAGGTCTTTATGATAAGGTAGTTAATTCTCTAAAAAATGCAGGAGTTGAATTTGTGGAACATTCGGGAGTTAAACCAAATCCTGTTCTTTCTCATACAAGAGAAGGAATTAAAAAAGCAAAGGAGAACAAAGTTGAGGCTATTCTTGCTGTTGGAGGAGGTTCGGTAATTGATGAAGGAAAGGCTATAGCAGTGGGAGCCAAAACAGAAAAGGACATCTGGAAATTTTTTAAAAGAGAGGAGACCATAGAATCAGCTTTGCCTATTTATACCATTCTTACTCTTGCAGCAACGGGTTCTGAAATGAATGGATTTGCGGTGGTTACCAATGAAGAGACTAAAGAAAAGCTTAACCTTGATTCAGAACACATTTTCCCAAGAGTTTCCATCCTAAATCCAGAATTAACCTATACGGTAAGTGCTCAGTATCAAGCTTATGCTGCGGTAGATGTGATAGCTCACATAATTGAATATTACTTTACCTGTAAAGTCTGTCCCAATTTATCAAATAGGATTTCTGAGGGACTTATAAAGACAGTTATAGAAACTACAGAAATTATACTGAAAGAACCCCGTAATTATCAGGCAAGAGCTGAGTTTATGTGGGCTTCAACTCTTGCACTAAACGGACTTACAAGAACAGGTGTCGGAGGGGGGCTTTTTCCCAATCACCTTATAGCTCATGCACTTGGTGGAATCTATGACCTCCCCCATGGAGCATGCTTATCTATTGTAATTCCAGCCTGGATGGACTGGTATAAAGATGAAAATAGACCTCAATTTGATAGATTTGCTAAAGAAATTTTTGGTCTCTCTAATGCTGAAGAAGGCATAACTGCTCTTAAAGATTGGTTTAAGAAAATCGGAGCACCGGTTAGTTTGAAAGAAGTTAATATTACTGAGACTGAAATTCCAGACATTGCAGAAAATGGATACAACCTTGCCAAGGTCTGGGGAATAGAAAATATTTATACCAAGGAAGTAATAGAAGAGATATTAAAAAAGGCATTGTAGGTAAATCATGTACATTGCAAGAAAGCCTGTTTTTGGACATTACGAATATTCTTTAAAAGAATCTTATTATGAGGAACCTTATTGGAAAAGTAGAACTATTTTAAATCTGGGTCCTCATCCAGAAGATTATATTACCTATTACAGTGAAGTTGCTTTTTCTATTGATCTGGAAGAAAAACTTGAAAAACTTGGTTATAAAGTAGATCAGTGGGAACTTGAGAGACTGTTTTTCAGATTTTTAAATCCTGAAGCTCAGAGGATAATCAATCAATTTACCCGACCAAAAAGCATAAAAAGGGTTTGCAAAAAATTTTCTCTAAATGAAATACATCCTTTTGATGTAAAAAGAAGGATAGTTCTTAAATTTGGAGTTTCCAATCCAGAAAGATTTATGGATAATCCATATCCATTTTTAGATGAACTTTGTGAAAAATCACGGGATGAGCTTGAGAATTATTTCTGGGATTTAGAGGATAGACTTAAACACAGGGAAAAAATAAGATATCTTCTTGCAATTTTTGGCCTTTCTTACATTTCTTCAAGGGCAAGTCAGGAAGATATTGATAAAATGTTTATAAATAACTTTTGTGAAATCATTAAAGATGAAAACTTTAGAATGGGGTTAAGTGAAGATGAAATTCACAAAAACTACTTTTGCAGATATGTTTGGATGTATTTTGATATAATTCCTTTCTTTCCTAAGCCAAGAGGGTTTTATCTCAGAGAAAGAGAGGTCTATCTTAAGGCATTTCAGTTACTTGGTATTTCTGTAGAAGAATTAAAGAGAATGTCTAAAAAGGAATTGTTAAAGATTTTTAGAAGAAAGGCAAAAGAGTTTCATCCAGACAAAGGAGGGTCTCACGAAAAATTTATTGAGCTAAGACGGATTTTTGAGGAATTGATTAAATTTAAGAAATATGATTAAAAAACACAAATAAGGGAAGGAGAAAAAAACTCCTTCCCCCTTTCTTGAGATTAGAAGTGTAGTATGAAGGTAAGCAGTTAAAATTTTACCTGAAGGGTTAGCTGAAGTCTTTTATCGTCTTTAAGAAGTTTATCCTCATAATCTACATGGTCATAATCAAGAACAAGCATGTTTTTATGCGGTTTATCAAAGTGATAGGCAATTCCAAAGATATATCTTCTACTTTCATCAACGGTTCCGTCATCTAAATCACTTTGCTCATCGTTTTGGTCAAAGTAATCATATCTTCCTATTAAACTTATGGGAAGGCTTGAGAAAGCATAGGGTTTAAGTTCCAAGAAGAAAGAGTATCCGTCTTTATCGTATTCGTCAGATCCTTTTTGATTGCCCACACCCCAGTAATATTGAGCAGTTGCAGTAAAGTATTCGTGTTCATAGCTTGCAAAAAGAAGATTTACCTGCCAGTTAGGAGGATTGTCTTCTTTATTGCCTTTTCCACGAATTCCGAAGTATGAAAATTGTAGCCCAGGAAGAATATCAGGAAGGGGTCTTATAGTAATTCTTGCCTCAATTGGTTTGTCATTATTTTTTTCATTTGCATGATAACCAGCACCATTATAGATTCCGAGAGCAATGCTTCCGTATCTTCCAGCATAATGGGAGTTAACTTTTTCTTTATACCAGTCTGGCATTTCCCCGCCAAGAAGTGCAGTAAAGGTTATTCCAAAGTCTGCAGAATTAAAAAGTCCATTTCTTTCTGTAAACATGGTATCCTGGCATCTGTACCAGTTTACATGTTCTTCAAAGTCAAGCCAAGGAAAATGAACCTGCCCAAATTCAAGAGAAGGCTTGGTTAAAAATCCTATATCAGGAAATTTAAACTTTCCATAAATATATTTTGTTCTAACCATTACAGAACCGTCAATATTTGTTTTATTGGGATCTACCAATTCTTCTTTAACTTGAGTCACATCGAAAGTCACATGGGCATCAAACCAGGGAGTTATGCTTTTTGTAAATCTTACATAACCTCTTTTTATGGCAACTTTACTTCTCTGCTTGTCATCACCTGCAGATCCTCCCACATCTCTTCCCTTACCGTTCATATAAGAAATATACCAAAGACCGTTTACCTTAAGACCTTTAAGATTTTTAACGATACTTTCTAAGTCCTTATTTTTGCTTTCAAGCTCTTCTTTGGTTTTTTCTATTTTTGCAGCCACATTTGAGAGATTTTCTTCCCTTTCTTTTAATTCTTTTTCCCTTTTTTCAAGTTCAGAAAGAAGTTTCTGGATTTCCTGTTTTTTTGTTTCGTATTCCTGAAGTAAGGTTTTTAGTTCGGCAATCTTTTGATCAAGGTTGGGAGAATCTAAGGACTGAGCATTAAGATAAGAAACAGGCAAAGCAAGTAATCCCAGAGAAAAACTTAAAGAGAAAACCTTTTGTTTTAGATTTTTCATCTCTTTACACCTCCTTTCCAAAGTTTTTATGGATTTACTTTGTATGTCTTCCAATATTTGTAAATTAGATTTACAAGATTATCAGGTAAAGGGATATAGTAAAGTCTTTTGGCTATATTATCTCCCTCCTCAAAAGCCCATTTAAAAAACTTAGTTACTTCCTTAGCATTAGGTCTATCAATCGGAAGAAGCACAAAAGAAGCACCTGTAATGGGATAGGAATTTTTTCCTGGTTGATAGGTAAGATCTGCATAGAAATCCTTTTCAATTTTCCATTTAACATTGCCAGCTGCAGACTGCATAGATTTTACTGAAGGAAAGATAAAGGCATTCCCCTCAGCATTTAGAAGCTTTGCCATGGGAAGATTGTTTTGCTTTGCATAGATAAATTCCACATATCCAATAGCACCGGGAGTTCTTTTAACATAATTTGTTACTCCAGGATTACCTTTAGCTCCTATACCTACAGGCCAGTTTACAGAGGTTCCAGCACCAACTTTTTCTTTCCATTCACTGCAAGCTTTACTTAAATAAGTGGTAAAAAGCCAAGTTGTCCCAGAACCATCAGATCTTCTCACTACTGTAATTGGAAGATCAGGAAGATTAACCTTGGGGTTTAATTTTTTTAAATAGGGATCGTTCCATTTATTTATTTTTCCGAGATAAATACTGCAGATTGCTTTGTGATCAAGATTTAAAGAAATATTTTTGATTCCGGGAATATTATAAGTAATAACTACAGAACCGATTATAAAGGGAAACTGAATTAAATTGTATTTTCTTAATTCTTCAGATGTAAGGGGTCTATCACTTGCTCCGAAATCAACTATTTTCCCTTGAGCTTGTCTTATGCCACCTCCAGAACCAATTCCCTGGTAATTAATCCTTATTCCGGTTTTTTTATGATAGGTATAAGACCAAGCCTCTATAACTGGTTGAGGGAAAGTAGCTCCAGCACCTGTGAGATCAAGAGCAAAAAGAGAATTTTTATTTAAAAACAGTAAAAGCAGAGTTAAAACTAAAAAGGAAAAAACTTTTGAAAATTGATTTAGCCCCATCATTCGCACCTCCTTTTTTATTTTTGCTTAAGAGTTTAGCAAGGAAATGTTAAAAATTTGATAAAGAAATGTTAAAGCAATGTTAAAATTGATGTTTTAATTTTATTGACATTTAGCTAATTGGCTATATATTTATTAAAATGATTTTTAAATGAGGTATTAAAATGGAAAAGTTGACAGAGCTGAGCAAGGTTTTAAAAGCTCTTTCTGATAAGACACGACTTAAAATAATTACACTTCTTTCCTATCGTCCTCACTGTGTGTGCGAACTTTCTGAAATAATCGGCTATTCTCAGCCAACCATTTCAAGACATCTTCAGATTCTTGCTGAGGCAGGAATTGTTAAATTTAAGAAAGAAAAATTTTTTATAATTTACTATCTGGCTCCTCAAAATGATTTTATAGAAAAAATCCTAAATATTATTATGGAAAAAATTAAAGAAAAGTCTCTTTATAAAGAATTTATTAGCAAAACAACACCTAACCTCTCTTTAAAAGGTTTAGAAAATTTTCAGGAGGTATTTTAAGTTATGAACTGGAAAAGGGAACTTAAGTTTATAGCTATAGCCTTGCTTGTTTTTTTGTTTTTCTATTTTTTGCCTTGGGAAAATAGATTTTTGATGGGGCTAAAAGAGGCAGTATATTTGACTCACGAATATGCAAGGGAGCATATAATTTTTTGTTTGATTCCTGCCCTTTTTATAGCAGGAGCTATAAGTGTTTTCTTATCTCAGGAATCGGTGATAAAATATCTTGGTTCAAACACTCCTAAGGTTTTAGCTTATGGAGTAGCAAGTGTTTCTGGAACCATACTTGCCGTTTGTTCCTGCACGGTCCTTCCTTTATTTGCAGGAATATATCTTAGAGGAGCAGGTATAGGTCCGGCTACCACCTTTCTTTTTTCGGGCCCAGCTATTAATGTTCTTGCTATTGTGCTTACAGCTAAGGTTTTAGGTCTCAAACTCGGAGTGGCAAGAGCTGTTGCTGCAATTTTTGGGAGCATTTTAATAGGAATCTCTATGAGTTTTCTTTTTAAAAAAGAAGACATTTTAAGACTTAGTGAAATACAAACAAAAGAAAAAGCACCAGAAACACCACTTTATAGAACGATTTTATTTTTGGCAACTCTTGTGGGAATACTCATATTTGCTACATGGGGGATGGGAGCAGGCTTTTGGAATACTATTTATAGTCTAAAATGGTATTTTGTAATCCTTTTCGTTATTTTTCTGGGAATTGAGTTGTGGCTTTGGTTTGGTGTTAAGATTTCAGGATTGCTTTTAACAGCCTTAGCGGTTATTCTGGTGCAAATATTGCTTCATCAAAAAGAAATATCCTTTTTGGTCGGAGTTTTAGGTATTTCTTACCTTCTTTATCTTACAAAAGGAGAAGCTCAAAAATGGCTTGAATCAACCTATCTTCTGGGAAGGCAAATATTGCCTTTACTCTTTTTAGGAGTATTCATTGCTGGAATGCTTCTTGGAAGACAGGGGCAAGAAGCTTTAATTCCGTATAAATATATAACCACACTTGTGGGAGGAAATTCCATTTTTGCTAACTTTTTTGCCAGCATTTCAGGTGCACTTATGTATTTTGCAACTCTTACCGAGGTTCCTATTTTACAGGGGCTTCTTTCTGCAGGAATGGGATATGGCCCGGCTCTGGCATTGCTTCTTTCTGGTCCTGCGGTTAGTTTGCCAAGTTTACTTGTGATAAAATCAATTTTGGGTACAAAAAAGACCCTTGCTTATCTAAGCTTGGTGATTATTTTTAGTACCGTAATAGGTTATATATTCGGAATGACAAACTAAAATTTTCATAGGAGGTGATGAAAGTGGGTAAACTTATAAAGGTTTTTGGCCCCGGCTGTATAAGATGTAATATGCTTTATGAAAATGTAAAAAAGGCAGCTGAAGAACTTGGAATAGATATTTCTATTGAAAAGGTCCAGGATTTACAACAAATGGTTCTATCAGGAGTTACAAAAACACCGGCTTTGTGGATTGATGGAAATTTAGTTTCTCAGGGAGAAGTTTTATCCGTAGAGGAAATTAAAAAAATTTTGCAGAGTTAATTTTACTGATTAGCCTTTAGAATTTTTTCTATCTCTTCTTCTGGCAAAGGTTTAGAAAGGAGAAAGCCCTGCACATAATCACATTTTAGTCTCTTAAGAATTTCAAGCTGTTTTTCGGTTTCAACCCCTTCTGCTATGACCTTCATACCAAGAAAGTGGGAAAGATTAATAATGTTTGCAACAATGTAATAGGTTTTCTCCTCCTTAACCATGTCTCTTATAAAAGAAATATCAATTTTTATGATATCAATAGGAAGGTCTTTCAAATAGTTTAAGGATGAATAACCAGTACCAAAATCATCAAGGCAGATTTTTACTTTAAATGTTTTAAGGGTTTCTATTATCTTTTTAGCCCTTTCTATATTTTCTGCTAAGGTATGTTCTGTAATTTCCAGTTCAAGAAAGTAAGGATATTGAGATAAAATTTCTTTAAAGTTGTTTAGAATATTTAAAAAATCAAGTGTTTTAAAACTTTGCAAGGATATATTTATGGATACAGGAATTTTCCATTTTTTAATTTTTTCTATATTTTTTTTAAAACAGATCATTCCAAAGTCCATTAAATACGGACTTGCTTCAAGAGTGGATATAAATTCAGAGGGCAAAATTAAGTTGCTGTTGTCTTTTATCCTTGCTAAGGCCTCAACTCCTGCAACTTTTAAAGTTTCAGTTTCAAAATAGGGCTGATAATAAAAAACAAAAAGATCTTCTGCAATAGCTCTTTTAATAAGTATTTCGGCTTTAAATGACTTTTCTACTTCTTTTTCTATTTCGGGATTGTAAATTTCTATGGTGTTTGGTCCCCTTCTTTTTGCCTCAACAATTACCAGATTAAGCTTTTTCCAGAGAACCTCCATATTTTCTCCATCTTGAGGAAAAACCACAACACCTATATTCCAGCCCAAAGGAATTTTTTTGTCTTCATAAACGATAGGAGCTTTTAATAAAGGTTCCAGTCTTCTAATCCAGTCTGACAATCCCTCTTCTGCAATGTTTATAATAAAAAGGCTAAACTCGTCTCCTCCTGTTCTTCCAATAAAACCCCTATCTCCGATAACTTCCTGTAACCTTCTTGTAATTTCTTTAAGACAGAAATCCCCCACTTCAAAACCGTAGAAGTGATTTATATAAGAAAAGTTATAAAAATCTATCATAAAAAGCGCTGAAGGAACATTCAAGACACTTAAAAGATCTGAAGTCCTTTTTACAAAACCTCTTCTGTTTAAAAGACCTGTTAGAGGATCCTGATAACGAAGTATCTCTCTTTCTTTTTCAAATTCCAGTTCTTTTGTTAAGTCTCTTCCTACAATTACTATTTTTGTCCCCTTGGGAAGTTTAATAAAAGAAATTTTTATCTCAAGTAAGACCCTTTTTTGATCTTCTCTAACATAAATAGAAAATCTCGTAGTATCTTCTTCTCTTTTTAATATTTCTTGCGGTATGGAAAAAAGTTTAAAAGAGTTAGTCTCTCTAATTTTAGAATCTTCAATTCCAAGAAGATTTTTTCCAGCTGGATTTATGTATTCAATATTTCCTTTTTTATCAGCAATAATTAAAAGTTCGTTAACCTCTTCAGAAAATTTTCTTAAAATTAAATCTCTTTCAGACAAAACAATCTTTTTCAAAGCAAGATTTAAATCCTCCTGAAGCTCTTTTAAAAGATCTTTGGTCTCTTCGGAAAAAATGTTCTCATCTTCAGAAAGAAGATTTAAAAAAGCAACCACCCTTCCTTCTCGTATTAGAGGAATAATACAAAGATAATGGGGAGGAAGATTTAAAAAAAAGATTTCCTTCTGCTCAGATGTAAACTTAAGTTCTTCCTCAGGTTTAAAGGCTTCTGGATAGGAATAAAGTATATTTCCTTTTTCATCACTTATCCATACACCTTTTAAGTTTAGGGATTGATGTATTACGGGTAAGATTCTTTCATAAATTTCTTCCTCATAATTACAGGTTACAAGAACTTGATTGACATGTCTTAAAAGGTTTAAAAATTTTTGTAGCCTTTGAGACTCGGTTATATCAACTCCTATAACAAATCCACAATATTTGCTTTGATAAAAAATAGTCCCTGCAAAAATTAAAGCTTCAACCTTTCTCCCATCTTTTGTTTTAAGAGTAGCAGGTAAATAAGGAGTAAAGAAATATTCACCTCTTAAGCGCCTTTCTGCAACATCTTTTACTTTCTTTTTGTCTTCCTCATAATAGAGCAATTCCCATACAGCAAGATTTTTAAATTCTTCAGGAGTATATCCCAAAATTTTACAAAAATAGGGATTTACATAAAGAAATTTTTCATGATATATGGCAATTCCAAAAAAGGGAGCATTTAAAAAGGTATCTAAGATAGTGCAATGTTCTATGAGTTGGGGAAAATTTCTACTTATAAAGGAGCAATTTTTTAAAAATTCTTCTTCCCATAAACTTATCTCTTCTATTTCCTCAAATCCGAATAAATTTATAAGACTTTTATCAACAGAAAAAAGAGCCTTTTTGATATCTTTTAAAAAGGGACTTTCAGAAGGAACCAAAAAATAATGATTAACTTTAAAGGGAATTTTTTCCACAAAGGTGAATTTATCTAAATAAGGCTCTGCCCTTTTTTCAGGAAGAATATAAAAATCTCCGAAATTGTTGAGAATTTCTTTTTCTACATCCTCATAGGAGCTTTTTAGTATCGGTTGTATCTTAGAAAAATCAATGCGGAGTTTAGAGGATATAATATAAAAGAGTAGATAGAAAAAAATAAAACGATCAGTAATAACAACCTTTATGTAATCTTTTTTTCTTAATTTTTCGATAGAATGTGGGGATAATGCAAGGTAATAATCACTCTGATTTTTAAATTTGGCAATGGGCTTATATTTTTTTTCAATTAGATGTAAAGAAAGGGAAAAAGAAGCATAGAATAAATCAACTTTTTCTTCTAAATCCTGAGGAAATTTTTCAAATAAACTTAGTTTAACCTTGGCTTTTAATAAG
>DAIQAS010000037.1:0-12108 GCA_036781525.1 Thermodesulfobacterium sp. | reverse complement strand
GTTCTTTGGGAGTAAGATCAGGTATTTTCCCTTTATGTAAAGCCTTTAATATAGGCGAAGCAATAAATATAGAGCTATAAGTTCCAACAATAAATCCTATAGTTAAAGCAAGGGCAAAATCTCTTATTACCACTCCTCCAAAAATAAGAAGACTTAATGAACCAAAAAGGGTTGTAATGGTTGTAATGATAGTTCTTGAAAGCATCTCATTTATACTGACATTTATAAGATTATCAAATTCTTTAAACTTTTTACCCAATATATTTTCTCTTATTCTATCAAAAATAACCACCGTATCAGTTAGGGAATAACCTGCAAGAGTTAACAATGCAGTTATGAAAAGAAGATTTATCTCCTTTCCCAAAAGATAAAAAATTGCCAAAGTTACCAGAACATCATGAAAAGTTGCAATTCCTGCTGCTACTCCAAAATGAAAGTTAAATCTAAAGGTAAGATAAAGTATAATTCCTGCTAAAGCCCCTAAAATTGCTAATGTAGCCTTCTTTTTAAGTTCTTTACTTATGGTTGCACCAATTTCTTCTTTTGCCAGAAGGCTAAATTTATAATCAGGATATTTGGTCTTTAAAGTAGTCAAAATTCTTTCTACATCTTCAGTAAGAGACTCTTTGGAACTTTTTAATTTTAAGAGAAGCATATTTTCACCTTTAACATCCTGAAGAGTAAAATCTTTAAATCCAGCTTCAGAAAGGGTTTTTCTTACTTTATCAAGAGATGGAGGTGTTTCACTTTTTAAATAAAGAAGTGTTCCACCTGTAAAATCTATTCCGAGATTTGCCTTTCCTCTAAAAGCCTGAACAAAAGCAACTACTCCGATTATACAGAGAAGAATCGAAATTGTTGCAAATATCTTTTTATATTTCATAAAATCAATTTTAGGATTCCTTATTATTTCAAAAAATCTGATACTAAAATCTTTTCCTGTTTCATAGAGATATTCATAATATATCTTAGTTGCGAAAATAGCTGTAAAGAGGTTAACTATAATAGAAATGGAGAGGGTTACTGCAAAACCTCTTATAGGACCGGTTCCAAAGGTAAATAAGATTAAAGAGGTTATAAGAACTGTGATATGAGCATCAAATATGGTCCAGAAAGCTCTTGAATATCCCTGAAAAATAGCAGAAAAAGTACTTCTTCCTAACTTTAGTTCTTCTCTTATTCTTTCAAAAATAAGCACATTCGAATCAACTCCCATACCTATACTTAAAATTATTCCTGCAATTCCAGGTAAAGTAAGGGTTGCCTGAAAGGCTGATAAGAGCGCTAAGAGAAAATAAATGTTTAAAACCAGTGCCCAGACTGCTATTACTCCAGAAATTTTGTAATAAATTGAAGTAAAAATAATTACAGCTGCTGCTCCTATTAATCCTGCTATAATTCCCTTTTGAATAGAATCCTTTCCAAGTGAAGGACCAATGGTTATGTTTTGTAAAATTTTAACCGGTGCAGGAAGAGCTCCTGCTCTTAAAACAAGAGCAAGATCTGATGCTTCTTCCATAGTAAATCCACCTGTAATTTGGGCCTCCCCTCCGGAAATTTTCTCTCTTATAACAGGTGCTGATCTCACCACTTCATCAAGAACAATGGCAAGCCTTCTTCCTACATTTTCTGCTGTAATTTGCTCAAAAATCTTTGCGCCTCTTGAATCAAACTGAATCCACACATAGGGCTCATTAAATTGTGGATCTATTCTTACCTGAGCATTCTTAAGATAGGTTCCCGTAAGAATTGCCTCTTTTTTAAGAATAATAGGCCTTTTAATAATTTTTCCTGTTTCCCTATCTTTTTCTACTAAAAAATAAAATTCAGAATCTAAAGGAAGATATGGTCTTAAAACTTTTCTCCACTCCTCTAAGGGCGCATCATAAGAAATTTTTCCTTCTTTTACTAAAGAATTAATAAGGGCCTTCCAATCAAGTTTTTGCATACTCTCTTCATCAACGAGTTTAAACTCAAGCTGAGCAGTCTGACCGATTACATTTATAGCTCTTTGAGGATCCTTAAGCCCCGGGAGCTGAACTACTATTTTATCTGAACCCTGTTTGGTAATTATAGGTTCTGCAACTCCAAACTGATCAATTCTATTTCTTATAACCTCAAGAACCTGATCCAAAATATGTTCTTTTATATAAGAAACTTTTTCTTCAGAAAGGGCAATCTCTAAAGCAAAAGTCCCTTCTTTTTCCTCTTCCTTAGTTATTTGAAGTTCCTTAAAGCCTTTGAGTATATCATTTTTAAATGTTTCTAAATCTTCTTTTTTATAAAATTTAAAAACTGCTTTACCTTCCTCAGAAGTCATATCAAAATTAACATCTGCTCTTATAAGTTGAGCCCTTATATCCTGCAAATAATTATCAAACTGATTTTTTAAAGCCTTTTCTAAATCCGGCCTTAAAACTAAATGGACACCTCCTTTAAGATCAAGACCGAGCTTAAGTTCTCCTCTGTAGATATACTTTTTAAACCAGGGAGGAAGATCTTTTACAAAAGTTGGAAGCAGAAGAAACCCGGAAAATATTATCAAAAAGATTAGCAGTCCTATTTTTAATTTTAATCTTAAAGACAAGGCTAACCTCCTTCTAAATTTTATTTACATATAAGTGCCTTTTTTATATTTTTTAAATTATACTCTAAAAGTTCAACATAGCTTCCAGGCATGTGATAAGTTCCGCCAGACCAGAGCTTAACAACTTTTATCCCTTTTTCCTCAAAAAATTTTTTATATCTTTCAAATTCAGGATCAGTAAGAAATACTACTTTGTTTGACTCTAAAGCCCTTTTATAGAGATCTGCTAAAGTCTTTATACTCGGTTCTCCCTCTTTGTGGTAACCTCTAAGAAGTGTTATTTCTTTTATGCCTGAATATTTAAGAAGATAGCCGAAAACCGGATGCCCCAAAATAAAAATTTCCTTATATTTGCAACTTCTAAGACTTTTATATTCCTCTTGAACCTTTTCTAAGGATTCAATAAACTTTTTTACTCTTTTCTGATAAACTTCTTTTTTAGAGGGTTCTTTCTTACTTAAATAATCTCCTAAGTCCTTTGCCAGCCTTTTTACCCTTTCTAAATCAAACCAGAGATGGGGATCTGAAATTTTCTCATTTTCTTTTAACAAGCTTAATGTTTTTTTACCTTTTCTCAATGCATAAACTCTTTTTGCCCAGGTTTCAGTTCCCACAATAATTACTAAACCCGCTGTCTTAATCTTTTGCCACTGAGAAATTGTAGGTTCATAAAAATGAAAATCTTCTTTTTCATTTTGAAGCTTGTAAATCTTGTGATCCCATGCCACCTCTTTTACTATTTTTTCCATAGCTTGGTTGGAAACCACAATCCTTTGGGCATAAAGTGGTTTAACTAAAAAAAAGATTAAAACAATAATTATAAATATTTTTAAAGTTGCATCTATTTTCATTTTTTACTAAACCTTACAATTAATTTATTTCATCAGGAAGGGTGACAATTTTAATTTTTTTTCTTCTAATTCTTTTCGTCTTTATAACAGTTTTTAAGGATAACAGTTTTTCTTGTAAAATTTCTTTCTTCCCAAGGGGTATTTTTAAATTGTAAATCTGACCAGGTGGAGTAATTCTTCTTCTTAACTCTGCATTTAAAAGTAAAAGAGTTTGATAATCTATCTCTCCCGCAACAGAAAACACTTTAAGGTCAACTCCACCATTTACCGTGATTTCTTCATAATCAAGAATTTTATCTTCTAATGTTAATCCATATTTTTGAGGATTCTTTGCTATTAAAGTGATAGCCATCCATTGAGGTAAATATGCGCTTGTTTCAGCAGGTATTTTATTTGAATTTATAACCTGCCAGTAGTCAATAAAATTTTTAGCAGCTAAAATCCTTTTAAATCTTCCCTCTCCGAGATTGTAGCTTGCTATAGCTATTCTCCAATCACCGAAAATTTGATATAAGGTCTTTAAATATTTTGCTGCAGCGTAAGTAGATTTAATAAAATCCCTTCTTTCATCAATCCATTCATTTATTTTTAATCCATATCGTTTGGCAGTAATTCTCATAAATTGCCATATTCCGGCTGCACCTGCACGAGAAGTAGCAAGAGGATTACAACCGCTCTCAATAAAAGCAAGATAAGTCAGATCTTCCGGAAGACCATATTCTTCAAAAATTGCTTTGAAATAAGGAAGAAATAGAGAACATCTTCTAAACCAGATTTCTAAAACTTCTCTTTTATCATTAGTGTAATATTTCAAAAAAAAAGCCACCTGAGCGTTTATATCAGGAGGTAAATTTTTAATAATCTCTGGAGGAAGTTCTTCTGTAGCTTCATAAGCTTCACCTTGATAAAATTCCTTATTTAAAATTTCGCTTTCTGAATTTGAGAGAATAGGAAAGCTGAGAAAAATTATAAAAATTAAAAAATTAACAAAGACTTTTATAAACATCTGAGAGCACCTTTAAGTTTATATAGGTATCTTCTTCATTATGTGCTTCTGAAACTAATATTGGCTTTATACCTTTTTCCTTAAAAAAGTCAAATATTTCTTTAAATTTTATCTTACCTTTCCCTATGGCTAAATGATCATCATATTTACCCAAGTTATCATGGCAGTGAATTTCTTTAATATATGGATAAAGTGCTTTAAGCCATTCCAATTCCTCTTTTTCAGAAAAAACCCTCGCATGAGCTGGATCAAAACACCAGAAAAGTCTGTCTCTAAAATTTTCAAAAACAGGTCTTAAAAACTCAGGTTCTGGCTCAAAGACATTCTCTAAGGATATGGTTAAATCTTCCTCCTCAGCGAATTCCAAAATTTTCTCCAGAGTTTCCACAAAACTCCCTCTCCATTCCTCTCTTTCACCTCTGTGATAATCCATGTGGTATCCAGAATGCAAAACCAGATTCAGGGGTTCAAAAAGAATAGACCTTTCCATAGCAAAAAGAACTCTTTTAAAACTTGCCTCCTTTATCCAAGGATCAAGCGCTCCCAGTGACAAATCCATAAAAGGTAAATGAATAGTTGCCTTTATTCCGTTTTCTTTAAGCTTTTTTGATACATTCTTAAATTCAAAATAAGAATATTTATCAAGTGCCTTTGCATTTATAGCTATTTCAACATTTATTTTGTGTTCTAAAATAAGATGTAAATATTTATTAACCAGAAGCTCCCAAGGAACAGAAACAAAAACCAAATCTTCCATGTTAAGAACCTTTATAGAATTCTCTTACAGATAAAATTATATAATCCACCTCTTCCTCAGTTAAATAAGGAAACAAGGGTAAACTTAAAACTTCTCTTGAGAGTTTTTCTGTAATAGGTAAATCCCCGTTTTTGAATTTAAATTTCTTATAAACAGGCTGCAGATGAAGGGGCTTGCTATAGTATATTCCTGTAATTATTCCCTTCTCCTTCAAAAACTCTTTCAACTTGTTTCTTTTCCTTGCTCTTATGGTGAAAAGGGAATAAGCAGAATGGTAATCCTTAGGAAATTGGGGAAGCTTGATATAAGGATGTAAATTCCCCAACTCCTTCATATATTTTTCTGCTATAGCCTTTCTTAGCTCCAATTCTTTTTCAAAATACCTAAATTTAACCAGTAAAATTGCGCTATGAATTTCATCTATTCTTCCATTAAAACCGTGATATTTATAAAAATAAGGCTTTGTCTGACCGTGTTCTTTTAAAATTCTTACGGTTTCAGCAAGTTGTTTATTTGAAGTAAAAACCATGCCAGCATCTCCAAAAGTAGAAAGGGGCTTTGTTGGATAAAAGGAAGTTGCAGATGCAATACCGAAGGTTCCTACCCTTTTTTCTCCAATTTTTGCTCCAAAAGCCTGGCATATATCCTCTATTAAATATATCTTATTTTCTTTGCAGAATTTGCTGATTTCTCTTAAATTTGCCGGAAGCCCGAAAAGACTTACTGCAATAACTGCTGAAACCTTTTTCCTTTTCTTTTTAAGCCTTTCATAACTCTCTTTTAAACTTTCTAAAGATATGTTATAGGTAGTTTCTTCAACATCAACAAAATAAGGAATAAGTCCTGCTCTTACCACAACCTCGGCAGTAGCAACAAAAGTAAAAGACGGAACCAAAACATAAGTTTTTTGAGGAAGGTTTAAGGCTTTTAAAATTAAAAAAAGTGCCTCTGTCCCGGAAGAAACTCCTATGGCATAAGAAGTTCCTAAATAATTGGCAAGCATATTTTCAAGTTCCTTAGTATTTGGACCATTCAAATATATTCCACTTCTTAAAACTTCTAAAACTTTACTTTCTAACTCCTCTTTATATACCTCGTAGCTTCTTTTCAAATCTATAAAAGGAATCTTTTTCATGGCTTCTTTTTCCTCAAAGAATCTTGAAATACAAAATCGCAATAATTATACTTTAGTTTTTAAGAATTTCCAAACAGAAATTATGAAAAAAGTTTTATTTTACAGAAGAGGAGCATTAGGAGATACTCTTTTAACTTTTCCTGTTTTTGAAGCTCTCAAAAAGAAAAATTATTATATCGTAGCAATAGGAAATACGGATTATTTAAAAATAGCCAAAGATATCGGCTGGGTTGATGAAATATATAGCGATTTTTATCCAGAAGTTTTAAAAAGAAAATACGATCTTAAAATCATTTTTTCAAAAGCCGAAGGCTTTCCTCCTTTTCCATCTGAAAGAATCTGGATAGTTGATTATTACTTTAATATTTTAAATCTTGAAAAAAATTTCTCCCTTGTTCTACCTGTTAAAGAAGATCCTAACACACCTCTAAAAGATAAAGCTGTTTTACATCCGGGGAGCGGATCATCAAAAAAAATTCCAGACTTTTTACTTTTTGAAAAAATAGAAAAATATCTGCGCTCAAAAGGATTTGATGTTATATATTTTGTGGGAGAAGCGGATAACTGGGTTAAAAAACTAATTAATAACTACTGGGAATGTCTTGATCCCGTAGTTATAGCAAGGGCTTTAAAGGGCGCAAAACTTTTTATAGGACTTGATAGCGGAATATCTCATCTTGCAAGCTATCTGGGAGTGAAATCTTTTCTTTTTTACGGACCTACAGATCCTGTTGTATGGAGACCAATAGGAAAAAACTTCCGAATTATTCGTCTTAATCTAAATTGTAGCCCCTGCTTTTTAAATGTATGCGAAGATAAGTTCTGTCTAAATCCTGATCTTCTTTTTGATAATTTTATAAAGGCTCTAAATGACTAATAGGTATTTTAAATAAATAATGCTTATTTTTATTTGTATTTTTTATTAGATTTCTTGCCCTTTTAAAGCTAAATTTTAATAAAAATATTGCAGGAGGTTTTAAAATGAAAGAAGTTAATGCTAAAGGCCTTCCCTGTCCTCAACCTGTTATAAAAACAAAAGAAGCTCTCGATTCTTTAAATCCCGGAGAAAAGATTAAAGTTATTGTAGACAATGAAACAGCACTTAAAAATATACAAAAATTTGCAAACTCTCAAGGACACAAGATTATTTCTATAGAAAGCATAAATTCAGACTTTTTTATAACCATTGAAAAAGGAGGAGAAAAAGAAAAAGATTTTACTATCAGCTGCGAAAGAGATGCACAAAAAGAAGACGGTTTATTTGTGGTTGTTGCCACCGATACCATAGGAAAAGATGAAGAACTCGGGAAGATTCTTATGAAAGGCTATTTTGAAACCATGCTTGCACATAATCTCTTTCCTAAAAAAATCTTTTTTATGAATAGAGGTGTATTCCTTACCACTATAAATGAAGATCTCATACCCATTCTTAAAGAACTTGAGAGCAAAGGTGTAGAAATTTTTAGCTGCGGAACCTGCTTGAAATATTATCAATTAGAAGATAAACTTAAGGTTGGACATAGAGCAGGAACTGATGTATATTTAGAGGGAATTTTTTATTCTGAAAAAACCGTTTGGATTGGATAATTTTAAAATTTAGGAGGTGAAGATGAAAGTAGGCATTCTTATGGGAAGTGATTCAGACCTTCCAGTTATGAAAGATGCAGCAGAAATTTTTGAATCCTTTGGGATTCCCTATGAAATTTCCATTATTTCTGCACACAGAACTCCTGAAAAGGCTTTAGAATATGCAAAAACTGCTGAAGAAAGAGGACTTGAAGTAATAATTGCAGGGGCAGGAGGCGCAGCTCACCTTCCGGGTGTAATAGCTGCATTGACTACACTTCCTGTAATAGGAGTTCCCATTAAAAGTAAAACTTTGGACGGACTTGATTCCCTTTTATCCATAGTTCAGATGCCGGCGGGTATTCCTGTTGCCACAGTTGCCATAAATAATGCAAAAAATGCAGCTCTTCTTGCAGTGCATATTCTTTCTATAAAGTATCCAGAAATAAAAGAAAAATTGAAAGCCTATAGAGAAAAGATGAAAAAAACCGTTATAGAAAAAAACGAAAAACTTCAAAATCTTGGATATAAAAAATACTTAGAGGGAGCCTAAGTATTTAAAAGCTTTTTTCCCTATATCTTTTCTGTAATGTGCTCCCTCAAAATGAATCATAGATACAGCTTTATATGCCTTTTCTATAGCTGAAGGTATATCTTTATCAAGTGCTGTTACTCCGAGAACTCTTCCTCCGCTGGTATAAAATTCACCATCAACTTTTTTTGTGCCAGCATGAAATATTACAACTCCCGGGATTTGAGAAGCTCTGTCAAGTCCTTCTATTTTTTTACCTTTTTCATATTTTCCCGGATAACCCTTACTTGCCATAACCACACAAACTGCAGCTTCTTTCTTTTCTATCAAATCCACTTTATGAAGATTTCCTTTAAGAGCTGCTTCTATGATCTCAAGGAAATCATTTTCTATTCTTGGCAGAATAACCTGAGCTTCTGGGTCACCAAGTCTGCAATTAAACTCAAGCACATAAGGTTCTTTGTCAACAATCATAAGTCCTGCATACAAAAATCCAAGATAAGGATGCCCTTCTTTTTCAAGGGTTTTTAAAACAGGGGCAATAACTTTTTCTTCTATTTTTTTCTTAAGTTCTTCATCTATCAAAGGTGTAGGAGAATAGGCTCCCATTCCTCCGGTATTAGGACCCTCATCATTATCAAGAAGTCTTTTATGATCCTGAGATGTGGGTAAAGCTTTAAAGTTATAACCATCTGTAATTACTATATAAGATGCCTCCTCTCCTACGAGTTTTTCCTCAATTACCACTCTATTTCCTGACTCACCAAAGATTTTTTCTTCCATTATTTTTTCAATAGCTTTAATAGCGTCTTCTTTTGTTTCACAAACAAAAACACCCTTTCCAGCACAAAGTCCGTCAGCCTTAACAACTATAGGTGCGCCCTTTTTTTCTACATAGGCCTTTGCCTTTGAAGAATCATCAAAGACTTCAAACTTGGCTGTGGGAACACCAGCTTTAGCCATTATCTCCTTAGCAAAAGCCTTACTTCCCTCAATAAGTGCACCTGTGTTATCAGGTCCAAAAACTTTAATTCCTTCTTTTTCAAGAAAATCCCTCAATCCTCTTACCAGAGGCTCTTCTGGACCCGGAATTACAAGGTTTATATTTTTTTCCTTACAGAATCTAACAATACTTTCAAAGTCTGTTGCAGAAACATTTTCCACAATTTCTGCTATTTCTGAAATTCCTCCGTTACCAGGAAGACAATATAGTTTTTCAAGCTTAGAACTTTTTGAAAGTGCATAACAAATAGTATGTTCTCTTCCTCCTCCACCTAAAACAAGTATCTTCATTTTTAACACCCCGCATGAGAAATTTTTTAAATTTTATTATAGGGTTTTCCCTTAAATGTCAACCTTTTAATTTTATAAATTATCAAAATAATAAGAAAAATACCGCCTATTTGAGTCCAGATAAAGGTTTCCCTAAAAGTATCCTGAAAGGCAAAACTCAAAGCTTGAACATATTCAGCTTTATAAAGAAGGGCTTTAACTTTTTTAAGGGCATAGGCATCGGAAAAATACTTTTGAGCCATATTCCACCACTTTTCTAAAAACATATTAACATATCTAAGGTCTTGTAACTCTGTAATTCTTAGAAAATGGTAATTGGTCCTTTTTTCGAGAGTATTTGTGGCAATTGCAATTCCTATGGAGCCTCCAACAAATCTTTGATAGTGAAAAAGAACCACTCCCAGACCTATCCTCTCTCCCAGATTTCTAAGAGCAAGAGTTGTAAGAGGAGCAAAAAAACAGCCTATAGCAATTCCCAAAGGTATAGTTAAAATTGCAGCTCTAAGAGCGGGGGTATAGTAATTAAGTTTTGGTAAAAGAAAAATCGTGGTAATACTCAGAATTAAAAAATTAACAAAAAGAATACTCTCTGGAGGTATTTTATCAGAAAGTCTGCCGGAAACGATGGAAAATATACCTACAAAAGAGGCGTAAGAAAGCATATGAAGCCCTGCTTGAAAAGTGGTAAGCCCTTTTAAATTTTGATAATAAAGTGAAATTAAATAAAACACCTGATACATAACAAACCCGAGAATAAAAAATTGAAAGGCCATTGACAGACCAAATTCCGGAATTGTATAGATTTTAAAATCTATTAACGGTTTTTTACTTGCAAGTTCAGAGGCAAAATAAAGAGAATAAAAGGTTAAGCTTAAGACAAGAAAAGAGACTATAAAGGTTGATTGAAACCAACCGTATTGTTGTCCCTTTGAAACGGCTATAAGAAGAAAAATAGTTGCAAGTGAAATAAGTCCGTAGCTAACAAAATTAAAAGAGAATTCTTTTCTTCTTCCCAGAGCAAAGGGTAAAAAAGAAATGGCCGCTACTAAATCAAGAATTCCTATAGGAACATTAATATAAAAAGCCCATCTCCAGGAGATATATTCGGTAAGAAAGCCTCCTACCGTAGGTCCTAAAGCAGGAGCAAAGCTAACCCCCAGACTATAAATTCCCATAGCAGTTCCTCTTTTTTCTGGGGGATATACATTAAGGAGTATGGTTTGGGCTGTTGCCATAATAAAAGCTTCTCCAATGCCTTGGAAGCTTCTAAAAATAATCATCTGAGGCAAGCTACTGGCAAATCCGCAAAAGGCACTAAAAATAACAAAAAGAACAAGTCCAATGGTGTAGCAGACTGAATATCCCACATATCTTGAAAAACTCTCCACAAAAAGCAAAGCTATAGCTGCAGAAATCATATAGCTTATCCCAACCCATTGAACTCCGTAAAGATCTGTAGAAAGGGGGCCGAGAAGTTTGGGCATTATGGTATTAACAACCGTGGTATTAAGAATGGCCATAAAATGACCAATCATGAGAGTTATGGTTATGGCTATTCTTTCAAAAGAGGTTACTTGATTATAAAACTCTAATTTTTGCATTTTTTATAAAGTTATTTTAAGTCTTACATACTTTCCGGGTAAATTTTCGATCAATCCTTTTAGTTCAAGCTCTGTAAGAATGGAAAGGACTTCAAAGGGTGGCTTATTTATCTTTTCAAAAATTTCTTCTACATGCAGGGGATAAGGTGAAAGTACGGATAGAATTTCTTTTTCTTCATCTGAAACCTCGATCTCTAACTTTTCTTCTGTAAGACTTTCCTCTTTTTTCCAGCCGAAATAATCCAGAATCTCTTCCGGAGCGGTAACTATATTTGCTCCTTCTTTTATGAGAAGATGAGTTCCTTCGCTTTGAGAAGAAAATACACTTCCCGGAATGGCAAAAACTTCCCTTCCCTGTTCCAATGCCCATTTAGCAGTTATTAAAGTTCCGCTTCTCTTACCTGCCTCTATCACCACCACACCTTCAGAAATTCCGCTAATTATCCGATTTCTCATGGGAAAGTTTTCTTTTCTCGGCTTTGTGCCAAGAGGAAATTCAGAAATTATAGCTCCTCCGTTATTTACAATTCTTTCAAAAAGTTCTCTATTTTCTGCTGGATAGATAACATCAATTCCAGATCCCAAAATTCCTATGGTATATCCATTGCCATCTAACGCTCCTTTATGAGAAATACTATCAATTCCTCTTGCAAGACCTGAAACAATTCCTACTCCATATTCTGCAAGTTTTTTAGAAAACTGATAAGCCACCTCTTTACCATAAGAAGTGGGCTTTCTTGAACCTATAATGGCAATAAGATTTTTATCTTGTTTAAGATT
>DAIQAS010000036.1:0-12142 GCA_036781525.1 Thermodesulfobacterium sp. | reverse complement strand
TAAAACTTTGCAAAGCATGCATGATTATATTATAAACTAAAAAATTGCAGGAGGATAAAATATGACATTTCACGAAGAAGTAAGAATATTAAGCAACATATCAATGAATCTCCTACAAAAATTAGAACATGAACCTGTCTATGTGAGAGAGTATATCGAAAAGGAATGCAAGAAGATTCAAAAAGAGGGATGGTTAGAACAAGAAAGAGAGAAACCATGGGTAAGAACTTTTGAGAGGGGAAAATATACACTAAAGGTTGCTTTCGTTCATGCAAGAAAAGGTGAGTATATAACAGGTGCCGACCTTGTTTTTGAACTAAAGGATAAGAAAGTTATTTTTGTTCAGTCAAAGAGAGTTGGTTCGGGTGGAAGGATATATTTTAATGGATTTCAACTACAAAAACTTGTTGAACTTGAGGGACAAATCTGTGGTCTATTTCCGTTTTATTCAGATATATACATCCATGAGTGGATAGATATTCTACATCATTTTTACCATAGATTGGAATCATACTATAAATATCCCCCATTTAGCCCGATTTTACCTTTCTTACCGCTGTATTATTTACCTTTTCGTGTAGCATTTTATCATTTGATAATGACGAATCAGGGCAGGATTGAAGAGAGATTCTTTCATACATCAGAAGTATCTTTCACACTTGCAGGCAACAAAAGCGTATCCCAGAAAGAGTTCCTACATCATGGATTGAAACCAGATGAATTTCGAAGAATGTTCTGGGAATGCAAAATAGGAGGACCTGATATTAGGGAAGATATAAAGAAGGATGTATTATATATCTATTCCTTGCTCACGAACCGTTTTATAATATGGCTTGACATAGAGGAAAAGTAAGATATCTGGTCAGACAACTTTAACAACTTTGAAGATCCTGCCAAGCCCAACGCTTCGCCACTATTGTGATTCGTCCCTACTGAAGTCGCCTAACAAGCGGAGCCTGTCGAAAAAACTAAATTTTTCAGGGGTAATGAATAGATATATTTTCTCCACATTCATTACTCATCTGTTAATTCTATCTATATTTGAACCATTTCGTCATGATTTCATAAACATCTTTCATCACCTTTCTTTTTATCACGCACCCAATTTTACAAGTCTTTTCAGATTATACCTATACAGATAAGATTCCATATTGTTTTAACTTTATTTTAATCTCTATAGCTGATTTAATTTTGCACAATTCATAGTATAATATTATTATAAAATATTTTAATCTATCGGATTATCTCATGCAAAATAATTAATAAAATTGCTACAATATAGGTTATGATGAAATATTCCGCCAGGTTTAGCAGGTATACGATTAGGCTTCGCTCCGTCCAAATTAATTCATTTGCCTACTTCGTATGTTTGTAGAACATTAAGTGAAATTAGAATAATATAAGAAAGTAAACCTATGAGTGTAAAAAAATGTATATTTGACAGTTATCACGAAAAAGAGCTTTTTGTGCATTTAAATTCAATATGGAGAGACAACTTTAATATATATCCTCAATTACCATTTACCAAAATTTTTGATATTGAAGCGTTAAACATTAGTCAGAAAGAAAAAGACTTCTTATTAAAAACAAATATTGATTATACTATATGTAACAAAGAGGATAAACCTCTTATGTGTATTGAATTTGATGGATTAGGTCGTGGATATAATAGGGGTGGTGAATACATTCAAATTATGAAAGATCCGCTTAGAAAAAAGAAATTGGAACTGAAAATAAAAATAGCAATGGAATATTGCTTTCCGTTTTATATAATCTCATATCCTGAGAAGAGGTATATATCGGAAAAAATTCATTTAACGGTTATTGATGGTATTGTCGGTGAGACGATTGCAAAAATGAAATTTCTAGACAAAATAAGTGAATATTTGGAAGATTTAGAAAATGATTTAAGTTCTATGAGTGAGTGCAATCGTTATGAATATATTCAGGATTTAGTAATATCAGTAGAAGTAGAATTAGAATTAATATGGAATCCAATTTCTAAAAAGCTGGCAGAAATAGAAGAAGTCTTATTTAATAAAGGAATTATATCGGGCTTTAGTTATAAACTTTTATCAAAACCAAAATTACCAGAAATAAAAAATTTTTTTGATATTAAGGGAATTGAGAAGAGGCTGGAGATATGGAAGAATGTAAGATGGCACGGTTGTGAGGTATCATGTAAAACACCCAAAGGAAAAGTAACAGAACAAGCTTGGGTAAGAAATTTTGAAGGAATGATAGCTTCACCGTTAATTATTGTACAAAATATCGCAGAACTTTTAGCTGTATATAAAGCAGCAACTCTAAATGGAATAGAAATATGAAAAAGATATCAACTTGTTAACAGCGAATATGTAGTTCTCTTTGCTCATCCAAATGCCTTTGGCACTTCGCAAACATCAGTACCGTTTATGACATTGCTCGCGTTGCATTAAGAAAAAATTAAACCAGAACATAATATTATTAATGGAGGAACTATGGATACAAAAACATTAGTAAAACGAATAGCAAAATTTCATAAAAACTACGAAGATGAATTTCTCAATGAAAGAATTGAGAATAAAGATGTTTACTTAAGATCTCCAAAAGATGCTCTATTTTTTATTTTATCTTATTCATTTTATCAAGGAAGGAGAGACGAAATCTCCTCTCAGTTTGAAAAGAGAGCCAAAAATGCACTTAATCTATTTTTGGAAAACAACGATATCCTGTCTACTTCGGCTTCAGGAACAACTGATAAACAGGCTAAAAGAACAAATTATTTAAAAATAAAGTAAACAAAGAAGGAGGCAGGTTGATGGTAATCAGTCTTATAAATTTTATTCAATCCAGCAATCAAAAGAATATGCTAACATTTTTAATCGAAAAAATAAGATTAAATTCGGTTTTCGAGGCTTATAAAGCTCTCGATAATATATGGTCAATAGGACCTAAAATTGCAGCTTTAATTTTGAGAGACATTATCTATATTTACAGATTAGAGAAAAATCTCAATAAAAATGATTACTACTTTTTACAACCAATTGATACATGAGTTCATAAGGTCTCTAAAAAATAGGATTTATAAATAAAGATAAAATTTACAAGGATGAGGCAAAAGACATTACAAATAGATGTTTTGAGTTTAAGATAAACCCAATACATTATAATCAAGGAGCATGGTATATAGGTGCTAATATATTACAGGTTTTTATTAAAATGTGACATTTCAAACTAGTAAAAAGGTGTGACATGCTTTTAGTAATAACAGACTTTTTATTTTTAAAAACTGCTTGCTGGGTGAAGATTGGGTGCAAAATGCACCCAATTTTAAGCTGAAATCAACTCAAATAAACTGAAATGGAAAATGAAAAATTTAGATTATTTCTTGAAAAGCAAGCGCGCCCGGCAGGACTCGAACCTGCAACCTTTGGATTCGTAGTCCAATGCTCTATCCAATTGAGCTACGGGCGCAACTAAAAATAATATAAAGTATTTTATAATTTTGGCAAGATTAAAAGAACTCTTCCAATTTCTGTAATAAGATTTTATAATAGTTATCAAATTTTCAAAGTTAAAATCCTATGAGAAAATCAAAAATTTATAACTTCTTTTTCAGATATACTAATTTTTGGTCTATTTTTATATTGTGGTTTGTAGTTCTTTTTTCTTCTTGTGTATTAGTAGTAAGTGCAATATTTACCTACAAAAACACAAAAACGGCAGCAGAAAATACACTAAAAATGCAGGCAATGGGAATAGCAATAACTCTCCAGAGCATTATACAATCTCTGGAATTAGAAGAACTAAGCAGTTTGGATTACGGGATCTTTTCTGACATAATTCTTAACGAAAAATGGGAAGGAGTTGCTTTTATAAGCCTCTATGACCATAATGGATATATCGTACTGCACTCAAATCCAGAACTTATAGGTAAAAAAGTAGAACTTGAAAAGACAGCATCCTATCCTTATTATCATTATATAACTTTACAGACCCTTGAAAGAGTTTTTACAGCTGATTTTAAAATAAGTTTTACCAAGGACTATTTTTATATTTTGAGAATAGCTCTTCACACTTATCCTGCTCAAATAATAATAAAAAGAGCTAAAATTTTTGCATGGATAAAAATAGGGGCATCGGCTGTGCTTATTCTTTTCGGAATTTTTGGGACTTTTGCGATCATAAGAATTGAAAAGATGCAGACAAGGTTTAGAGAACTCGAGAGAATATCTCTTATGACAAAGATTCTTGCACATGAGATAAGAAATCCCCTTGGAAGTATTAAAGGATTTTCCCAGTATTTAATGGATAAGATTGATGAGAAGTTCAAAGATCCGTTGAGGATAATATTTAATGAAACACTTAGAATTGAAAGACTTACTGATGAACTCTTACTTTATGCCAATCCTGTAAAGGTAACCCTTTCTGAATTTTCTTTAAATCAACTTCTTGAAGAAATCTTAATAAGTTTTAAAAATACCTATTCAGAAATAGATTTTAAGTTAAATCTTAACCATGAAATTAAAATTAAAAGTGATAGAGACAAGTTTAAAGAAATTGTTATTAATCTTTTGCAAAATGCAGTTGATGCGGTTTTAGAAATAAATAAAGAAAAAAAGACCGTAGAGTTGAATTTAGATGAAAGGGAAAATACAATTAAACTTGAGATATTGGATAATGGAGTAGGGATGGATAAGGAAACTTTGGAAAAAGCCTTTGACCCATTTTTTACTACAAAGCCTAAAGGTTCCGGGTTAGGACTTGCAATTGTTAAGAAGCTGTGTGAAACTTTAGGTATAAAATTGAAAATAAGTAGTAAGAAAGGAGAAGGAACAAGGGTATGTCTGATTATTCCAGAATCGCCATAGTTGAAGATGATGAATCTTTTTCTGCATTCTTAAAAACAATTCTTGAAGATGAAGGCTATAAAGTAGAGGTTTATCATGATCCTGAAGTAGCTTTAAAGAAACTGCCTGATTTTTCTCCACAACTTGTTATTACTGACTTGAAGATGCCTAAGATGGATGGAATTACCTTTCTGGAAAAAGCAAAGCGCATTTTGCCTGATACTCAATTTATAGTAATAACCGCTTACGGAACCATTCCTTCTGCAGTAGAGGCTGTTAAAAAAGGTGCTGTTGATTACATAACAAAACCGCTGTCAAGTCCCGAAGACTTTCTTTCTCTTGTTGAAAAGTTATTACCCAAGAAGGAGAAGGATTTTCAAACCTCTGAGAAGCCCTTTGAAATTCCTCCTTTTGAAATCCTTTTTGCAGGAATGGAAGATATATATGAAAAAATCATACAGGTAGCTCCCACAGAAACCACAGTTATTCTTTACGGGGAAACAGGTACAGGCAAATCTGCCGTTGCGAAAGCTATACACCTTTTAAGTGGAAGAAAGGGAAATTTTGTGGAAATAAACTGTGCAGCTATTCCTGAAACCCTTATAGAGTCTGAACTTTTCGGATATGAGAAAGGGGCTTTTTCAGGTGCAATTAAGTCAAAACCGGGAAAGATTGAAATGGCAAAAGATGGAACCCTTTTTCTTGATGAAATAGCAGAGATGAATCCTTCTGTTCAGGCAAAGTTTTTAAGGGTTTTACAGGACAGAACCTTTGAAAGACTTGGCGGTTTAACTCAAATTAAAACAAATGCAAGATTTATTGTGGCTACAAATAAAAACCTTCTTGAGCTGGTTAAAGAAGGGAAATTTAGAGAGGATCTTTATTTTAGAATAAATGTTTTCCCTATCCACATACCGCCTTTAAGAGAAAGAAAAGAGGTTCTCTTTAAAATTGCAGACTACATTATAAAAAAGCTTTCTCAAAAACTCGGTAAAGAGCCCTTAAAACTTAGTAAAAGAGCTCAAAAAATTTTAGAAAGCTATCCCTTTCCCGGAAACATAAGAGAACTGGAAAATGTGCTTGAAAGAAGCTTTATTCTGGCAAAAGGAAAGGAAATGGAAATAGAAATAGAAAACTTTGATAAAAAATTTGTGCTTGAAGAAAAACATTCGGAAAATCTGAAATCTCTTGAGAAAAAAGCCATTTTAGAAGCTTTAAAGAAAACAGGAGGCAATAAGAAAAAAGCAGCAGAACTTCTGGGAATTTCATTAAGGACCCTTTATAATAAGATTAAAGAATACGGTCTGAAAAATCTTTGATTATTTTTTCTTTTTCCAGTAAGGCTTAAATTTTTTGTCTCTTAGGTGATAAATGCAGTTTTTGCTCGGGACATAAAGATATCTCGTAAAAATAAAAAGTTCTCCTTTTTCGGAAATAAATTTAGAACCCTTTATAATAATTTCTTCCTCGGGCTTAAGTTTTATTTTTTTCTTCTCAACAAACCAGTAAGGAGCAACTATAGCTTTATAAATTTTCCCCTTTCGTTCTACGCTTATTACTACAAACTTATGCTCAGGTAAGATGCGGACTTCTCTAATCCTTCCCCTTATGAAAATTTCTGTATTGGGATCATATCTTTCAAAAAATTCGTGATGGAAAACTCTGTGAGCTTTTGCTGAAAAAGGTGAGGAAAGAATGAGAAATGATATCAGAAATAAAAGTAAGAAAACGAATTTTTTCATAACTTTACATTATAGCATAAGATTAAGGAGCGGGGCTACCCGCCCCTTAATTTTTAGATTACCAACCGCATAAACCTTTTAGTCTGAGACCCCTTCCGTAACCACAAAAAATTCCCTCCTCATAAGCCTTTTTTCTGATCTCAAGTTTTATTTTTTCAAGTTCCATTTCCTTTTTCTCTATAGCAGACCAATCAGGCGGATTTTTGCTCCAGAGTTCGCGCAGTTCCCTTTTAATCTGCCACATTTTTTCCCATAAAGGCTGTATTTCCTTACAAAAAGCCTGTGCCTTTTGTGGGTCAACATTTGACCCGCAAAAAGAACCCCTTGGACCATAATGCTTTGGTCCCGGACCATAGCCTGGTCCCATGGCTCCCTGATGCATAGGTCCTGGACCATAACCCGGTCCCATTTGACCGGGCTGGGTAGAGGTTTCGTTTTGGGCAAAGGCTGTGCCCAGTGCCAGAGCTCCTACAACTCCGAGAAGAGCTAACCCTTTGTTTAGTTTTTTAAACATAACCGCACCTCCTTTAGAAGTTTTTTATTTGTTTAGTATCTATATTACAAAACTTATGCCTAAAAAGCTCAGCTCCGAAATAGTGAAGTTTAGAAGGGAAAGAGAATAATTTAACTGCTTTGATTATGAAAGAATTGCAAAGGAAGATTGAAAATTTTGCAAAATTTATAGTCTAAGGGTTTCAAGATATTCACCCTTTAGAGAATGTTTCCCAGCCTCGGTTATTAATACCTTTACAAGAGCACCTTTTAAGTCAAGGCGGGGTGTTTTAAAGTTTACTATTACATTGGTTGTTGTTCTCCCCATGAGCATATCCTTATTTTTGGCGCTGTAATCTTCCACCAAAATTTCTACTTCTTTTCCTACATAGGATTCATAAATTTCTTTAGTTATTTTTGCTTGGGTTTCATGGACTATTTTAAGCCTTCTCTCTTTTTCTTCCTCAGAAATCTTGTTGTCAAGCTTTTGTGCCGCAGTAAATGGTCTATCTGAATACTTAAAAGAAAAAATTTCGTGATACCTTACTCTTTCAAGCATATCAAGGGTATCTTTAAAATCTTCTTCTGTTTCTCCTGGAAATCCCACTATAATATCACTTGTTATGGCAACATAAGGAATTGCAGATTTCAATTTTTCTACTTTTTTAAGATATTCTTCTCTTGTGTATTTTCTATTCATTTTTTTAAGAATTCTGTTAGAACCAGCCTGAAGAGGCAGATGAATGTGTTTACATACCTTCGGGTTTTCTGCCATAACTTTTATCAATTTATCAGAAAGATCTTTGGGATGGCTTGTGGTAAATCTTATTCTCCAGAGTCCCTCTATTTGAGAGACCATTTCCAGAAGCTCTGAAAAATCAGGATACCCCTTTTCTTTAAGACCATATGAATTAACATTTTGTCCCAGAAGGGTTATTTCTCTTACCCCTTTATTTACAAGTTCTTCCACCTCTTTAAGGATTTCCTCTGGAGGTCTGCTTACTTCCCTTCCTCTTACATAAGGAACGATACAATAAGAACAAAAATTGTCACAACCCTGCATAATGGTTACAAAAGCAGTGACCTTTCTTTCAGTAAAAACGGGTGTTTTTTCATTTTCAAGTATTAGAGGAGGCTTAAAATCGGGTTTAATTTCAGTAAAAACCACAGGTTTTTTAGTTTTTCTAATTTTTTCCAGAGCTTCTCTTATAAAGTAAAATCCCTGAGTTCCGAGGACAAGATCTACATAGGGTAGTCTTTTAATTATATTTTCACCCTCTTGCTGGGCAACACAACCTGTTATACCTATGATTAAATCTGGATTTTTTTTCTTAAGATGCTTATATCTTCCGGCTTCACTGTATACTTTATGCTGGGGTTTTTCTCTTACAGAACAGGTGTTTATAAGTATAAGATCGGCTTCTTCTGGATTGGAAGTCGGTTTGTATTCCTCTGAAAGCAAAATATACATTTTCTCCGTATCATTTTCGTTCATCTGACAGCCAAAAGTTTTAATGTAAACCCTTTTTTTCATGGCAAAAATAAATATAATTCACTTTAAAACTTTTTTCAAACTAAGGAGGAAACCACATGCTTATGGAAAACATTACTTCTAAGGAATTTGACGAGTTGAAAAAAGAAACAAAGACCGTTATCATACCAATTGGTTCTGTAGAGGCGCACGGTCCTCATCTCCCCTTAGCTACGGATCTTTATACCATATATGAAGTTTGTAAACTTGTTGCCGAAAGGATTAAAGTCCTTGTTGCACCTCCCGTATATTATGGTCTTTGTAGAAGCACAAAGCCTCTTTCTGGAACTGTCAGTATAAAAGGAGAAATTTTAAAAGCTTTGCTTTTAAATATAATTTCCGAATTGTACAGACAGGGATTCAGAAATTTTTTTATTCTTTCAGGACATGCAGGTGGAACTCACGGAGCCTATTTGATTGATACTGCAGAAACCTTTATTGAGCTGCATGGTGATGTAAAGTTTTTTGTTGCCGATATATATAAACTTTTAAAACCTGTTTTAGAGGAATTGAAAATTCCGGAAAGTGATTCTCATGCAGGAGAATGGGAAACATCCTTGATACTTTATTTTAAACCTGAACTTGTTAAAGAAGGAGGTTTTGAAGATTATCCTAAATTCCCTAAATTTAGAGTTGTTGCTGAAAAAGAAAAATACTGGTCTTCAGGAATATGGGGTAATCCTTTAAAGGCTTCAAAAGAAAAAGGTAAGATTCTTGCAAACAAATTGGCAGAAATCTTGATTAAAGAAATAGAACTTATTGAGAGAGAAGGATAGGATGATTTTAATAGATGGCTCTTTTGGAGAGGGAGGAGGGCAGGTTTTGAGAACCTGCCTTTCCCTTTCTGTAATATTGGGAAAGCCTTTTAAAATTTATAATATTCGAAAAAGCAGACCAAAACCCGGTCTTCAGCCTCAGCATTTAGCCTGTGTTAAAGCCTGTGCAGAAGTTTCAAAAGCAGAGGTCAGAGGGGATGAGCTGAATTCTACAGAAATAGTTTTTATTCCTCAGAAAAAGCCAGAAAATAAAACATACTTTTTTGATATAAAAACAGCGGGTTCAACTTCTCTTCTTTTCCAAACCCTTCTTTATCCATTAGCTTTGTCAGAGGGTGGAGAGCTTGTTCTTAAGGGAGGCACTCATGTTCCCCACAGCCCTTCTTTTCATTACTTAAAGTATGTTTTTCTCCTGGTTGTGCGTGCTCTTGGTTTGAAGGCTGAAGTTCAACTTGAAAAAACAGGTTTTTATCCTAAAGGGGGAGGAAAGATAAAAGCAAAAATTTTTCCCTGGAAAGATTTTGTCTTGCCGGATATGGGCAAAAGTTTTTTGCCAGCAACTACTTATATTTACAGCCTTATCTCAGAGGATTTACCGGCTCACATCCTTGAAAGACAGGCACTTTCAGCAAAAAAAAAGCTTCACGAAGCAGGGCTTGAGCCTGATGAAGTGATTATGGAAAAGGTGAAAAGTAGTTCTCCAGGAACGGTTCTTTTTATCTACTCTATTGATAAAGACGGAATAAAAAGGGCAGGTTTTTCAGAACTCGGAAAAAGGGGATATCCTGCAGAAAAAGTGGGGGAAAATGCAAGTTTGCAGTTTTTGGAATTTCTCAAAACATCTGCTCAAATAGAGGAGCACTTAGCAGATCAAATTTTAATTCCCTTAAGCTTTGTTATAATGAAAGGAAGTAAGAGAAGTTTTTCCTTTACAACTTCCAGAGTAACCAAACATTTGCTTACTCAAGCCTGGCTTATACCTCAATTTTTAAAAGAAATAAATATTGAAATATCAGGAAAAGAAGATTCACCAGGGGAGGTTAAAATTGAGAGAAGATGAAAGGGAAATAGTGGAATATTTGAGACATTGCTGGAAGAAAAATCCGTTTTTAAAAAAGTATCCCCTTAGAGAATGGGAAGAAGCTTATTATAAGCGAAAACTTCTTTTTTTTAACTGGAAAGATAAAAACTTTTTCAGACTTAACAAAGAGTTTAAAAGCTATCACCTCGGCACATTTTTTAATGAGAAAATTTTTGTTCCCGGCTATCCTCATATTCCGAGAATTTATGTTTTGAAAACAGGGCTTAAAAGGTATTTAAAATATCCTTTTTACGCAGAAGAAAAGATAGAGGGATACAATGTGAGACTTGTTAAAGTGGAAGATGAAATTCTTGCTTTTACAAGAAGAGGTTATATCTGTGCCTTTGCTACTGACAGATGGGAGGATTTTTTGCCGAAGCTTCCTGAATTTTTTCAGGACAACCCTAATTTAGTCGTATGTGCAGAGGTTGCAGGACCTGAAAATCCTTTTGTAAGTGAATATCCAGCCTATATCAAAGAAGATGTTAATTTTTTTGTATTTGATTTTATGAAAAAGGGAACAGGAGATTTTCTAAATGTTTCTGAAAAGCTGAAACTTTTGAAAAAGTATAATTTGAATTCTCCGGAGATAAACGGACCTTTTGATCCAGAAAGAGACTACAAAAAGATAAAAGACATTCTTAAAAGGTATCATCTGGAAAAGAGAGAAGGAGTAGTTTTTAAGCCTGATTATCAGGGCTCAAGAGTAAAGTATGTGACACCTTATTCTAATCTTGAAGATTTAAAAGTAGTTTTTCCTTATCTTGGAGAAATAGATCCGCATTTTGTATCCCTGAGATTAATAAGGCTTGCACTTAATCTTTACGAATTTGAAGAATTTAAAGAAGAAGTTTATAATACCTTGGGAAAAAACATGTTTGAAGAAACGATTGAGGTTTTTAAAACAGACAAGCCGCTTCAGGAAACATTTAGGGTAAGATTTAAAAGGGAAAGTAGTTTTCTGGCTATGCTTGCTCATTTTAGACTTGCAAAGGTCAGTATAGAAATAAAGAAAACCGAATGGAAAGATGGATATTTTTATGTTGAGTTTACCAAAATATATCCTAAAGCAACTCAGTTCTGGAAATCAAAATTAGAGGGGTGGGGAGAAGTTGATTAACGAATATTTTCCTGTTTTTTTAAACCTTAAGAATAAATTCTGTATAGTAATAGGTGGCGGAAAAGTTGCAGAAAGAAAGGTGGACAATTTACTTAAAGCTGGTGCGAGGGTAAAGGTTATTTCTCCGGAAATTACCCCGTTTCTTAAAAAACTTGTTGAGGAAGGTAAAATCGAGTGGGAAAGAAGACCTTATCAAAAAGGAGATCTTGATTCAGCTTGGTTAGTTATTGCAGCAACCAATAATCCAGATGTTCAAAAAGAAGTATATCAAGAAGCAGAAGAAAAAAGAATTTTTTGTAATGTAGTTGATGTTCCTGAACTTTGCAGTTTTATAGTCCCATCAGTGATAAGACGCGGTGATTTAAATATTGCTATTTCTACTTCTGGAGCAAGTCCTGCTGTGGCAAGAAGGTTAAGAGAAACTTTGGAAGAATTTATAGGAAAAGAATATGAGATCTATCTTGAGCTTATGAAAAATTTAAGAAAACAGATTTTAAATTTAAATCTTTCACCAGAAGAAAAAGAAACTAAACTTCAGAAACTTGCCTTATCTCCTATCCCTCGTTAT
>DAIQAS010000035.1:0-12630 GCA_036781525.1 Thermodesulfobacterium sp. | reverse complement strand
TTTTGCATTGCTTCCAAAACTTTTAGAAAGGGCTGGTCCTAAAGTGGGAGCAGGCAATATTACAGGAATATATAATGTTCTGGTTGAAGGAGATGACTTCAACGATCCCATTGCAGACTCGGTGAGAAGTATAGTAGATGGACATATAGTGCTTTCAAGAGATCTTGCTCATGAAGGACATTATCCTCCCATTGATATTCTTGCAAGTATAAGCAGAGTAATGAAAGACATTGTCCCTAAGGAACATTTAGACTTAGCCTACGAGACCATTGCTGTCTTAGCCACCTACAAAAAAGCCGAAGACCTTATTAATATCGGAGCCTATGTAAAAGGTTCTAATCCTGAAATAGACAGAGCCCTTTCCTTAATAGGAGAATTGAAAAATTTTCTGAGACAACCAGTTGAAGAGCGTTACTCCTTAGATGAATCTATAAATTTATTGAAAGAAATAATTAATAAGAAATGAGAAGAAGATTAGAGGTTTTAAAACTTTTAACCTGGTATAAAGGACTTCAAGAAGAGCAGGCAAAAATAAGAGTAATAAGCTGCAGAACTAATCTTGAAAAACTCTTACAAGAAAAAGATACTATTATTTCTTTGAAAAAAAACTGTTATACTTTTATAGAAAAAAAGCGTAATTTAAGCAGTGAAGAATTAAAATATGTATTATTTCAAGCAGAAAGAAGTTCAGAATTTGAAAAGATTATAGAAAGAAAGATAGAGATGCAAAAGAAAGAACTAAAGACACTTCTTGATAATTTAGAAAAAGCTTATAAGGAAAGAAAATTAATGGAAACCTCTAAAAACAAAGTTCAACAATTGTGGGATCTGGAAAATATTAAAAAATCTTATAGAGAATTAGATGATTTAATCCTCTTGAGAAGAGGAAGAGAATATGCTTAAAGGTTTAAGAGCGCTTTTAAATTTGAAAGTTAAAGATCTCTTTTGGCTTCTAATTTTTTTGGGAATGATTAAGCTTATATTAGTATTGGGTGCTATTTCTTCTAAGGTGTATAAAGTTGAGGCTAAAGAAGAAAATATCTTAGCGGGTTGTCCTCCTGAGATTTCTGAAATGCTTTCATTAGAAAGAGCCAAACTATACGAAAAGGCTAAGGAAATAGAATTAAGAAAAAAGGAATTACAAGTTTTAGAAAAACGCATTCATGAACAAATGGCAGCACTTAAAGATCTGGAAGCAACCATTGATAAAAAACTTTCTCAGATTGAAATTATTCAGGATCAGAGGCTTAAACTTTTAGTTAGAGCCATATCTGAGATGAGAGCATCTAAGGCTGCTGAAGTTTTACTTAATATGGATAAAGATATGGCTGTTAAAATTTTGAGCCAGCTCAAAAGCACACAAGTTGCAAGTATTCTTAGTGCTATGCCTCCAGAAAAAGCTGCCTCCCTTTCTGAAGCTTTATCAGGCTATCCACCTAAGGAGTATTAGAGCGAATAATCTTTCCTAAAAACAATCCGAGCTCAAATAAAATATATAAGGGCATTGCAAGAAGTGACATATTAAAGGCATCCGGAGTAGGAGTAACAAGCGCTGCAATCACAACAATAATGAAAAATATTTCCTTTCTGTATCTTCCAATTTTTGCAGGACTAATAACTTTCGCTATGGATAAAAAACAAATAAATAAAGGAAGTTCAAATATAAGTCCAAAAGCTATGACAAAAAAACTGAAAAAGTTAACAAAGTGGCCAAGAGAAATGGCAGGCTCGATTTTTTCTGTTTTAAAGGAAATTAAAAACTTTATTCCATAAGGAAGGGTTATTTCATAACTGAAAAAAACACCCAGATAAAAAAGAAAAACTCCAAGAAGATAGAAAAGCCAAAAAAGGGATTTTTTAAAAGAAAATAAAAAATTTAAGAAAGAAATCAAAAAATACCATAAAAAGGGAAAAAAAAGAATAAAGGTTAAAACGAAGGCAAATTTTAAAAGTGAAATCAGCGGCTCTGAAACACTATAAAAGATGAATTTCTGATTGTAGTTATCCTGAAGATACTTAAGGATGTAAGGTGAAAGCCAGAAAAAAGCTAAATATACTGAAATTAAAAGAAATATTATAAAAATACCTTTGCTTTTCCACAATTTTAAAAATTTTTTTAAAAATTGAGCAACTTTTTTAGGATTCATCAAAGAATATTTTCCTTGACCCAATCTACGGCATTTTTAAAAATATAAAGCCCCTGTGTTTTTTTATTTTTTTCTCTTGTCCAACGGGGATGGTTTGTCCAGTGATTAAAAGCTTCTGGATGAGGCATGAGACCAAATATCCTACCTGAAGGGTCACAGATTCCTGCTATTGCTTCTTGAGAACCATTAGGATTAAACGGATATTTAAAAGTAGGCTCTTTTGTTTCTGGATCTATATATTGAAGAGCAATCTGGTTATTTTTCTTTAGCTCTTCCAGAATCTCATCACTTTCAACAATAAATTTTCCCTCTCCGTGTCTTACCGGAAAGTATAGTTCTTCAAGTCCCTTTAGAAAAATACAGGGAGTATAGGGATTAACTCTCAAATAAACCCATCTATCTTCAAACTTTCCAGAATTATTATAAGTAAGAGTTGCCTTTCTTTGCCCTAAGTATTTACCTCCGGGAAGCAATCCCATTTTTACCAAAAGTTGGAATCCATTGCATATACCTATTATAAGCCCTCCCTGATCTAAAAATTTTATCAACTCTTCCCAGAGAGAAATTTTGCCTTGAATTTTAAGATATCTAAATCGGTGGGCACAGGCTTGAGCACTACCAAGATGATCCCCATCTAAAAACCCCCCTGGAAAGCACAAAATATGATAATCTGTGATTCTCTTTTCTCCTGAAAAAATTTCAGAAAGATGAACTATTTCAGGATCTGCCTCACATACCTTAAAAGCATAAGCTGTTTCAACTTCACAGTTGATCCCATATCCCCATAAGACAAGTACTTTGACTTTTTTCATTTACTTTCTTTATATTCTTTGCAAAATTTAATTTCTTTAGTATAGTGATGATAACTCTGTTATTATATTTCAAAAATTTTATTTTTCAAAAATTTAACTTTTATGAGATATTTTATCTGGATTATATTTTCTATATTTATTCTGCTATTACCACACTCTTTATTAGGAGCACCTCTTTTTTTAAAAATAGAATTAGACTTTTATCCGGACTTAAACCTTTTAAAAGGTAATCTTTATACTAAAATTCGATTCAGCGAAGATTACAAATTTACAACTTCAGGTTTTACAATAGAAAAGATTAAAACCTCTGCAGATATTTTTCTTCTTAAAGAAAAAGAATTTTTAAAAGTTTCTAATGGAAAAAAAGAAGGTTTTTTACACATCTCTTTTTATAAAAATGTTAACCCCTGGCTTTTACCTATTATAACTGTTTATCCACCCTTTCCCCTTCCTGACAAACCTTTCACCTATGAAATTACTCTTAAAATTCCCAAACATACAAAAATGGAAATTCTAATCCCCTCAGAAAAGATAGAAGTTAAACAAGAAGGAAAATTTTTATTTTATACCTTTAGAATGCGAAAGCCTGTTTTAACTCCTTGTATTTTGTTTAGTACATCAAATATAAAAAAAGAAAAAATTTTTTACAAAAATTTCTATTTGCATATCTATTATCTCCCTCAAATGGATAATTTCTCCAATAAAGATATTAAGGAAGTTTTACAAAAGTTACAATCATTAGTTCATTATTTAGATAATATAGGAGAAGATTTATATCCCTTCAAAAATCTTTATGTAATTGTTTATAATGACATTTCAGAATCTAAAAGTTTTTCAAATATTTTATTCATCAATCCTATAGATCTTAAAAATCCTCAAAAATTTTTACATCTTATTGCAAAGAAAAAACTTGAGGAAGGCCTATTTTTAGAAAACGAAGAAATAAGGGAAGCTCTAATTACTTATCTAATCGATTATCAACTTGCTGAAAATAAAAAAACCTTCAGAAAATTAAAAGTAGCCTTTCCTGAAGAAAAAAATAGACTTTTCTTCTATCTTTTGTTTTTATCTCAAAGTATAGGAGAAAAAAATTTCATTAATCTTTTTAAAAAGTTTTATGAATCCAATTTATTTATTCCTCAAACTTGGAACAACTTTTTAAGCTTTATAGAAAAGTTTCATCCAGAATTCAAATCTTTTCTAATTTCTCCTTCAGATTTTCAAAGGCTAAATTTAAAATGTAAGGTGGTATCTTTAAAAAAGGCTAAAAATTTTTATTCCATAAACCTTTTTATAGATATGGATACTCCTTCTAATAGCTCCTATCCTTCTATACCTATACTCTTAAAAGTTGAAAAAGAAAATGGAACCGAATCTATTAGATTAACACTTAAGAAAAAAAACCAACATTTCAAAATCTCTTTGAAAGGAAAACCGAAAACTTTATTCCTTGATCCTGAATACATGCTCTGGAGAAACTTAGATTTTAACGAAATACCTAACTGTATTGCCAAAATATTTTATCAACCAGGAGTTATAGTGGTTAAAAAAGAAAAATTTTTGTTTTATAAAGATATAATAGATTATTTTAGAAATCTGGGTTATAAACTATCTTTTTCCTGGATAGAGCCATCAGATAGCTCTCAAAACTTTCAAAATCTTATTTATTTAGATACACCTCCTATTCCCTGGCTTTTTAATATTTCCTCTGCGGGTTTTTATTTTAAAGTGCTTCCCAATCCATTTTATACAGAATACAATATTGGATATTTGTATATCTCATCTAAAAAAGATACAGTTTCAGCACTCCCTTATCTAAACTCCTTAAACCCCTATTTTGAAATTTCACTTCAGTCAGGAAAATTTCTTCTAAAAAAAGAAGATATTACCGCAGAAGGTCTTCCTGTTTATCTTTCATCTCAAACAGAGCCACCTCCCAGGAAAATAATCTTCAATTTTATTAACTCTCAGGTAATCTTGATGGGAATAGATGAAAACAATTTATTATTTCATAAAAACTTTTATCAAAACTTTATCCAGACTCTCTATTCCTACAATTCTAATATTATTTTGGCATTAGACTTACCATCTTCTTTTCAAACTGTTTTAAAAGATTATTTAGAAAATAGAATCTCTGAATCAAAATTTAAAGAATTGATTGAAAAATCTGATTTGTCAAACCTTTTAACAATTTGGGAAATAATAAAATGGGCTAAAATAAATAAAGTAAAAGTCTTTGCAATAGGTATAAATCCTGAATTGTTTTCAAAAGTCATAAATAATGGATTGAGAGGACTTTCTTCAGAGGAATTATCAAAATTACCTGAAATAGATCTTTTTAACCCTCAATACAGAAACTATTTAAAAAAAGTTTTCAAATCTTCTGAAGATTTTGAAAATTTAAACTTTCAAAATTTTTATGAAGCTCAAATCTTAAAAATAGAGACCTTGGCAGAAAACATTAAAAATATTTTGGGATTATTTAAAAACAGTCAAATAATTGTAGTAACTTATAAGAGTAAAGTAGATAAAGAGTATAAACTACCCTTTTATTTACAAAAAAGAAGTATTTTAGACTTTAAGACTTTAATTTTTAACGGGGGAAAACCCCCGTTAAAAACTTTAAAATTGATTAGCTTTTTTTAGCTGCTTCTTCAAGCTTTTTACCAGGTTTAAACTTTACTACCTTCTTAGCAGGAATCTTAATAGGCTTACCAGTTCTGGGGTTTCTTCCCTCTCTGGCTGCTCTTTTAACTACCTGAAAACTTCCAAATCCAACCAATACAACTTTATCCCCTTTGGATACTGCTTCCTCAACTGCCTTCATAAAAGCGTCTAAAAGTTTTTCAGCAGCTGCTTTGGGCACTTCTGCAATTTCTGCCATTCTTTTTACCAATTCTGCCTTATTCATACTACCCTCCTTTTAACGATTTTTTCTTATTTTTATTTTATATACGAATTTCTCAAATTTTGTCAAGGTTTTTTTGGAAAAAAAACGAAAATTTATATAAAGAGTTATTGTAAAATTTATATAAACTGCTTAAATAAGTTGACATTTTTGACAGTAAAATGTTCCTCTTTGAGATAATCTTTGATATTTAAGAGGCTGTCCACATTCTGGACAAGGTTGATTCTTTTTGCCATAAACTAAAAATTTTTCTTGAAATCTTCCTTTTTCTCCTTTTGGATCTACATAATCTCTAATTGAAGACCCTTTCAAATCTATAGCTTCTTTTAATAATTTCTTCATCTGAAAAAACATCCTTTCTACTTCCTCCTCTCTTAAATCGCAAGAAAGCTTGAAAGGATTTATTTTAGCTCTAAAAAGAAGTTCATTAACATAAATATTACCAAGTCCTGAAATAACTTTCTGATCCATTAATAAATCTTTAACCTTTCTGGCCTTGTTTTTAAATATATTCTTAAATTCGTTAAGTTCTATCTCCAGAGCATCCTTACCAAGCTCTTTCAATTCTTTAATATGCAAAATTTTTGAAATCTTTGCTTTCTTTATCTTACTAAATTTTCTTATATCAAAATAGAATAAGCTGTCTTTCTCAAATTCAAAAATTGATATAAGATGCTTTTTTTCTTTGGCAAAACTGTTTTTCTGAATAATAAAAAATCCGGTTAGTCCTAAATGAAAAAGAAGAAATTCTTTTTCAAATAATAAAATTAAAAACTTTCCCTTTCTTTCTACCGAAAGAAGTTTTGTGTTAACAAGTGTTTTAATATCTTTTATTCCGTTTTTGTAAAAGAATTTATTATCAAAAATTTTAACATTTATTAATCTTTGCTCTCTTAGTGCTCTCTTCAACTCTCTTTTAATGGTTTCTACTTCCGGAAGTTCAGGCATAGATTTATTCAGTGTCCAAGGACTTTCATTTTATAGATCTCAATTATAGAAAGAAAAAGTCCCAAGATAACAGGACCGAGAAATAATCCTAAAGGACCAAATTTAGCAAGGCCTCCAAGAACGGAGAAGAATATGAGTAGATTGTGAATTTTTGTTTTTTCTCCAATAAGAATTGGTTTTAATAAATTATCAACTTGTGCAATTATAAGGGCTGAGCATAAAAAAAGAAGAAAAGCCTTTGTATAACTACCTATAATTAAAAGATATATAATAAGAGGACCCCAGATAAGACCTGTGCCCAAAACAGGAATAAAAGATGCAATAACAGTAAGAAAGGCCCAAAGTAAATATTGAGGAATTCCTAATGCTAAATATATAAAAATTGCAAGAATTCCCTGGATAAGAGCTGTTAAAATGTTTCCATACAGAACTCCTTTTAATATTAAAGAAACTCTATGTAGTATTTTTTCTTTTTCTTCCCTTTTCCCGGGGATAAGATTAAGCACTTCTTCCACTAATTTTTCTCCATCAATCAGAAAGTAATATAGGGTAATCAGTGTAAATGCAAGTTGAAAACCAAAAGAAAATAGAAATCTAATAAAATTTTTGAAAAATCCCAATCCACTTTGAAAGAAGCTTGTGATAAATTGAGCCAATTTTTCCTGAAGATTGGGGAGATAAACCTGTAACTGATTAACAATTTTTGATACAATTGCATAAAGATGGGGATAGTTTTTTAGGTTCTCTATAGATTTTATTAAATCTTCCTGAGTAAAAGGTTCTAAACTTTCCAGAAAAGAAATGCTCTGATGGTAAAAATTTAAAATAATTAAACTAAAAGGAACTATTACAAAGATTGAAAAGCAGATTATAACTAATATTGCAGATAGTCTTCTTTGTTTTTTTAATTTTAAATAAACTAATTTATAAACAGGATGGATAAAAAAAGCCAAAATAGCTGCCCAACAAAAAATATTAAAAAGCGGAGTCAGTAGATATAAAAATAGAAATAATATAATTAAGACTAATACTAATAATACCCAATTCCCAAGATACTTAAATGGATCTCTTTCAATATTATTCATGTTCTTAAGTTTGGTAGTATAAAGCATTTTGACAAATTTTAAAGAGATATAAGATTAACTCATAAAAGTATTTTAAAATCAGTATCTTAAGGTTTATTGTAAAGTTTAAAATAGATATTATAATAAAATCATGCCTATTTATGAATTTAGATGTGAAGTATGTGGAGAAATTTTTGAAAATCTGCAAAAAATGGGAGAAGATTTTCCACCCTGTCCAAAATGTAATTCCAGTTATGTAATAAAATTGCCTTCTATTTTTGGCTTTCAGGATAGAAGTGCAAAAGTTTCTGAAAGGGAAAGAGCTATCTTAAAAAGAGCAAGGGACTATTTAATAGATGGTAAAGTAAAGGATGCTAAAAGATTTCTGGAAAAGGCTAAAGAATTCTATCCCACTGACAGGGTTAAAAAACTTCATGATACTTTAGCTGAAAGAAAACCGGTTAAAGGTGGCTATATCTGTAAAACTGAACTTATAGTAACTAAGAAAAGGGAGAAATAAATCATGAGTAAAGAACATGATGAAATTTTTTCAAATCTCATAACCTTTAGTACTTTTATTCTTTCTTTAAACACTGCTGCTCTGGTTCATCTGGGAGAAATTCCTGATCCTATAACCAATAAAAAACAAGTCAATCTAACCCTTGCTAAGCAAACAATAGACACTTTAGAAATGCTCAGAGAAAAAACAAAAGGCAATCTTTCTGCAGACGAAGAAAAATTATTGCAGAGTATTATCTATGAACTTAAACTTAAGTTTTTGAAACTGGTTGAATAAATTTTCTGTCATGAAAAGTTACTTTCTTCTTTCTCCTGCAAAGATTAATCTTACTCTTCAAATTTTGAAAAAAAGGAAAGACAACTATCACGAAATATATACTATTTTCCAAAAGATAGATCTTTTTGATGAAATTGAAATAAAAAAAGGAACTGGAAGTTTTTCCTTAGAATTTTTCTGTGAAACTTCTGTCCCTTTAGAAAAAAATCTGGTTTACAAAGCTTATAAGCTTTTTAAAGAAACCTTTAATATAAAAGAAAATGTAAAAATAAAGGTCAAAAAGGTTATACCAGTTGGAGCAGGACTTGGAGGGGGTAGTAGTAACGCTGCTTCTGTGCTAAAAGGACTATCTTATCTTTACGGAATAAATCATGAAAATTTATACAGTTTAGCAAAATCTCTTGGAGCAGATGTTCCTTTCCTCTTAAGTCATTATCCTTCTGCTATAGGAGAAGGTATAGGAGATAGACTAACACCTTTTCCCAACTTTTCTGCCTGGTATATTATAATCTCTCCTGACTTCCAAATCTCCACCAAATGGGCTTATGAAAATTTGGGATTGACAAAATCAAAAAATCCGATTTATTATACCAGCAATATTCCTCCTTGGTATCAACCCCAAGGACTTATTAATGATTTTGAAAACTTAATTTTTGAAAAATATAAGGTATTACAAAAGTATAAAGAAGTTTTAAAAAAATATGGAGCTTATACAGTAAGTTTAAGTGGAACTGGACCATCAATTTTTGGTGTTTTTGATGAAAGACCTCCATTTTTTATTTATAATATTTTAAAATCTTCTTTAAATGATTGTAAAGTATTTCTGGTGAAAAATCTGGAATAAATATTAAGAGAAGGAGGGTTTATTTATGCCTATAAACCAATTCAAAATTTTCTCAGGAACCTCTAATACCGAGCTTGCTCAAAAAATATGTAATTATTTAAACGTTCCTTTAGGTGAATGCATGATAAAAAGATTTAGTGACGGAGAAGTTTTTGTAGAAATAAAGGAAAATGTGAGAGGAGCTGATGTTTTTATCATCCAACCAACCTGTCCTCCTGTTAATGAACATTTAATGGAACTTCTTATTATGATTGATGCTGCACGCAGAGCCTCTGCAAGAAGAATAACCGCAGTTGTTCCCTATTATGGATACGCAAGACAAGATAGAAAAACTGCTCCCAGAACTCCCATTTCCGCAAAACTTGTTGCCAATTTAATAGTTACTGCAGGAGCAAGAAGAGTTCTTACTATGGATTTACATGCTGGACAGATTCAAGGATTTTTTGATATCCCTGTAGACCATCTATATGCCTTACCTGTATTTCTCAAACATATAAAAAAAACTTTCCCAAGTAACGATATTGTTATTGTTTCTCCTGATGCCGGAGGGGTTGAAAGAGCAAGAGAATATGCTAAAAGACTAAATGCAGGAATTGCAATAGTTGACAAAAGAAGGGAAAAACCCAATGAAAGTGCAGTTATGAATATTGTTGGGGATGTAAAAGGTAAAATAGCTATTATTATAGATGACATGATAGATACAGCAGGTACTATGTGTCAGGCTGCAGATGCTATAATGGAAAGAGGAGCAATTGAAGTCTATGGAATGGCTACACATCCAGTATTATCTGGAAATGCAGTAGAAAAAATTAGAAAATCTTCTTTAAAAGCTCTCTTTGTAAGTGACACCATTCCTTTAAAAGAGGAAGCAAAAAATCTCGAAAAAATAAAAGTTTTATCTGTTGCTGAACTTTTAGGAGAAGCTATAAGGAGAATTCACACTGATGAGTCTATAAGTTCATTGTTTGTTTAAATTTTGATTTAAAAATTTGCAGGAGGTGATAAAAAATGAAACAGGTTACTTTAAGTGCTGTAAAAAGAGAAAAAACAGGTAAGGAAATCAGTAAAAAGTTAAGAAAAAAAGGGTTAATTCCTGCTATAATATACGGCCCACGATTTCAGCCTCTACCTATAGCTGTAAAAGCTAATGAACTTGAAAGTGCGCTTATGAAACACAAAGGAGAAACTATACTCTTCAATTTACAATTCACTAATGGAGAACCTTCCAAAATACAAGTAATATTAAAAGAATATCAAACTCATCCTGTTACGGATAAAATTATTCATCTGGACTTTCTTGCTATTCATGAAAAAGAAACCATAACTATAGATATTCCTTTAGAATTCTTAGGAAAACCTGTAGGAATCACCAGAGGAGGAATTTTAGAAATTCTTTTACATGAATTAACCGTAGAATGTTTGCCTTCAGATATTCCTGATAAAATAAGTATAGATATAAGCCATCTTGATATAGGCGATGTTTTACATGTAAAAGATATAAAGGTACCTGAGGGAATTAAAATAGTTGATGATCCTGAAGAAACAGTAGTAACTATAGTAGCCGAAGAAAAAGAAGAAGTAACAGAAGAATTAGAAACCGTAGAAACTCCAGAAAAATCTACTGAATAGCTTTTAATGTGGCTTTTTTGTGGACTTGGAAATCCAGGAGAGAAATATAAAAATACCAGACATAATTTTGGCTTTTTGGCTATAGATTCTTTTGCAAAGAAACATAATTTAAAATTTAGAGTTTATAAAGATCTTGAAAGTGAAGCAGCTTTTTACGGAGATAAAGCTATATTGATTAAACCACTTACTTATATGAATTTATCCGGAAGAGCCATAAAAAAGTGGGTATTAAAAGAAAACATACCCCTTACTAATCTGCTTGTAATTTATGATGACCTAGATTTACCTCTTGGGAAAATAAAAATTTTACCCAAGGGGGGTGCAGGAGGACATAAAGGAATGCTTTCCATAATTGAATATTTGGAAACTTCAGATTTCCCGAGAATGAAATTAGGAATAGGAAAGCCTTTAAATGGAGAAGTGGTGGACTATGTATTATCTCCTTTTACAGAAGAAGAAATGCCTAAGGTAATAAAAATTTTAGAAATTTCCTCTTTTGCCCTTGAGGATATTCTAAATCTGGGACTTTTAAAAGCTATGACAAGATATAATTCTTTAAAAGAGGTTTTAAATGAGGCCTAAAAACTCTAAAAACTGGCATATATTTGGAAAGCTTTTTCTCATAAAAGCTGAAGAGGTAGGCTATTATATAATTTCTATAGGGTTACTGCTTGGCTTTGTTCTGGTAGTGTTTGATGCATTTGGAACCCTATTTTTAAATCTCTCTATAGAAAACTTTACTAAAAGTGCAATTATCATTCTTGATAAATTTCTGATTGCTCTTATTTTTCTGGAGATATTTTATACAGTACAGGTTGCTTTATTAGAAGAAAGTGCAATAAAATGTGTGGAGCCTTTTATTTTAGTAGCTATAACAGCTCTCGTAAGAAGGCTGCTTATCTTGAGTTTTGAAATTTCCCATCCTAAAGAAATACAAACAGAGCAAATCAAGTATTTTTTAATCGAACTGGCAGAGGTAGGATTTCTTATTCTTGCCTTACTCGGAGGGTTGATTATATTAAGAAGAACAAGAAGAGGGCAGAATGCATCAAAAATACAAAATTCTGATTCTTGATTTTGGTTCTCAAACCACTCAGCTTATTGCTCGTAGGATAAGGGAACTTGGAGTTTATAGTGAAATCAAACCCTGTTTTTCAAGCCTAAAAGAAATAAAAGATTTTTCTCCTTCTGGCATTATTCTTTCAGGTGGGCCAAGCAGTGTTTACGATAAAAATGCCCCTTTAGTTGATAGAAAAATTTTTAATCTTGGTATCCCTATTTTAGGAATTTGTTATGGTGCTCAGCTTATAACCCATCTTCTCGGAGGAAAGGTTGAAAAGAGTGAAAAAAGAGAATTTGGTTTAGCTTATATAGAAATTCTTAAAACAAATAAACTTTTTAAAGGTCTTAGAAAATCTAAAAAATACAAAGTTTGGATGAGTCACAGTGATAGAATAGAAAAACTTCCAGAAAATTTCTATA
>DAIQAS010000034.1:0-12677 GCA_036781525.1 Thermodesulfobacterium sp. | reverse complement strand
TTATCTCTTGAAGTATAATTTCAGCTAAATCTTTTGCCAAAAGTTCTATGGCTTCGTTTCTTCCTGGATCAAGAACATTTGTAGCCTCAACAGGTACACGATAAATTTCGTATCGACTCAAATGCCCTTCAAAAATAACTTTTTCTTCTTTTCTATCTATAAGTTGATACTTTCCTTCAAAATTTATCTTTCTTTCCTTAGTCTGAATAAATGTTTCATAAGAAACAGGAACCAAATATACTTTTTCTATTTCACCTCTAAGTACCAAATCAGCCTTTGATTCGTCATATACAGGCATTAAAAATTTACCCTGAGCAAATTTATGTCTCAGCTCATAGGCAAGAAGCTCTCCAAGAGCTACTTCTGAGGTAAAATTTTTCCAGGGAGCAATATAAATAGTCTGCCATTCTGGTTTGAAATAATTAGGTCTTTCAAAGACATGATATCCACAAGAAAAAATAAAAAAACTAAGAAATAACAAAATTAACAAGTTTCTTCGGTACATAAATGACATTTTTTATAGTTTTACCCTCCAAATACTTTATAATCTTCGGACGCTCTTTTGCTATCCTTATAATCTCCTCTTTTGAAAGACCTGCAGAAACTTCTACCTGATCCCTTACTTTTCCATTAACCTGTATTACAAGAACAAATGTATCTTCTTCTATAAGAGCGGGGTCATATTCAGGGAATACCTCTAAGGATATAAAGGTTTTATTTCCCAATTCTTGCCAGAGTTCTTCTGAAATATGAGGACAAATAGGAGAAAGAAGTAGTAATACTTTTTCAAAACATTCCTTTAAAACCTTTTTCACTTTTTCATCTTCAAAAGAAACCTCTTTTAAAGTATCTTCTAAATGGTTTAAAAATTCCATGATTGCTGCTATGGCAGTATTAAAATGAAGTCTCTTTTCTAAATCTTCAGAAACTTTCTTAATGGTCTGATGAAGTTTTCTTCTAAGTTTCAATAAATTATTAGGGAGATTCTTAAAATCTTCTTCACTATAAGAAATATCTTTCAAATTTTCCGCATAAGATGTAACTAAATTATAAAGTCTTCTTAAAAATCTAAAGGCTCCTTCAATTCCATGATCACTCCATTCAAGATCTTTCTCTGGTGGAGCTGCAAAAGAGATAAATAATCTTACAGTATCTGCTCCATATTTTTCAATCATCTTATCAGGATCAACCACATTACATTTGCTTTTTGACATTTTTTCAAACTTACCAACTATAACCTCTTTTCCGCATTCATCTTTTAAACATTTTCCTTCAGAAGAAACTTCCTCTGGATAAAGCCAGCCATGAACAGGACATTTATAAGTTTCCTTAATAACCATTCCTTGTGTTAATAAATTGAGAAATGGTTCATCCAAATCAAAATACCCAAGATCTCTCAAAACTTTGGTAAAAAATCTCGCATAAAGGAGATGCAAAATTGCATGCTCTATTCCTCCAATATACTGATCAACAGGAAGCCAGTATTTAATATCTTCTTTTTTAAATGGTTCTTCCGGGTGTGGGGAGGCAAATCTTGCAAAATACCAGGAAGACTCCATAAATGTATCAAAAGTGTCAGTTTCTCTTTTTGCTGGAGCTCCGCATTTAGGACAAGTGGTATTTACAAATTCAGGAAGATTGGGAAGAGGAGATCTTCCTGACGAATCTATCTGAGCATCTAAGGGCAATAAAACAGGCAGACTTTCCAGTTTCTCAGGAACAATTCCGCATCTCTCACAATAAATCATAGGTATGGGACAACCCCAATATCTCTGACGGGAGATTCCCCAGTCTCTGAGTCTATAAGTTATTCTTTTCTTACCAAGCCTCTTTTCTTCTAAATATGCTGTTATTTTTGCTTTACCTTCTACACTATCAAGCCCTGTAAAAACATCTGAATTTACCATAATTCCGGGATCTTCGTAAGCTGCCTCCATTTCTTCAGGCTTTAAATCTTTATCTCTTGGTTTGATAACAATTTTTATGGGGAGATTATATTTTTTAGCAAATTCAAAATCTCTTTGGTCATGTGCAGGAACACACATTATAGCCCCTGTTCCATATTCCATGAGAACAAAATTAGCAGCAAAAAGAGGTAGTTTTTCTCCTGTAAGTGGATGTAAAGCATAAGTTTCTAAAAATAGACCTTCCTTATCAACAAGTCCGGCTTCTATATCTCTTCTTTCTTTTCTAACCTTTTCAATAAATACATTTAGTTCTTTTATCAAACCCTTTTTCTTTGCAATTTTTTCTGCCACCGGATGCTCCGGAGAAATACAGACAAAGGTTGCTCCGAAAAGGGTATCAGGACGGGTAGTATAAACGATTAAATCTTCTCCTATTTCCGGGATAGGAAACTTTATTTCTGCTCCTTCGCTTTTTCCTATCCAGTTTCTTTGCATAGCAATAACTTTTTCAGGCCAGTGCCCTTCAAGTTTTTTCAAGTCTTCTAAAAGCTCTTCAGCATAGGCTGTAATCTTTAAAAACCATCCATCCATTTCTTTAAAAGTAACCTCTTCTCCACACCTCCAGCAAGCTCCATCCTCTACCTGTTCATTAGCAAGAACTGTATGACATGAAGGACACCAGTTAACAAGGGTTCTTTTTCTATAGGCAAGTCCTCTTTCATACATTTCTATGAAAAATCTCTGTTCATGTTTGTAATACTCTGGATCACAGGTTGCAAATTCTCTGCTCCAATCATAACTAAATCCAAGTTTTTTCAACTGTTTTCTCATGTAATCTATATTGGAATAAGTCCATTTAGCAGGATGTATACCGTGTTTTAGAGCTGCATTTTCGGCTGGAAGTCCAAAAGCATCCCATCCCATAGGATGAAGCACATTATATCCTTTCATCCTCTTTACCCGGGCTAAAATGTCTCCAAGAGTATAATTCCTAACATGTCCCATGTGGATTCTTCCAGAGGGATAAGGGAACATTTCTAAAACATAATATTTTGGTTTTGAAGGATCGGTCTTTACTTCAAAAATCTTATTTTCTTCCCAGAGCTTTTGCCACTTAGCTTCTATAGAAGAAAAATCATATTTTTTCATAAATTGCCCCCTTAAACCCTCATAAAAAATTTAGTTCTCTTCATAAATGTTCTTTACTATAGCTTCAGCAAATTCAGAACATTTAACCTCTTTTGCTCCTTCAAGTTGTCTTGCAAGGTCATAGGTAACGGTCTTTTGCTGAATTGTTTTAGAAAGAGCTTTCCATATAAGTTCTCCTGCTTCTTTCCATCCAATATACTCAAGCATCATTTTTCCCGAAAGAATAAGGGATGAAGGGTTTACTTTATCAAGCCCTGCATATTTAGGGGCAGAACCGTGAGTTGCTTCAAAAACAGCATATCCGTCTCCTATATTCGCACCAGGAGCCATACCCAAACCGCCTACTTGTGCTGCAAGAGCATCTGACAAATAGTCTCCGTTTAGATTAGGAGTAGCAAGAATACTATATTCCTCAGGTCTTAATAATGCCCATTGAAACATGGCATCCGCAATTCTGTCTTTGACAACAACAATACCTTCTGGAACACCATCAGGATATTTCTGTGAAATCTCCTCTTCTGCTACTGTTTTATCTGGAAATTCTTTCTTTGCCAGCTCATAACCCCAATTTCTAAATGCACCTTCTGTATATTTCATAATATTTCCTTTGTGCACAAGGGTTACACTTGGCAGATTATTTTCAAGTGCATATTTAATTGCTTTACGAACAAGTCTATATGTGCCAAACCTACTTATGGGTTTTATACCTATACCTGAGTCTTCTCTTATTTCTTTTCCAAAATTTTCTTTTATAAATTCTATTAATTTTTTAGCCTCCTTTGAACCTGCTTCATATTCAATCCCTGCATATACATCTTCTGTGTTTTCTCTAAAAACAACCATGTTTACCTTTTCCGGATGTTTTACAGGTGAGGGAGTTCCAGGAATCCATCTTACCGGTCTTACACAGGCATAAAGATCAAGAACCTGTCTTAGAGTAACATTAAGACTTCTAAATCCTCCACCAACCGGCGTTGTAAGAGGCCCCTTTAATGCAACTATACATTCTTTTATAGTTTCAAGGGTTTCTTCTGGTAAATAATTTCCCGTCTCTCTATAGGCCTTTTCACCTGCCAAAACTTCTTTCCATATTATTTTTCTCTTACCATTGTAAGCTTTGTCAACTGCTGCATTTAAAACCTTTAAAGTGGCTCTCATAATATCAGGACCAATTCCATCTCCTTCTATAAAAGGTATTTCTGGGTCATCAGGAACTTCAAGAGTAAAATCTTCCTTTAATCTTATCTTTCCCATCAGTTCGCTACCTCCTTTTAAAATTATCCTAAAAATCTTAATCCATGTAAAAAGTTTTGACAAGATAAAATTTCTTTTTATAATGTTAAAAACATTATGCATCTCATAGAGGAGATTAAAAAATATTTTGTTTATTTAAATGAGTTAGGCTTTAATTACATTCCCTATCATAGGGATTTTAAAAAACTTCTCCAAAATAATAATCACTTATCTGTAAATAACTTAGAAAAAGTTAAAAATGCTATCTTATCCTGTGAAAAATGTCCTCTTCACAGAATAAGAAAACAGCCAGTCTGGGGAGAGGGAAGTTTAGAATCTCAACTCATACTCATAAGCGAATTTCCCGATAAGGATGAAGATTTTTACGGAAAACCCTTTGTGGGAGCGGTAGGAGAACTTTTGGAAAAAATGCTAAAAAGTATAAAACTTTCTCGAAAGGACTTTTTTATCACTCATGCTGTAAAATGTAAAACTCCTGGTGGAAGGCCTCCTGAAACAGAAGAAATCTCAGCTTGTAAAACCTATCTTATGAAACAAATAAAATTTATTAAACCAAAACTTATTCTGGCTCTTGGTTTTACACCTCCCAAAATCTTTTTTGATAACAATCCCACCCTTTCTTCCATAAGAGGACAACCCATTAAATTAAAAGATTTTTTTATTCTTTTTACTTATCATCCTAACTACATGCTTAAGAATCCTGCTGTAAAACGATTAGTATGGGAAGACTTACAAAAATTTAGGAAGCTTTATGAAGAAATTTTCAAATCTTCTTAAAATTTTTATTTTTCTCAGTTTTATTTTTTCCCACTTTTCGGGCTTTTGTAAGGAAAACAAGGTTTTTTTAGTCAGAATTGATGCACCTATAACCCCAGTTATTGCTAATTTTCTTATATATAGCATTGATCTTGCAAATAAAGAAGGGGCAAATGCTTTAATTGTGGAGTTAGACACGCCTGGAGGATTGGTAGAATCTACAAGAGAAATTGTAAAGGAATTTTTAAAAAGCAGGGTTCCTATTATCGTATATGTAAGCCCTTCAGGAGCAAGGGCAGCATCAGCAGGAACTTTTATTTTACTTGCCTCGCACCTTGCTGCTATGGCTCCAGGGACTCATGTAGGTGCTGCTCATCCTATAGAATTAACCGGTAAAGCCGATGAAAAGGTTATGGAAAAAATTACCAATGATCTTGTTGCCTGGGCTAAAAATCTTGCTCATATGAGAAAAAGAAATGAAAAATTTGCAGAAGAAGCTGTTAAAAAAAGTAGAAGCATAACAGAAATAGAAGCACTAAAAATGGGGGTTATAGAAATAATAGCTAAGGATTTAAATGATCTTTTAGAAAAAGCTCATGGAAAAGTAGTGATAATAGATGATAAAAAAGTTTCTCTAAACCTTAAAAATTCTGAAATAAAAGAGATTAAAGAAGATCTTAAAACCAAAATTTTAAAAATTTTAACCAATCCAAATCTGGTTTACTTTCTTTTAATGTTGGGACTTGTCGGTCTTTATTTTGAATTTTCTCATCCTGGAACAATTTTTCCTGGAGTTGTAGGAGCAATTTGTCTTATTTTAGCTCTTGTAGGTTTAAGTATACTACCTGTAAATTACGCAGGTCTTGCTCTTATTATTTTAGGTGGAATCCTCTTTTTTCTTGAAATACAGATAGTCTCTCACGGACTTCTTGCTCTCGGTGGAACTATATGTCTTCTCTTAGGGTCATTAATGCTTTTTGGAAAAAATCCTCCCTCCTTAAAAGTTTATCAGCCCTTTTTATATACTGTAATTCTAACAATCTCTTTGGCTCTGGGTGGTATAACCTATCTTGCTATAAAAACAATTAGAAAAAAACCCGTTTCAGGAAAAGAAGCTCTTATTGATAAGATAGGTAAAGTCATAGAAGATATTGGACCCGAAGGAGGCAAAATTTTTATAGAAGGTGAAATTTGGAAAGCAATATCAGATGAATATATCCCCAAAGGCAAAAAGGTTAAAGTAACAGAAAAACAAGGACTCACTTTAAAAGTTAAACCTATAAAAGAGTAAGTTGTGATAAAAACGTCTTTTTTTTCTATAATATTAGTTTTTTTGGTTTTTAGTTCCGGATTTTCCTACAATGAGAATAATTCCACCAATGAATGCCTTTCTGATCCTTTTTTAAATAATACCGAATTTTTAGTTGATCTCGAAGGCTTTGAAGCAAAACCACCTAAAAGAAAAATTATAAATTTTTTTGGCAATATTTTAATAGAAAAAAGAGTATATAAAAACTCAAAAGGAAAGTTTAAAGTCCGTTTATACAGAGGAAAAAATCTTATTAATAACTGGAAGTCCCTACTTTTTGTTTTAGCTGGTTTTTCAGAAAATCAACTTAAACCCATAGAGATAAATAACATAGAAGCGAAACTTTATACAAAAGAAAATTACAAAGCTATTATTTTGCCTGTTTTAGAAACTCAAGATAGCGGAATTGTGGTAATCTTTAGCTCTGAGGCTTTTTCTTTGGAAGAAATGATAGATTTAATAAAAAAATTTCCTCTTAAAAATTTTAATTTAACTTCTTGCCCTTATAATTAACTCTTTCATTTCTTTAACTGCCTCTTTCATTCCGACAAATATGGCTCTTGAAACAATACTGTGTCCGATGCTAAATTCCTCTATCTGTGGAATTGCTGCAACAGGTCCTATATTCTCGTAATTTAAGCCATGCCCTGCATGAACTATAAAACCAAGATCCTTGGCAAGTCTTGCGGCAATCTCTATTTTATTAAATTCCTTTTCCCTTTCTTCTTCTGTTTCTGCATCTGCATAAATTCCTGTGTGGATCTCTATAATCTGAGCACCTGTTTTTTTAGCAAGTTTGATAGTTTTTTCATCTGGATTTAAAAAAAGACTTACCTTTATTCCTGCTTTATTTAATTCTTTTACAGCCTTTTTAACCTCATTAACCCTCCCTTCTAAGTTCATACCCCCCTCTGTGGTGACTTCTTCAACTCTTTCAGGAACCAAGGTAACTTGATAAGGTTTTACTTCTTTGGCAAATTTAATTAATTCTTCATCAATAGCCATTTCTAAAATAAGTTTAGTTTTAATAATTTCTTTTATAATTCTCACATCCCTTTCCTTAATATGTCTTCTATCAAGTCTTAAATGCACCACTATTCCATCAGCGCCTCCGAGCTCTGCAAGCACTGCAGCATGTACAGGATCTGGATAATATGTTTTTCTTGCCTCTCTTACTGTTGCTACATGGTCTACATTTACTGCAAGTTTTGCAGGCATGTATTCCCTCCTTTTAATAAATTTTATAATCTCCTTTTTACCTTTTTTAAAAGCAACTTTATTAAATAAATTTAACTCATTTTTAACCATCAGAAAAGGTGAAAAAAGTCCCTTCTCATGATCATAATCCAAAAGGTGGACAAATCCATGAACAATAAGTGCAAGTAGATAGTTTTCAAAATCAAGCTGATATAACAAAGCTTCCTCTCTTGCTTTCTCTACCGATATAATAACTTCTCCTAAAATATTAGAAACTGATGGTTTTTCTTTTTCAAAAGGAAAAGAAAGAACATTTGTAGGATAATTTCTTCCGAGATATTCTGTATTAAGCTTTTTGATTGTTTTATTATCTGTTAAAACAAGGGATACTTCTTTTTTAGATAGCTTGAGATACTTTAAAATCTTTTCTGCCTTTTTCTCAATTTCCTGTATTTCTTTATCTGTAAGAAGCTTTTTAGAAGTAAGGGTAACCAAGACCGGCATTATTTCTCAAAAACCTTTTTTGCAAAAATTAAGTAACCCGTATGAGCAACCATTCTATCTTCGGGACGAAGTCTTTCCGGATTAGTCTTATATTTTCTTAATAGAATTTCCACTACCTCAACATCTGTAAATGGATATTTTTCTATCTCCAATAAACACTGTGAAACCTGATTAGCTGTTGGAACTAAAATTCCCAAAGGGTGTCCTCCCTTTAAAGACTCCCAAGCCCCTCCTATAAGATCCCAAGGTGTTTTTAAATCAAGAAAAACCGCATCAACCTCTTTTTCCTCAAATTTTTCAAAAACCTCTACATTTTTAAAAATTACTCTGTGTAAAATTCCTAATCTTTTAAGATTTTTTTTAGCAACTTCCTGAAATTTGATTTCTTTTTCGTAAGAAATTACCCTTCCCTCTTCTCCAACCATGTAAGCAAAAGCCGAAGTGAGTGCTCCTGATCCACCTCCACATTCAAGAACAACTTTACCTGGTCTAATATCAAGTTTTAAAAGTATGTATCCTATATCTTTGGGATAAATAATCTGAGTTATTCTTTCTATTTTTATTAAAAAATCGTATATAGAAGGTCTTAAAATGTAAAATTTTTCTCCTTTTTTTCCGTAAATAATGTCTCCGTAGTTTTTACCTATGAGCTCTTTCAGGTTTAAATGATCTTTGTGGGTGTGAAAATGATGATCTTTAATTTCTACAAGATAGGACTTCTCATCAGAAGTAAGAAGTAAAACATAATCTCCTTCTTTTAGAGACATTCTTATCAAACTTTCAAAAAGGTTTTATATGCTTTATAAGTCATGTAAAGGTCTCCTTTGTGTGCAACCTCAAAAGGAGAATGCATGGAAAGAAGAGGTGGACCGGCATCAACTACATCCATACCGTAAGAGGCAAAATATTTAGCTACTGTTCCTCCGCCTCCCTCATCTACTTTTCCCATAGAACAAACTTGATAGATAACCCTATTTTCATCCCAGTTTTTAAGAAGCCAGGCTAAAAATTCAGCATGAGCTTCATTTGCCATGTATTTACCACCGTGTCCTGTATAACGGCTAACCGCTATTCCAAATCCGAGTTTTGCATCATTTAGTTTGTCATGAACCTCTATATAATTGGGGTCTATCCCTGCGGTTACATCTGCGGAAATTGCTTTTGTTTTAGTCATTGTATTAAAAAATATATCCGCTGTGGGAGTTAAACCTGACTTCTTTATAAGATTGTATATAACTCCTTCAAAAATTCTACTTTTTGCAGAAGTATTCCCTTCTGAGCCTATTTCCTCTCTATCCATAAATAAAATAAGACTGGTATATTCTGGATTTTCTACCTCTAAAAAAGCTTTAAAAGAAGTAAAAGCACAGATTCTATCGTCCTGCCCATAGCCTCCTATAAAAGCTCTATCAAGTCCCACTTCTCTGGCAGAACCAGCTGGAACTATATAAAGCTCAGCAGAAACAAAATCTTCTTCTTTAATTCCATATTTTTTGTAAATAAGTTCCAAAAATTTAAGTTTAACCCTCTCTTTTACTTTTTCGTCTTGGTCTTCTATCGGAATTCCTGCTACAAGAACATTTAGTTTTTCTCCTACTATGGCTTCTGAAAGTTTTTTCTCAGACTGAATCTTTCTTGCAAGATGAGGAAGCAAATCACAAATTGTAAAAACTGGATCCTTTTTTTCTTCTCCTATTACTACTTTAACTATACGCCCGTCTTTTTTAGCAACAACTCCGTGCAAAGCAAGAGGTTGAGCCACCCAATGATATTTTTTTATTCCTCCATAATAATGGGTCTTTAAAAAGGCCAAATCCGTATCTTCAAAAAGAGGATGAAGTTTTAAGTCAAGCCTTGGAGTATCAATATGACTAACGATTATTCTTAAACCTTCTGTAATGTTTTTTTTACCAAGCTTCCAGCAAGCTAAAAATTTGTTTTTGTAAATAAAATATCCTTTATCAAGTTCACCCTCCTTAAATCCCGCTTTCTCAAGAAGTTCTTTTCCAAATTCTACCGTTTCCCTTTCGGTTTTAACTGCGGATAAAAATTCTATGTATTCCTTAGTAAGTTTTTCCAAATATGCTTTTTCTTCTTTATCTATTACCTCATAAACATGTTTAGCTTTATATGTAAGCTCTTTTTCAAGCTTTTCTATTTTTTTTCTTTTTCTTTCCATATTCCAATAACTCCTGCTTTTTATTTTTGACAGAATATAATAACATTAAATCTATCTTTTAACAACGATAAAAGCGTAAATTTTTCAAAGATGTAAACCCTTATTGTCTGACTTTATTTAGTCGACCTTAAAAGAATATCAAGAAGCCATGCTTTCTTAAATTGAAAAAAGCAGATTTGATAATAGCTTGTTCAACCGAACTGGAGATGAGGGGATTCGAACCCCCGACCTCCGGAGTGCGATTCCGGCGCTCTCCCTCTGAGCTACATCCCCGTTTTTACTGGGTTGTAGCCTGAAGTTTAGCCTGATTAAACTTTTTAAAAAGTTTGGCTATTTTGTTAGATGCTTTTTTCCAGTGAAAAATTCCTTTACTTACTCCTTTATGCAATAAACTCTGAGTAATTCTTAATTGAGCTTCGGCTTTTTCTAAATCACCTGCCTGAAGATAATTCAAAAACTTCTTTATTTCGGTTTTAACCCTGCTCTTAAATGCCTTATTTCTTAATCTTCTTTTTTCACTCTGTCTAAGTGCTTTTTTTGCTGATTTATGATGTGGCACTATCCCCCTCCTAATTCTTAGTTGTCCCTAAATTTAATAACACATTTTGATTTTGTCAAGCTTAACGAAGGCCTAATTTTAACGAGCTCTTGACTTATCTACCATTTTTTTTATCCTAATAATGTATTAAATCTAAAGGAGGTTAGATATTATGGAACCAAAAGTAATTGCTATCTTAGGACAGACAGAATCTGGTAAAGCCACTTTTTGTGAAACACTCTGTAAACTTTGTGGTGAAACAATTAAAAACCCTAAGAAGGAACCCTTTTATTATTTAAAAATATACGGACTGAAATATAAAAATGTTCCGTTTTATCTTTTAAATACTCCGGGTGATGAAAATTTTATAGGAGAAGTAAAATGGGCTTTAAAAGCTGCAGATGCTGCCATTCTTTTAATAGATACCACATCTCCTTTAAAATATCACAATATTCGTGTTGCTGAGTTTGCAAAAGAAGAAGGGGTTCCCATATTTATATTTTTAAATAAAATTGATGACCTTGAAAAATCTAATATTGACGAAACCTTAGCAAATTTAAATAACAATCTGGAAACTCCCCAAATTCCCATTATATATCCTTTTAAAACTTCTAATGGTTTTTCTTTATTAGATATTGTAGAGGAAAAAATACTTATAGAGGAGGGGGCAAAAATTAAATATCAAGATGCTCCTGAGGATCTTAAAGATAAAATTGCAGAGTTTAAAGAAAAACTTATGGAAGCAGCAGCTGAAAGTTCAGATGAACTTATAGAAAAATACTTGGAAGAAGGAAAATTAGAAACAGAAGAACTTTTAAATGGATTAAAAGAGACGGTAAAAAAAGGAAACATAAACTTTACCTTCTCAGGCTCTGCAAAAAATGGTATAGGATTGTTAGCTTTTCTTGAATATATGTTATATATTTCTCCTTCATATAAATATAAGTTAGAAAAAGAAAATATAGACCATACACCTATAGGTGTTGTTTTTAAAAATTATATAGATCCCTATGCAGGTAAATTATCTTATGGAAGAATTTTCGCAGGAACTTTTACCTCTGATGGCGTAGTCTATACTTCAGATGGAAAAGAAGAAAAATATACTCAAATATTTATTCCTAAGGGTGACTCTTTGGAGCAGGTTAAGGAGGTTACTGAAGGAGAAATAATAGTTTTTTCAAAAGTTGAAAGCTTAACCACAGGAAGCACATTTTCAAACACTCCTGTTTCTGTAAGCTTTAAAGTTCCTGAAATGCCCTTCCCTATGATCACCATGGCACTTCATCCTGAAACAAGAGCAGATGAGGACAAAATAAGCAGTGCTATTTCCAAAATAAAAGATGAAGATCCATCCATAGTATTTAGAAGAGATGATGAAACAAGAGAACTTTTAATCTCAGGTGTGGGATTGATACATATTGAGAAAACCGTAGAAAAATTAAAAGAAAAATATGGTGTAAATGTTAAATTAACCACTCCTAAAATACCTTATAGAGAAACGATAAAAAAGCCTGTTCAATCTGTAATTTACAGACATAAAAAACAAACTGGTGGAAGAGGACAGTTTGCTGAAGTTCATTTCCACATTTTTCCTTTAGAAAGAGGAAAAGGATTTGAATTTGTGGAAACCCTTACAGGGATGAACGTTCCCAGAAATTATGTTCCTGCTGTGGAAAAGGGTGTAAGAGAGGCTATGGAAAAAGGTCCCTTAGCAGGGTACCCTGTTGTTGATGTAAAAGTTCAGTTTTATGATGGAAAATCTCACGAAGTAGACTCTTCAGACCTTGCTTTTAAAATTGCTGCTTTTCATTGCTTTAAAAAAGGACTGGAACAGGCAAACCCTGTTCTCTTAGAACCCTATTTAGAATTAGAAATAACAGTTCC
>DAIQAS010000033.1:0-13396 GCA_036781525.1 Thermodesulfobacterium sp. | reverse complement strand
TAATCAAATCTGTAAACTGCTCTCATAAGACCAAGGTTCCCTTCTTGAATTAAGTCAGCAAGCGGAAGCCCTTGTCTTATATATTTTTTAGCAATAGACACAACCAATCTCAGATTGGCCTTAACCATCTCATCTTTTGCTTTTTCAATCTGAAAGATATATTTTTTTATTTCTTTGCAAAAATTGAGTATTCCCTTTTTATTTAAATTTTTATATTTTTCCTCGCATGCCTTTATGGTATTTTCAAGATAATTTACATAACTTTTCTTTGGCTTTAAATTTGGATCTCTTTTTTTCCATTCTTTTACCGTCTCTTTAAGTTCTTTTATTTCTGCATAAGAAAGTTTTGTAGTCTCTATTAATTCTACTATCTTTTCAAATCCTTCTCTTATCTGTCTTGAAAGTTCTTCTTCTTTTTCTGGAGTAAGAAGATCATATTTACCCATTTCTTTTAAATAAAGAGATAGAAGTTCCTCACTTCCTGGCTCAGATACAGATTCTTCCTCTTCAAGCTCGCCTTCCATAAAAGTAGAAAGTTCTTTTATCTTATCCTGAACCTTTTTTTCTATAAATTCTTCTTTCTCATATGGATCGAGATCCTTCAATTCTATTCCATAGGTCTCGAGAAGATCAAAAATCTCTTCCATTCTATCAGGATCATTATATTCCTCAGGTAACATCTTGTTTAAAAGATCATAAGTGAGTTGACCTGATTTTCCAAGTTCTACAATTTTTTCATGTAAATCCTTACTTGCCATATTCTTTTTACCACCCCTCACTTTTTAAATAAATTTATGCTATAATATTTAATCGGTTTTCTTAAAAGAATTAATAAAAAAATAACGCATTAACCTTCTTATTCAATGGTTAATAATTTACTATTTAAATTCCTTCACTATATCTTGGCTTACCATCCCGAAGAATTCGGTTTATTTCCTGATTATAATGGATTTTTTAAAATTAAAGAAATTTTTCAAGTTCTAATTTTTACTAAAAAATTTAAAAAAGTAAAATTAGAAACATTAAAACAACTATTTTCTTATTATTATAAAGATTTTTTTGAAATTTCTGAAAATTCTAACTTAGTCAAACCTAAAACCGTGTATTACTCACCTCCTCAAAAAATTAAATTTTTACAAGTTAATAAATATACCACTCTATGGACCTTTGTCAAGCCAAAAACCTGGTTAAAACTTTCTATAGACAGATTTTGGAAACCCTACAACTCTCTCATACCTCTTTATACTGACAAAGAGTTAGCACAAAACTGGGCTAAAGTTAAAGGAGGTCTTCTTATTGAGGTTTTCCCAAAACTTATCGATCCAGATGTAAATGTTTTCGTTTTTAGAGAAAAAATTTTTCTCTTAGATAAAATAAACTACGAAGCACTCAAAGGGCCTTCTATTGATCAAAAGTTTTTAAAAAATTATGGTCCAAAAACTGAAATACCTTCTAAACCATCAAAAATCATTCCCTTTAAAGCGGCTGGCTTTGAATTAGAAAATGAGGAGGAAAAACTTCCCTATAGAAAAATTACTCACGGGAAGAAAAAAGAAAAACCCTGGAAAAAGCATCAAAAAGAAAAAGTTAGGAAGAAGTTTTTCTCAGAAGAATAAACTTCATTTTCCTACGGTTGCCATATAAATTACACTTTCTCCTTCCTCTAATTCTAAAAATTTATTTACTTCTTCATCTAAAAAGGCACCCACTGGACAGGCTTTAAGTCCTAAAGCTTCACTTGCTAAAAGCACATTCTGACAGATATGTGCCACATCCATAAAAATATATCTTAAACCCCTGCTACCATATTTTGATATAGTTCTGGCTAAAACGGCAGACCAGATAAAAACGATGCTTGCAGAAGCTAAAAAAGCCTGACCAAGAGCTAAATCACTCAAAAATTTCCCCATGTATCCTTTTTTTAAAAGCGCTAAAGAAAAATCTCTAATTTCTAAATGATATATTCCAGGCTCAATTTCAGAAGAAAAATTAACTGCCAGATAAGTTTCTATAGGATATAAAGCACCAGCAGAAGGAGCCGTTCTTAAAAGATAAGGTCCAGCAATTCCTGTAACTCCCTGAGCAGCATAACAAAGAAGAGAAATTTCTTTTAAAGATAAGGATGCCCTTTTATATCCCCTTTTGCTTCTTCTTTTAGATAAAATCTCAAAAAAATTGGAAGTTTGAGGAAATTTATCTGATAAAAGTTTTATTTTTTCTTTGTCTTTATACTCCTTAAAAGGTGAAACCGGAGGAACCAAGGTTTCTCTTAATCCAAGGTTTTTTAAGGATAAATTAGTAAATTCTAAGAACTCATAAGCTTTTGTCTCCTTTAATCCCATTCTTTTCTTCCCTCCACAAAAATAGATTTAAAAAACTAATTTTTACAAAGATGCTATTTTTGATACTGAACGTTTTTTTAAATAAATCTGAATAGCCGAAATAGCTGCAGGCGTAACCCCCGGAATTCTCAGTGCTTGTCCCACAGAGGTTGGTCTTATTCTGCTGAATTTCTCTTTCATCTCGTTTGAGAGACCAGGTATTTCGTAATAATTGAGATCTTCAGGAAGTTTCATATTTTCAAGTTTTTTAAACTTCTCAACCTCTTTAAGCTGTTTACTGATGTATCCGCTATATTTTATTTCTGTCTCTATTTCAGATAAAACATCTTCGGAAAAATCTTTTAAATCTTCTATCAAATCAGAAAGAGCTTTTATTTCAACTTCCGGTCTTTTTATAAGTTCATAAAGTCTGATGGATGATTTTAAAGGTGTAGATCCAATACTCTGTAAATATCCATTAACAAGATCGGGAGAAACTTTTGTTGTCTGTAAGAATTCCATAGCCTTTTTCAATTTTTCCTTTTTATCTAAATAGGTCTCCCATCTCTCATCATCAACAAGTCCTATTTTTCTTCCAATCTCAGTAAGTCTTATATCTGCGTTATCCTCTCTTAAGAGAAGCCTGTATTCTGCACGAGAAGTAAACATTCTGTAAGGCTCATCCGTTCCTCTTGTTACCAAATCATCTATAAGCACTCCTATATAGGCTTGAGAGCGGTCAAGAACAAGCGGTTCTTCTTCTTTTACAAACAGTGCTGCGTTTATTCCTGCTATAAGTCCCTGAGCCGCTGCCTCTTCATAACCTGTTGTTCCGTTTATCTGTCCTGCTAAAAATAAACCTGAAATTAATTTTGTTTCCAAGGTATGCTTAAGTTGGGTTGGAATCACATAATCATGTTCTATTCCATAACCTGGCCTTAAAATTTCAGCCTTCTCTAATCCGGGAATACTTCTTACCATCTCCCATTGCACATCAATGGGAAGACTTGTGCTTATACCATTTGGATATACCTCTACGGTATCAAGTCCTTCTGGTTCAAGAAAAACCTGATGCCTTTCTTTGTCGGGGAATCTGAATACCTTATCCTCAATAGATGGACAATATCTAACTCCTCTTCCTTTAATTTTACCTGTAAAAAGCGGGGATCTGTCAAGGGCATTTTGTATTATTTTGTGAGTCTTTTCTGTAGTATAGGTTATAAAACAGGGAACCTGAGGAAGAGGTGGTCTTTTACCTTTGTTCTTAAAGGAAAATAAAGGCGGAGGGAAATCACCCCATTGTATTTCAAGTCTGCTATAATTTATGGTTCTTCCATCAAGTCTCGGACAAGTTCCTGTTTTAAATCTTCCCATTTCAAAGCCGAGTTCTCTTAAATGTTCAGGAAGTCTGTTAGAGGGAGGATCTCCCATCCTTCCTGCAGGAAAGCTTTCAAGTCCTATATGAATAAGCCCGTGAAGAAAAGTTCCAGGTGCTATAATTACTGCTTTTGCCCCGAATTGTTCGCCTGCTTTCGTTTCAACCCCTATTATTCTCTTATCCTTTACAAGTAGTCTTGTCACCAAAGCCTGCTTAATATATAAATTGGGGGCTCTTTCAAGAACTCTTTTCATTCTTTCCTGATATCTAAATCTATCTGCTTGTGCTCGAGTAGCTCTAACTGCAGGGCCCTTCTTGGTGTTAAGCTTTCTGAATTGAATTCCCGTTTCATCAATGGCAAGAGCCATTTCTCCACCCAGGGCATCTATCTCTTTTACCAGATGTCCCTTTCCTATTCCGCCAATAGATGGATTACAACTCATAGCTCCTATACGTTCAAGATTAATGGTGAGAAGAAGAGTTTTACATCCCATTCTGCTTGCCGCCAAAGACGCCTCAATTCCTGCATGACCTGCACCAATCACAATTATATCAAAGTTTTCCAAAAACTTCATACTTAAGGACTACCTCCTAATAAATCTTTTGTAATTTTAAATATAATCAAAGTTGAAATTTTTGCCAAATAACTTTATTTTAAAGTTATGAAGCATAATCAAAGGCTTTATTATACTTTAAATGAATTCTTGAAAGAGAAATTTGGAGAAAAAGTAAAAAAAATACCTTTGGATGCAGGGCTAACCTGTCCTAATAGAGACGGAACAAAAGGCTTTGGCGGATGTATCTATTGTGATCCCAAAGGTTCTGGAACAGGACTTTATAAAGAAGGAAAATCTTTAGAAGATCAGATTAAGTTTTTTTTAGAACTTTTTAAAAAGAAAAAGTTTAATAAATTTATAGCTTATTTTCAGTCCTTCTCCAATACTTACGCCCCTCTGGAAAGGTTAAAAGAGCTTTACGACATAGTTTTTATAAATCCTTCTATTGTTGGAATTGCAATAGGAACCCGTCCTGATTGCATAGATGAAAAGGTGGTCAATTTGCTAAAAACTTATCAAGAAAAGGGATATTATTTATGGATAGAACTTGGACTCCAAAGCATACATAATAAAACTTTAAATCTTATTGAGAGGAGACATACTTTTGAAGACTTTTTAAAAGCCTATCAACTCCTAAAAGAGAATAACATCCCCGTTGTTGTGCATATTATTTTTGGTTTGCCTGGTGAAACAAAAGAAATGATGATGGAAACTGTTAAGACCTTGGCTAAACTTAATATAGATGGTATAAAGTTTCATGCCCTTTATATTCCAAAAGGCTCAAAAATGGAAAAAATGTATTTAAAGGGTGAGTATAAGCCTCTTGAAATGGAAGAATATGCAAAACTTGTCGCTGAAGCTTTAACCTATCTTCCTCCTACCACAGTTATCCATAGATTGTGTTCTGAAGCAAGAAAAGAAGATATTTTGGCTCCTTTATGGGTTTCAAAAAAAATGGAAGTTGTAAATCACATAAGAAAATTTATGAATGAAAAAGGGCTTTTTCAAGGAAAAAATTACAATTAGTAGTTCTACTTTTTAATCTGTAAATTATCAATTATTTTCACTACCCCAGAAACACTCTTTGCGTGTTCTATTGCTTTTCTCTTTTGATATTCACTTGTTACAACACCTGTTAGAGTGACCACACCATTTACTGTATCCACATCAATTGAAAGTGCTTTAAGATCTGGATCTTCTATCAATTTGAGTTTGACTTTTGCAGTAATTTCTTTATCAGATAAATAACTTCCTATTCCCCTCTTACCTATTTTTAGATTATTGACCACCCTTTTAACACCCTCAACTTTTCTTGCAATTTCTATAGCCCTTTTAATTTCTTCTTCTGTTTCCACAACACCTGTTAGAGTAACTACACCATTTACTGTATCCACATCAATTTTTCTTGCTTTAGTTACAGGATCTTCAAGAAGTTTCAATTTCACTTTTGCAGTAATGGTTGCATCATCAATTTGAGTCCCTACACTTCTTGGATCAGATCCTGCCTTATAACCTTGGTAAGCTCCACCTCCTACCACAACCCAACCGCATCCTGAAACAAAGACACTAATAAAAAGAAGAAGAATTAAAATTTTTAATTCTTCTTGAATTTTTCCGATAATATTATTAAAATATTTATTCATAGGAGCTCCTTATGAAAATAGATTCAAAGTTTATTTTTCCAATTAATTTTACTACTGAATCTTTAACTTCAAAGAGGGAAAAAAATCTTTTTGAAGAATATCTTAAAATTGCTATCTCTGAAATTGAAAGGCAAGAAATTTTAGAAAAAACTCAAAAAGAAAGACTAAACCTTGCATATCAAAAATTGGAGGAAAGTTCTCAAATACTGGAAAATTTAAATAAACTGGATTTGGACGAAGCCGCTTCTGAAACCTTAGGAGACTTTCTTATAGCTCAGGCATTAGAAATTTCTAAAATTTTAGAAACTTTGCCAGATTCTTCCCTTAAGAATCTTCTGAAAGAGTGGACATTTTTTATAGGGGTTGAGGCTCAAAAAATTAAACAGGGGTTTTATTCTTAACCTTTTCTTTTTAAAGCCATTTCCAGCAATTTCTGAATAAGTGCTTCGAAACTGTATCCTGCAACACTTGCTGCAAGAGGAAGAAGACTTGTTTCTGTCATACCAGGAATGGTGTTTGTTTCAAGAACATAAATTTCCTCTCCCACCACAATCATATCAGTCCTGCTATAGTCTCTCAATCTTAAAGCTCTGTGTGCTATAAGAGCATATTCTTGGGCTTTTTTTGTTAATGTTTCTGAAAGTCTTGCTGGGCAGATTTCTTCAGCAAGGCCGGGAGTATATTTAGTTTTGTAATCAAAAGTTTCTGAAGCCTTTGGAATTATTTCAACAACCGGCAAGGGTTTATCATCTAAAATTCCTACAGTTATCTCCCTACCTTTAAGGTATTTTTCAACAAGAATTTCTCCATCTATTTCAAAAGCCTTTTCTATAGCTTCTTTTAAATCTTTTTCTTTTTTTACTATACTGAGTCCTACACTTGATCCCTGAGTTGCAGGTTTTATAACAACGGGAAATCCTATTGTTTCTATGTAATTTTTAATTTTCTCAAAAGAATCTCTTTTAAAAAAATTTTTTCCTTCAGGAACTTTTAGTCCTGCAAGTTTGTATAATTTTTTAGATATTCCTTTATGCATGGCAAGTGCACTTCCTAAAACACCAGCTCCTTGATAGGCAAGTCCTATGGACTCAAGAAAACCCTGCAAAGTTCCATCTTCCCCTCCAGGACCATGAACCACCAAAAAGGCACAATCAAACTCTTTTGCTCTTTGAGCAAGCTTAGATAAATCCTTTGCTGGGTCAAAAAATTCATATTTATGTCCTAATTTTTCCAAAGCTTTTTTTACAGCTTCTGCCCCCTTTAAAGAAACCTCCCTTTCAGAGGAATTCCCACCAGCAAGAAGAGCAACCTTTAACGCAACGAAACAAGACATTCCTAACCTCCTTTATTTTTTCTAAATCAAGTATTTTTTCTGGTGTAAAGGGGAGTTTTTCAAAAATTCGTTTCTCAATTAAATAATTCAGCTTCTCCAAAGCCTTAAGTCTTTCAATCGCTTTTTCATTTTTACCATATCTTTTTTTAAGATCCTCAAATCTTTCTTTTAAAGTAACTATTCTATCATGCATAACCCTTTTATCCGCATAGTGAACCACTTCTTCTTCTGAAACAGGTTTTTTTGTAAACTCTATTTCTAAATGTATATGAGCTTTTATAATCTCTCCTATTCTTAAATATCCCAGACTTTTCATATACTCTTCTCCGAGAACAGCATGGTTTTCCCCTGTTAATATGGATTCATATTTTTTTATATCATGTAAAAGTGCTCCTGTAACTAACAAATTAAGATCAAGCCTTTCACCATATTCTCTTAGAAAACAACCTATAAAAAGAGAAATAAGGGCTACCTTCTCAGAATGTCTAACAATATGTTCTGGAACCTTTTCTTTTTCTAAAAGAAAATAAGCTTCCTCAATAGAGGGAATCATAATTTACTATTTTAATAAGTTTAAAATTATCCAAAAAATTGGTGAGGAAAATAAAACACTATCAATCCTATCAAGGATACCTCCATGCCCAACAATTATCACACCCGAATCTTTTTTATCTACAACTCTTTTAAATGCGGATTCCAGAAGATCTCCCATACATCCTGTTATAGATAAAGTTAAAGCAATTATGGTATTAATATTAAAAGAAAACAAATTTAAAAAATAATTTAAAATAGTTGCTACCATTAAAGCTGAAATTAGCCCCCCGAAAAAACCTTCCAAAGTTTTTTTAGGAGATATGTTGGAAAAAAAGGGGGTTTTCCCAAAAGACTTTCCCGAAAGATATGCCCCCGTATCGTTGGCGAAAATAACAGAAAAAAAGTAAACCAAATATTCCCTTTTGAAATCTTCTAATATTTCCATAAAAGGATAAAGTCCTATAAAAATATATATAAGACCCGTTAAAAAAGGAAAAAAATCTTTTTTAAATCTTTCCTTTTCGTAATTTAATAAAAAATAGAAAAAAGAAAAAGCAAAAAAGAAGTAAAATATAAAAAAAACTGGAACTTTGTATAAAAAAATAACTAAAAAGCCCACAATAAGAAGCAATTCCCCTAATAACCAGAAGAAAAAAGAAAAGTCATAAAGATTTTTCCATTCATAAAAACATAAAAAAGCTGTAAGAAGAATAACTAAAAATATAAGTAACAAATCTGCTTTTAAAATAAGAAAGATAAGAAGAGGAAATAGGAGAACAGTGGTAATTATTCTTTTAAAATTCATAAATTCTGCCGAATCTTCTTTCTCTTTGCTGATAAGAATAAAGAGCTTTTAAATACTCATTTTCATCAAAATCAGGCCAGTAAACCGGAGTGAAATAAAATTCTGTATAGGCTAATTGAAAGAGTAAAAAATTGGAAATCCTCATCTCTCCACTTGTTCTTATAAGTAAATCTGGATCAGGCATGTCCTTAGTATCTAAAAACCCTCTAAAAAGCGTCTCATTTATGTCTTCTGGAGAAACTTTTCCTTCTTTTATCTTTTTTGCCAGTCTTTTTACAGCCTTTATAATTTCATTTTTTCCTCCGTAACTCAGGGCCATGCACAAAACCATTTTATCGTTATTTTCAGTTTCTTTCTCTATAAAATTCAGTTTTTCTTGCAAATCCTGCGGGAAGTCTTCTTTATCTCCTATTACTTTAAATCTTATGCCATTTTTTTTCATTTCCTCAAGTTCTGCATCTAAGTAGATCTTTAATAATTCGAGAAGTGCAGAGACCTCATCCTTAGGGCGAAGCCAGTTTTCTTTAGAAAAGGCAAATAGAGTAAGATAGGAAATACCGAGTTCCTTAGTTTTATATATTATCTTTTTTGCTACCTCAGCTCCTCTTTTATGTCCGTATATCCTTGGCAAACCCTTACTTTTTGCCCACCTTCCGTTACCATCCATGATAATAGCAACATGTTGAGGAAGTTTTGAAGGATCTAAAATGATCTTATCCGGAGATTGGTTCATTTTTTAAGGAGATAAAATTTCTTTTTCTTTCTCTTTAAAAGCTTCGTTTATTTTTTCAATATATTCATCAGTTAATTTTTGAACCTTTTTTTCCAGTTGAATATAATCATCTTCAGATATTTCTCCCTTTTTCTTTGCAGATTTAAATTTATCAAGAATATCTCTTCTTAAATTGCGGATAGCTACTCTTGCTTCTTCAGCAAGTTTACCAGCGATCTTTATAAGTTCTTTTCTCCTCTCTTCAGTCAAAGGAGGCATAACCAGTCTTATAGTCTTACCATCACTCGTAGGATTTATCCCTAAATCTGATTTTTGTATAGCCTTTTCAATTTCTTTCACCAAGTTAACATCCCAAGGTTGAATAACAAGCATTTTACCTTCAACTACATTTACAGTGGCTACCTGTGGTATAGGTAATTTTGTACCATAACAATCAACTTTTATCGTCTCCAACAATGCAACAGAGGCTCTTGAAGTTCTTATATGGGAAAGTTCTTCCTTAAAATTTTTCAAACTTTTTTCCATTTTTCTTTTTACTTCATCCAAGACTTCATTCACAAATTCATCACCTCCTTTCCTTTAAGATTTTATTAATGTTCCTATATTTTCCCCTAAAACTGCTTTTTTTATGTTACCAAATTTTAAAAGATTAAAAACCAAAATAGGTAATTTGTAATCTCTTGCTAAAGAAAAAGCAGTGGCATCCATTACCCTTAATTTTTTCTCAAGGGCTTCATCAAAAGTAAGAAAATCATACTTTTTAGCTGTTGGATCTTTAACGGGATCTTTATCGTAAACACCATCTACTTTTGTAGCTTTAAACAGGATGTCTGCTTTAAGTTCAAGAGCTCTTAAAACTGCAGCAGTATCGGTAGTAAAAAAGGGATTTCCTGTTCCACAGGCTAAAATAAGAACATTTCCTCTCTCAAGATGTTTAAGTGCTCTTTCTCTTATATAAGGTTCTGAAACTTCAACTACTTCAAAAGCAGACATGACTCTGCAGGGAACATTTTGAGAAAGTAAGGCATCTTGAATTACAAGAGCATTTATTAAGGTTGCAAGCATTCCTATATAATCAGCTCTTACTCTATCCATTCCTCTTTCCTGTCCTGCAACCCCTCTGAAGATGTTTCCCCCTCCTATTACTATTCCCAACTCTATTCCCAGGTTGTGAACCTCTCTCAATTCTTCTGCTATCTTTTTTACAACCTGATAATCTATTCCAAAAGATTTGTCACCTAATAAAGCCTCACCAGAAATTTTTAAAATTATCCTCTTGTATTTAGGTCTTTTCACTTTCCTATTCACCTATCTGAAATCTGCAAAACCTTTTTATTACGATTTTTTCCCCTGTTTTTGCCATAAGTTCATTCAAAAGATCTTGAATAGTGAGATCTGGATTTTTTATAAAAGGTTGTTCAAGAAGCACATTTTCTTTATAAAACTTTTCCAGTTTCCCTTCTACGATTTTAGGAATAATATTTTCTGGTTTGCCAGCCTCTCTTAATTGTTCTTCATATATTCTCTTTTCTCTTTCAAGTATTTCTGGTGGCACTTGCTCTCTGCTTATGGCTACAGGATTTGTAGCAGCAATTTGCATAGCTAAATTATGAGCAAATTCCTGAAATTCGTCAGTTCTTGCTACAAAGTCGGTTTCACAATTTACTTCAACCAGAACTCCTATTTTTCTATTACTGTGAATATAAGCTGCTACAACACCTTCTAAGGTTTCCTTAGCTGCTCTTTTTGCTGCTATGGCAAGACCCTTTTTTCTTAAAATATCTACAGCCTTTTCTATATCTCCCTGAGCCTCCTCTAATGCTTTCTTACAATCCATAAAACCTGCTGCTGTTCTTTCTCTAAGCTGCTTTATAAGCTCTAAACTAATTTCTGCCATTTCCTACCTCCTGAAATTTTTATTCTTCATCCGTAAATCTTACAGCTTCTTCTTCAAGTTTTCTTTCCTTTTCTTCTTCAACAAGTATTTCTTTGATTATTTCTTCTGCTTTTTCTTCCTCAGTTTTTAAAAATTCTTCCTCAACAGAAATTTCTTTATCTGTTTCAGCAGCGACTCTTTCTTTATAAATTTCCAACCCCTCTAAACATGCATCAGCAATTTTGCTGGTAATGAGTTTTATAGCCCTTATAGCATCATCATTTCCAGGAATTATGTAATCTATAAGATCAGGATCGCAATTTGTATCAACTATAGCAATAATGGGAATACCTAACTTTCTTGCCTCTTTAACTGCAATTTCCTCATGTACGGGATCTACTACATACAAAGCCTGAGGAAGTGTTTCCATATCCTTAATTCCTGCCAAATTTCTCTCTAGTTTATTTTTAAGTCGCTCGAGTCTTAATCTTTCCTTTTTAACAAATCTTTGAATAGTTCCGTCTTCAAACCAGGTTTCAAGTTTTTTAAGTTTTTCAACACTCTGTCTTATGGTTCTAAAATTGGTAAGTGTTCCTCCAAGCCATCTGTGAACGACATAATACATTCCGCATCTTTGAGCCTCTTCTTTAACAGTTTCCTGTGCCTGTTTTTTTGTCCCTACAAAGAGAATTTTACCTCCTTGAGATACAAGATTGACTACAAATTCATAAGCAATTTCAAAATAGTGTAAAGTTTGTTGAAGATCAATAATGTGAATCCCATTTCTTTCTCCGAAAATAAAAGGTTTCATCTTGGGATTCCATCTGCGGGTCTGGTGACCGAAATGGACACCGGCTTCAAGAAGTTGTTTCATGGTAATGTGTGACATCTCTCTACCTCCTTGGGGTTTTTACTTCCGTCTAAGGCGGATTTAAACCAAGCATCCCTGGTAACAGGGACACCCCAATCCTTAGACGTGCTTTTTAGTCTCATAATTAAAGCACTTTTTGTTTAATTTTCAAGGCTTTAGACTTTTTCCTTAGAATTTTAACAGTTACAATATCTTGAAAAAAATCTATTTAGGTGTTTAATTTTTTTAGTTTTTAAATAATATAACTGACTCAATAAAGGAGTTAACATGTATAAAGATTTGCGAAATTTTAAAATTTATCTCTTTTTAACCCTTGGTTTAATTTTTTTATTAGTTTTTAATTATGGATTTTCTGAAGAAGCCAAACAAAAAAATGAAGAAATCTATAAATATCTTAAGCTTTTCTCTCAAGTTCTAAGATTGATAGAAGACAATTATGTAACTGATGTCAATCCTAAGGATCTCATTTATGGAGCTATAAACGGAATGCTAAGTTCTCTTGACCCCTACTCTTCCTTAATGAAACCAGAAGAATATAAAGAATTAGAAATAGAAACAAAAGGAAGTTTTACCGGAATTGGTATAGAAATTACCATTAAAGATGAGGTAATAACGGTAGTTGCTCCCATAGAAGACACTCCTGCTTGGAAAGCAGGTATCAAACCAGGAGATAAAATTTTAAAAATTGACGGAAAATCTACAAAAGGAATGAGTTTAATTGAAGCGGTAAAACTTTTAAGAGGGCCTAAAGGTACTAAAGTTACTATTACTATCTTAAGAAATGAAAAGGATATTAAAGAGATTACCCTTATAAGAGATGTAATCCCGATTAAAAGTGTAAAAACAAAAATACTTGAACCTGGATATGCCTATGTAAGAATCACAAGCTTTCAGGAAAAAACAGCTAAGGAATTAGCAGAAGCACTTGAAAAGCTTGAGAATGAACAGCAGCTTAAGGGAATTGTATTGGATTTAAGATATAATCCTGGAGGGCTTCTTTCTTCAGCTATAGAGGTTGCGGATGAATTTTTGGAAAGTGGTGTTATTGTCTCTGTAAAAGGAAAGAGTAAAGATGCACAGATGGAATTCCAAGCCAAACCCAACCCTCCTCAAAGAAAACATTCTTATCCTATTGTGATTTTAATAAATCACGGAACCGCCTCTGCTGCTGAAATTGTTACAGGTGCTTTAAAAGACAATAATAGAGCCCTTATTCTTGGACAAAAAAGTTTCGGTAAAGGCCGAGTGCAGACTGTAATTCCTTTAGAGGAAGACTATGCAGTAAAACTTACAACTGCCTATTACTACACACCAAAGGGAATCTGTATTGATAATTTAGGTATAA
>DAIQAS010000032.1:0-13582 GCA_036781525.1 Thermodesulfobacterium sp. | reverse complement strand
TTGGAGACTGCAAGTTCTAAAGCCATGTGATATTAGCCGGAATTCCCCTTTTTTGGATAAAGTAAAAAGAAAGGTTAATCATAAATGATATAATAAGAAGAATTATTCCCAAAGCAAGGGCAAGCTCAAAATTCCCTTTATCAGTTTCTAAGGCTATGGTTGTTGTCATAACCCTTGTGTAGCCGGCAATATTTCCTCCCACAATTAAAATAGCCCCAACTTCTGCCATAACCCTTCCGAGTCCCGCTATGACTCCTGCCAAAATTCCGTATCTTGCCTCTTTTATTACTGTTAAAGCAATCTGAAAAGGGGTTGCTCCAAGAGTTTTAGCAGTCAATTTTATAACGGGATCTATCTTAACAATGGCACTCTGAGTCAGAGCTGTAACAATGGGAAATGCAAGAACAAACTGAGCAATTATCATGGCAGTTGGTGTATAAAGAAGTTGCAAAAAACCAAGAGGTCCGCTTCTTGAAAAGAGCATATAGAGAAAAAGCCCCACAACTACCGGAGGAAGTCCCATTCCTGTGTTTAAAAGAACAAGAACGATGGTTTTTCCGGGGAAATTCTTTAATCCTAAAAAAGCACCAATAGGTATTCCCAAAAGTGAAGCAAAGAAAAGAGCGGTTAAAGAAACTTTTAGGGATAAAATGATTATTTCAATAAGCTCTCTATCTAAACTGAGAATGAGAAAAAGAGCTTTTTTAAAGGCATCTATTAAGAATTCCATGATTACTTAGCATTGGGTATAAAAAGTTGGTTTCCAAATTTATCTTTAAAATTTCCTATAAGCCTTTGTCCTTCGTGAGATGTAATCCAATTTATAAACTTTAAGGCATCTTCGTAGTTTACATGAGGATGTTTTTTAGGATTTACAGCCATTACACTATACTGATTAAAAAGAAGGGGGGCTCCCTCAAAAAGTAAAGCCAAATATTTTAAACGAGACCTAACAGCAAGCCATGTCCCTCTATCAGTAAGGGTGTATGCATCCTTTTCATTTGCCATAAAAAGAGTTTTCTCCATTCCCTGTCCTGCTTCTAAATACCACGGTTTTCCTTTGGGATTTATACCTGCTAATTTCCATATCTTTAATTCTTTTATATGAGTTCCTGAGTTATCTCCACGGGAAATAAAAAGGGCTTTAGCCTGGGAGATTTTTTTAAAAGCTGTAATCACATCTTTAGAATTTTTAACCCTGGCAGGGTCATTTTTAGGTCCTACAATGATAAAATCATTATAGCAAACCTCTTTTCTGTTAACAAACCAGCCTTCTTTAACAGCTTTGAGTTCAAGCTCTTTTGCGTGAACAAAAACTACATCAGCATCTCCTCTTTTTCCCATTTCTATAGCAGCTCCTGTTCCCCTTGCCACAACCTTAACTTTTATACCAGTTTTTTTCTCAAAAATTGGTAAAAGATAGCTTAGTAATCCTGAGTTTTCAACAGAAGTTGTAGTAGCAAGGATAAGTATTTTTTCTTGAGCCAGTATAGCAGTTGATAAAAACAAAAAGACTAATAAAAATAAAAAAGTTCTCAATTTTTACTTTCCAATAGTTTTTTGTAAAATTTTTTCTCTCAACACCTTTACTTCGTAAAATATATCATTGAGGTAATAAACTGTCAAAAAAAGATTAATTGTAAAAAATTGTTGTTAGAATTAAAATTTTATAATGTTCAATTAAATAATTAAACAAGAATATGGCTCGGATAAGAAAGGAACAGGCTTTAAACTGGCTTGCCGAAAAGATTGATACCCTTAATGAAGGGGAATGTTTAGATTTTTTATGTAAAAAACGCAACAGAATAGTAAGAATAATAAAAGATAAAGACAGTTTCTTAATAGAAGAAAGAGGATTTTTTAAAGAGGATTTTAAAGTTGATAGGAAAGATCTTTTTAAGCTTGTTGAAAGGCTCTTTTCTCGCGAATTTCCAAGAAGTTTTATGCTTTGGGCTCACAAAAGAAAAGCTTTTTAATTTCTTTATGAAAATATGGTCTAAAGTCCTTTATTTTTTGGTTTTCTCTTCCGAAGTATACCCTATTTGTAAGTAAAACCACTATGAAATCTCTTTCTAAGTCCATAAAAAAGGAGCAACCTGTAAAACCGAGATGTCCAACTGTTTTTTCAGAAAAAGCACCTCCTGTTGCTGAATAGCCATTTTTACTTTGCAGCATAAATCCAAGAGAAAAATCAAAATCTTTTTCTCTGAAATCCAAAAAATGTTTAACTACTTCCTGAGAAAGACCTTTTACCTCTCCTTTATAAGCTTTTAATAGAGTTTCCAGTATATCCAGAACTCCGTAAATATTTCCAAAAAGTCCTGCAACTCCTGAAATTCCACCAAGAGCTCTTGTATTCTCATCTTCTACAATACCCCTTAAAAGCTTTTTATTCCACGAGCAGACAGAAGTTGGGACAATTTTTTCCTGATCAATTCCGTTTTTAAGAGGGTTAAATCCAAGATAGGACTTTTTGCCAAAGGAAACCGTCTTTTTTGCGTCTTTAAAAAGTTCTTCAAAAGGTTTTTGGTAAATGCTTTCCAGTAAATAAGTCAAAATAAAATAGCCAAGGTCTGAATAAAGACATTTTTCCCCCGGAACATATTCAAGCGGTAAAGATTCAATAATTTTTACAAATGTTTTTAGCCCAATTTCTTTTCTTTCTTCTTCTAACCCTTTATAAAGGGGATACCAGGCAGGAAGTCCTGATGTATGGTTTAAAAATCTGTAAACAGGAATTTCAGCTAAAGGAGAGCTAAGTTTTATATATTTTCCTATGGGTTTAGATAAATCAATTTTTGGTTTGTTTGATAATAAATAAATAAAAGTAAAAGCCAGAGCTAAGGGTTTTGTAAGTGAAGCAAGATCAAAAATATCATCATCTTCAAGAGGCTCTAAAAATGGAAAAAGAGATTTATTACCTCTTCCAACCACATATCTTGATCCAGAACAAGTTATTCCAGCTATAGCACATGGGAAAACTTCGCATTTAATACCTTCTTCAAGAAGAGAAAACAAAGAAGAAAGAGTTTTAGAGAAAGCCATGTTCTTTTAGAAATTCAAGGGTGAGATGTTTTTTAGAAGATTCAAGGCTTTCAAGATAAGGGGAGAGCCATTTATAAACCATCTTTGCAATCATATCAATTTCTATATTTACAAGATCACCTGGTTTTTTAAGACAGAGTGTAGTAGCTTTTAAGGTGTGAGGTATAAGCATAAGCTCAAGAGCATTATCTTTAAAATCGTTTATGGTAAGGCTTACTCCATCAACTGCAATAGAGCCTTTTTTGACAAGATAAGAACTCAGTTCTTCAGGTATTTCTATTTTTACCTTCCAGAAATCCTCTACAGGAGTTATGGAAACTATTTTCCCTATTCCATCAACATGCCCTGAGACAAGATGCCCACCTAAACGGTCTCCAAATTTCAAGGCCCTCTCTAAATTAACAAAATCTCCGGTGTTTTTATACCTTAAAGTTGTTTTAGATAAGGTTTCGGGAGAAATCTGGGCTTTAAAGGATGATCCCCTTATTTCTGTAACAGTTAAACAGACTCCATCAACTGCAATGCTATCACCCACATGGGTATCTTTTAAAGAAAAGGAAGCTGAAATTTCAGCAAGAAGCCCTCCTCTACAGGGCTGTAAAGAAACTATCTTTCCGATTCCTTCTACAAGACCTGTAAACATAATTTTATTATACCAAAATTTAGAACTAATAAAATAACGCTTTAAGTTCTTCAGGATAGGGTGAAAGATAAAATTCCAGTAAAGGTTCTGAGGTTCTTTCCTGGAGAAGATTTTTTAATTCTGAAATAACCTCAATTAGTGGTATTTTTCCTTTCTCGTATTTATCAAGAAAGTTTAAAATAAGGTATTTTTCCTTGTCTTTCAAAAATTCTGAAAAATCTTCCAAAATTTTTAAAACTGTATTAATTTGATTTTTTCTTTTGAAAGGCTTAGCGAGTGTTTCTTTAAAAAATGTCTCATAAGTGTTTAAAAGGTTTTCAAAGCTTATGTCTTCAGAAAGCAAAAAAGCTCCTTCCTTTTTCAGGCTTTCTTGAGCGTAACTCTTAAGTAGATAATAAGCCTTTTTGTGAAAAGAAATTATATCTTCTTTATTTTTTGTTTTTTCTTTCAATTCTCTCAGTCTTCTTAAGGAGAAAATTTTAATCAAAAAGTTTTCAAGTTCATCCTTGTTTTTTAAGATTTCTTCATCAACAACAGGAATCAGAGAAAAAGCTTTAAGGACGATTTTAGCAAATATACCCTGTGATTTTCCGCATAAATTTTTTCCTTCTATATCTTTATATACCTTTGTCTTATGTGAGACTCCGCAAGAGGGAGATTTACTTTTTAGAAAAAAACCTTCTACCTCTGAAATATTTTTGATAAACTTTTTTGAAAAAGCCTTCAGGTCTTCTGTAAAATCTTTACCTGTAAGAATTTCAACGGCTTTTATTTTTCTGCCATCTTTATAAAGTATAATTCTTTCTCTTGGAACAGAAAGTCCGATTCCTAATTCCGGACAAACAGAGATTATCTCACAGAATTTGCGAAGTTTTATGGCTACAGGATTTTCTATTAAATTTCCGTCATACCTTGTTTTTTCAAGATTAAGGCAGGAGCTTAAAACAAGACGGGGTTTTAGCATTAAAACCGTCTTTAAGTGCCTTCTTCCCAGGAGCTAAGGTACTTTTCCTGTTCAGGAGTCAGGGTGTCTATTTTTATTCCCATTGCTTTGAGTTTAAGTCTTGCAACCTCTTTATCGATTTCTTCTGGAACAGGATAGACCCTTTTTTCAAGTTTATCTTTATTTTTTACAATGTATTCAACACAGAGAGCCTGATTGGCAAAGCTCATATCCATAACACCAGAGGGATGCCCTTCAGCAGAAGCCAAATTTACAAGTCTCCCCTGAGAGAGCACATATATCCTTTTTCCATTCACAAGAAGATATTCCTCTACTTCTTTTCTTATCTGTCTTATTTGGGTTGTTATGCTTTTTAAACCTTCAAGGTCTATTTCCACATCAAAGTGTCCTGAATTGGCGACAATGGCACCATCTTTCATTTTAAGAAAATGCTCTTTTCTTATAACGGATTTATTTCCTGTAACTGTGCAGAAAAAATCTCCTATCTCTGCAGCTTCATCCATGGGCATAACAAGGTATCCTTCCATAACAGCTTCTAAGGCTTTTAGAGGATCTACCTCTGTTACTATTACTTTTGCTCCCATTCCTCTTGCTCTCATAGCAAGTCCTTTCCCGCACCAGCCAAAACCGCAAACCACAAAATAAGAACCAGCAAGAAGCCTGTTGGTTGCTCTCAAGATTCCGTCAATGGTTGACTGCCCGGTTCCGTAGCGATTGTCAAAAAGATGCTTGGTTAGAGCATCGTTCACTGCTATAATGGGATATTTTAAAACCCCATCCTTTGCCATTGCCTTTAATCTAATAACTCCTGTTGTGGTCTCTTCGGTCCCTCCCCAGAGGTTGTCGAGTTTATCAGGTCTTTCTCTGTGAAGAGTAGAAACCAGATCTGCTCCGTCATCAATGGTGATGTGGGGTTCTTTATCAAGAACTGCTTTTATATGTGAATAGTAAGTTTCTCTATCTTCTCCTCTTATAGCAAAAACAGGAATTTCAAAATGTTTTACAAGGGCTGCTGCAACCTCATCCTTAGTTGAAAGAGGATTTGAGGCGCAAAGATAAACCTCGGCTCCACCTTCTTTTAAGGTTCTTGCAAGATTTGCTGTTTCAGTGGTAATATGAAGACAACCTCCGATTCTTACACCTTTTAAGGGTTTTTCTTCTTTAAATCTTTCTCTGATAAGCCTTAAAACAGGCATATCCATTTCAGCCCACTCTATGAGTTTTAAGCCCTCATCTGCAAGAGAAAGATCTTTTACATGAAAATCCATCTTTTATCCTCCTCCTTTTTTATCTATAAATATTTTTTCTATGTCCTATCCTCAGGATTATTATATTTTTATCTTCAAGATCAAATACAACTCTATAATCTCCTATTTTAAACCTGTAAGTTCCTATCTTAGGATGTATTAACTTTCTGGCAAATTTTAAAGGTTCCTTTGCATATTCCTTAAGCTTTTTGGCTATTCTTACTTATACGTCTTTATCAAGATTTTCCCAATCTTTTAATGCTCTGTGAGTAAATATGATTTTATACATCAATTATTTCTTCAAAATATTTTATTCTTCCTTCTTTATAATCTTTTCTTGCCTCCTCAATTGAATGTAAAAATTCATCACTTGAAAGTGCAACTATATCTTCTATTAAGTCTTCAAGACTTTCTTTTATTGTGTTTGATATTAAAGATTTTAATTCCTCAACTGTTAAGTCTTTAACCTTAGTTCCCATCGTCAAAAGCCTCCTATTTATCAAAACCTGCTAATTCTTTTATTTTTTCTACCATGTCAAGTTTTTCCCAAGTAAATTCGGGTTCATTTCTTCCAAAGTGTCCGTAGCAGGCTGTTTTCTTAAAAATCGGTCTTCTAAGATTAAGATACTCAATCATATGTTTGGGTCTGAAGCAGAAAAGTTTATTAATGATTTCCAGTATTTTTTCAACAGGGATATTATGTGTTCCGTAGGTATTAACATTTATGGCTAAAGGATCGGGAACTCCTATGGCATAGGCTACCTGAACTTCAAGCTCCCTTGCCACTCCAGCAGCAACAAGATTTTTAGCAACATATCTTGCATAATAAGAAGGGGTTCTATCAACCTTTGTCGGATCTTTTCCGGAAAAAGCTCCTCCTCCGTGATGTCCTCTTCCTCCGTATGTATCCACTATAATTTTTCTTCCTGTCATTCCGCAGTCTGCAAGAGGTCCACCTATAACAAATCTTCCTGTGGTATTAACAAGAATTTTTGTATCAGGTTTGAGATGTTCCGGAGAAATAACCTTTTTAACCACCTCTTCAATTATAGCTTCTCTCAATTCTTTCTGAGTAATAGTGGGATCATGTTGAGCAGCAATAACAACTGTATGAACATCAACAGGGCGTCTGTCTTCATATCTTACAGTAACCTGAGTTTTCCCATCTGGTCTTAAAAAGGGTAAAATTCCCTTTTTTCTAACCTCAGCAAGCCTCATGGCAAGTTTATGGGCATACCAGATTGGCATGGGCATAAAATCCGGTGTCTCATCACAGGCATAACCGAACATAAGTCCCTGGTCTCCTGCTCCTATTTCTCCGTCTCTGTCTATTCCCATGGCAATGTCCGGGCTCTGTCTATCAATGCTTATAAGAACTGCACAGGTCTGGTAATCAAATCCGAGGTCAGAATGATTATACCCTATTTCCTTAACCACACCTCTTGCTATGGTTGCATAATCAACACGCGCTTCAGTGGTAATTTCTCCTGCGATAAGAATCATTCCGGTGTTAACCATTGTTTCACAGGCAACCCTGGCATAGGGGTCTTTTTCTAAGATAGCATCTAATATGGCATCTGAAATCTGATCAGCCACTTTATCTGGATGCCCTTCTGTAACAGACTCAGATGTAAAAAGAAAGTTTTTTACAAGCATTTTACCCCTCCAATTTTAAAAATTTCAAAAAATTGAGAAATTTAATTGCAAAATTTACTATATATTTAAAATAAAGCAAGGATAAAACAAAAAAGGAGTAATTGCTAAAATTTTAAAATCTCTTAAAATAGAGTTAGTCAAAAAATCAACTTTTCGGGATAAAAGATTATGAAAGGACGCGAAATAAGAGAACTATTTGTTAACTACTTTAAAAACCTCGGGCATGAAGTTGTTCCGAGTTCATCTCTAATTCCCTATGATGACCCAACCCTACTTTTTACCAATGCAGGAATGGTTCAGTTTAAGAAAGTATTTCTTGGAGAGGAAAAAAGACCTTATACAAGGGCTGTTTCCTGTCAAAAGTGTATGCGTGCAGGAGGAAAACATAACGATCTGGAAAATGTAGGATATACTGCAAGACATCACACTTTTTTTGAAATGCTCGGAAATTTTTCCTTTGGAGACTATTTTAAAAAGGAAGCCATAGCCTATGCATGGGAATTTGTTACCAAGGTTTTAGGGCTTCCTAAGGAAAAGCTTTATGTAACCGTTTACGAAAAGGATGATGAGGCAGCAGAACTCTGGAAAAAGATAGCCGGATTTTCTGAGGATAGAATAGTTAGGCTCGGAGAAAAGGATAATTTCTGGGCAATGGGGGATACTGGCCCCTGCGGTCCCTGTTCAGAGATAATTTATGATCAGGGAGAAGAGTTCGGTTGTAAAAAATCCGACTGTGCCCCGGGTTGTGATTGCGATAGATTCCTTGAAATCTGGAATCTTGTTTTCATGCAGTATGAAAGAGATGAAAAAGGAAATCTTAAGCCATTGCCAAAGGGATGTATAGACACAGGAATGGGGCTTGAAAGAATTACTGCAGTAATGCAGGGAGTTCCTTCTAACTATGAAACTGATCTTTTTTCAGGAATTATTGCAAAAATTTCAGAAATAACAGGAAGGGCTTTTAAAGAAAGCATAGAAACAGAAGTTGCCTTCAGGGTTATAGCAGACCATATAAGGGCAAGTGCCTTTCTTCTTGCAGAGGGTATTATGCCTTCAAATGAAGGCAGAGGTTATGTGCTAAGAAGAATAATAAGAAGAGCCGAAAGATTTGGAAAACTTCTTGGGTTGAGAGAATCCTTTCTTTATAAACTTGTTGATCCTCTGCTTCAGGAATTTGGAGACATTTATCCAGAATTATCTAAAAATGAAGAATTAATAAAGAAAGTTTTAAGAATAGAAGAAGAAAAGTTTATTGAAACTCTAAGTCTCGGTCTTGAAATACTTGAAAAAGAAATTGAGAATCTTCAGAAAGAAGGGAAAAAAGTTATTCCAGGAGAAGTTTTATTTAAACTTTACGATACCTATGGATTCCCTTATGACCTTGTAAGGGACCATGTTTTGCCTCTCGGGTTTTCCTTAGATATAGAGGGGTTTGAAAAATTAAGAGAAAAAGCAAGAGAAGAGAGCAGAAAAACCTGGAAGGGTGCTCTGGAAAAGGTTCCTGAGTTTATTAAATCTATGGTAAAAGAGGATGTGCAGACACTTTTTGTCGGATACGAAACCCTTGAAACAAAAGCAAAAGTTTTAGAGATTAAAAAAGAAGGAGAATTTTATTATCTTGTTACCAATTTAACTCCCTTCTATCCAGAGGGTGGTGGTCAGGTTTATGATACGGGATTAGTAATTGGTTCTGAAGGTAAAGCAGAAGTTATTGAAACTCAAAAGGTTGGAGATGTCATTTATCATAAAATAAAAATTCTTGAAGGAGATATAAAAAAGGATGAAGAGGTTTTGATGAAGGTTGATAAGGAAAGAAGATTTCATATTGAAAGGCATCATACGGCCACTCATCTTCTCCATGCAGCTTTAAGAAAAGTTCTTGGCTCTCATGTAAGGCAGTCTGGTTCTCTTGTGGAAGAAGGAAGACTTCGTTTTGACTTTACCCATTTTCAGGCAGTAAGCCCCAAAGAATTGAAAAAAGTGGAAGAGTTGATAAATATGTGGGTTTTAGAAAATCATCCGGTTGAGACTCTCTGGGTAAAAAGAGAAGAAGCTGAAAAGATGGGAGCTATAGCCATTTTTGAGGAGAAATACGGAGAAATAGTGAGAGTGGTAAAAATTGATGAAGTCTCAATGGAACTTTGTGGCGGAACACATGTTAAAAGAACGGGTGACATAGGATTTGTTAAAATAATTTCTGAAAGCAGCGTTGCTTCTGGAATAAGAAGGATTGAAGCAGTTGCAGGGCTGAAAGCCTATGAGTGGGTTAGCACCTTAGAAGAAAGAATAGAAAAAATTGCAGAAACTTTAAAGACAAGTCCAAAAGATATAGAGAAAAAAATTAAAAGCCTTTTAAAAGAAATTGATACCCTTGAAGGGGAGATTAAAAGACTTAAAAGTGTGGATCTTAAAAAGGTGCTTGAAGAAAAGCTAAAAGATGTAACAGAAGTAAATGGAGTAAAAATTCTTGTTGCTTCTTTTTCCGCTAAGGATATGGCAGAATTAAGAGAGATAGGGGATTATTACAAAAATAAGCTCGGATCAGGGGTAATTTTTCTTATCGGAGAAAAAGAAAATCCTCTTGCAATTTGTATGGTAACCAAGGATTTATCAAACAAATATCCCGCAAATAAAATCTTCCAAAAACTTGCAGAATCTTTAAGTCTAAAAGGAGGAGGAAAACCCGAGCTTTGTCAGGGAAGCTTTAAAGAAAAAGTAAGTGTAGATAAGATAAAAGAGTTATTGAGTAAAGAAATTTTCAGCTCTTAAAAATGAGATTTTATAGTCTTGAATGGATAAGCGAGGTTTTTAAAAGGTATCAAGAAGAAGAATCCTCTTTTTTTATTGAAGATAAAGAAGTAAATTTTCAGCCCAAGCATTTTCTCTGGGCACTTTTACATATTTACAGTAAAAAAGAGCTCCCCTTTTTAGGAGAAAGATTAAATGTTGAGGATCTTGAATCAGTTTTACAAAATCAGGAATTTGATTTTATGTATCTTGTTGATCTACTTAGAAAAGAGTTTGCTTACTGGTTTAGAGAGAATATAATTTATAGGGATTTTTCAGAGGAAAACTATTTTATACTTGCTCAGGAATTTTTACTTCTTGAAGAACAGTTAAGAAAGCAGATTCAAATTCCTCTTCTTGATCAGATGAAAAAACTTATTCTTGATTTAGAAGAAATCGTAGAAGAAAATAAGCCTCTTGAAAAGTTTGATAAAAAGAAATTTTTTAGACTGATTAAATTTTTTAACACAGTTGAAAGGCTCGAAAAAAGCAGGTGTTCAAGACTGGTTGACAGAGCCAAAAGCGTAACAAAAAAAGCTTATAAATCCGTTGATGAATTTGAATTCCCAATTCCTTCTATTTCTCAGAAAGAAATTAAAAAGGTCTTAAAAGAAGAAATTGATAAGTTGTTTACTTAAAATTGAAAATTTATGCAGAGGAAAAAATAATGCCGAAGAAGAAAGAAGAAAAGGTATTTAAACCGAGTAAAGAGCTGAAAGAAAAGGCAAAGGAAGTTATAAAAAGATTAAAAAAGGCCTATCCGGATGCTAAAATAGCTCTTAATTTTAAAAATCCTCTTCAGCTTCTTGTAGCTACCATTCTTTCTGCTCAGTGCACTGATGAAAGGGTAAATGATGTCACAAAAGAGCTTTTTAAGAAATACAAAACTGCTAAGGATTTTGCAAATGCCGATCTTGAAGAGTTGGCAGAAGATATAAAAAGCACAGGTTTTTACAGACAGAAAGCTCAATACATAAAAGAGGCCTGCAAAATAATAGTGGAAAAGCACAATGGAGAAGTTCCAAGAACTATGGAGGAACTTCTTGAGCTTCCCGGGGTGGCAAGAAAAACTGCAAATATAGTTCTTTCAAATGCTTACGGAATTGTTGAAGGCATTCCAGTTGATACTCATGTAAGAAAGGTTTCAAGCAGATTGGGGCTTATTAAATCTAAACAACCTGAAAAAATGGAAAAAGAACTTATGGAAATAATACCAAAAGAGGAATGGTTTGTTTTTCCCTATCTTGTTCAGGCTCACGGAAGAAAGATTTGCCTTGGAAGAAAACCAAAGTGTGAAGAATGTATTTTAAAGGATCTGTGTGATGCTTACCTATCCTCAAATTGATCCGGTCATTTTTCAAATAGGTCCTTTTGCAGTTAGATGGTATGGTTTGATGTATATAATAAGTTTTTTCTGCTGTCTTTTTCTTTGCAGATACCAGTTAAAGGAAAAAGGTAAAAAAGAGCTTTATCCATTTTTAGAAAATTTACTGTTTTACAGTTTTTTAGGGCTGGTAGTTGGTGCGCGCTTGGGATTCTGCTTTTTTTACTATCCGGACTATTTTTTAGCACATCCTCAAGAAATAATAGCTGTCTGGAAGGGCGGAATGTCCTTTCACGGAGGACTGATTGGTGCTGTTCTTACAGGTTATATTTATATAAAAAAACATAAACAATCTTTTCTCTGGTGGGCTGATTTGGTTGTGGTTACAGCCCCAATCGGACTTTTTTTCGGAAGAATAGGAAACTTTATAAACGGAGAGATTTACGGAAAACCAAGCAACCTTCCCTGGGCTATGATTTTTCCTGAAGGCGGGAATGTTCCGAGACATCCTGTTCAGCTTTATGAGGGTCTGGTTACAGGATTATTGCTTTTTCTATTTATGTGGAGTTTAAGAAAAAAAGACTTTCTTCCCGGAACCAAACTTGCAATATTTTTAATACTCTACGGAATTTTAAGATTTCTTTTTGAGTTTATAAGAGAGCCTGCTCAGAGTTTTTCTCTTATTTTCGGCTGGATGACAATGGGACAGGTTTTGTGTCTGATAATGATTTTTTCAGGAATCTTACTTTTATATTTCGTCAGGAAAAGTTTCGTCCAAAAGTATTTCTAAATCTTTGGCAATTTTTTTTGCCAGATCAAAAATTTCTTTAAATTCCTTTTCTCCATTCTCCGAATTGAAGGCTCTGGCTAAATCCTTGCAATTTTTACATAACGAATTTCTTAACTTCTTGCCCAAGGGGTTTTCAAGCTGAATTTTTGCATAAAGATTGGTATCCTGTTTGGCAAGTCGCTTTAAAATGTGAAGTTGTCTCAAAAAGCTCGGAGTAGAAAGATACACAACATCTTTTAAATTGAATTCAGAATCTTTTATTATTTTGGCAAGAAGAATAAGCCAAAAATGATTTATTACCTGAACAAGTGCCATTATCTCATCGTGTTTTTTAGGAGAAATTCTCACAAGTTTCAAGCCCTCTTCTGACATAATTTTTTGAAACCATTTTGATACATTTCTCCCTCTTACAGGATAAAAAGCAATAGTTTTTCCTTTCAAATCTTTTTCATAGGGACCGAAAAGGGGATGAGTTGCAAGGATTTCTCCTTTTTTGAGAAATTTTTTCATTATTCTTACGGGTTCTCTTTTTAGAGAACATATATCAATTATCCAGTGATTATCTTCAACAAAGGGAGAAATTTCTTTAATTACCTCTGAGAAAAATTCCATGGGAACGGATATTAAAATAACTTTGTTATTTTTAACAAGTTCAACATTGCTAAGTTCTGTATTTATGTCTGAGACTTCTACAGGGTATCCTTTTTTCTCAAAAAAAGTTTTAAAAAGATTTCCCATTTTTCCCTTACCACCTATGATTCCGATTTTAAAGTTCTCTTCCATTTTTTTGGCTCCTTTTACATAAATTTTTAAGCTATTTCTGATAGTTTTAACCTTTCTTCCCATCTTCTCATTAATTCTTCTTTTAAAATAGGATAATTTTTAAGTTCCGGATCACTTTCTATAAGTTCAAAAGCATCCTCCCTTGCCCAGAGAAGTATTTGATAATCCCTTACAATATCTGCTTTTCTAAACTCTAAATATCCAGATTGTTTTGTTCCGAGGAATTCCCCAGGACCTCTTAATTTTAAATCTTCCTCTGCAATTTTGAATCCATCATTAGTTTGACACAAAATCTGAAGGCGTTTAAAAGCATCGCTATCCATTGAAATTTTATAAGCTATTA
>DAIQAS010000031.1:0-13713 GCA_036781525.1 Thermodesulfobacterium sp. | reverse complement strand
GCTTTAGAAAAGCTTCATGAAATCAATCCTGATATTATAGTAGTTGACTTTCTGATGCCAGATCTTGACGGAATATCTCTATGTAAAATCATTAAAAACGATCCAGAAACAGTTGATATTGGAATAATTATTATCACAGCAGCAAAAGATATTGAAACAAGAATTAAAGGCCTTGCCTCTGGAGCCGATGACTTTCTGAATAAACCTTTTCTTATTCCGGAGCTAAAAGCAAGGATAATTTCTCTCTCAAAAATAAAAAAATATAGAGACTTCTTAAAAGATTATCAGAATCTCTTAGAAAAAGAAGTAGAAAAAAAAACTTCAGAGCTTAAAAAAATTTATTTACAGCTTCAAATAGCCTATAATGAAATAAAGGATCTCTCTCTTGAAGTTATTCACAGACTTGCTAAAGCTGCAGAATTCAGAGATATGTTTACAGGGTTTCATATTCAAAGAATAGGGTTCTATTCTACAAGAATTGCGGAGCATCTGGGGTTAAGTAAGGATCAGATTGAACTCATAAAGTATAGTTCTCCTCTTCATGACATAGGGAAACTAAAAATTCCAGACAGTATTCTTTTAAAACCAGGTCCTCTCACTAAAAAAGAGTGGGAAATAATGAAAACTCATACTATTATAGGTGCTAAAATCCTTGAAGGTTCAAAAATAAAGTACCTAAAAGCAGCAGAAAAAATAGCTCTTTTACATCACGAAAAATGGGACGGGACAGGTTATCCTTTTGGACTAAAAGGAAAAAGGATACCACTTTTTGCAAGAATTGTTTCCATTGCCGATGTCTTTGATGCACTAACCTCTGACAGACCCTACAGAAAAGCCTTTTCTGTTGAGGAGGCTTTTGAAATAATAAAAAATGAATCTGGAAAACACTTTGATCCAGAACTGGTAGAGCTTTTTTTGAGAATTAAGGACGAAATAATTGAAATAAAAACCCTTTTCCAGGACGAAAATAATTCAGGTTTCAAGAATTTCCTTTAATCTCAACGCATTGGGAACAGCATAACCCTCTGCAGTGTTATCAAAATAAACAAAAGCTGATCTGATTTTGAAAGATTTTATTTTCTTTGCAAGGCTTTGTAATTCATCTTCCTCATAATTTGATACATAGAGTTTTTTAGATCCGTGCATTCTTATGTATAGATAATCTGTTGTTTGAACTTCATACCAAGAAGGATATTTACCAGCACAATCAGAAAAACAGAGACATATTTTGTATTTTTTTAACAGCTCAACAAACTCTTCATTATGAAAGGAGATATTTCTAATTTCAAGCACATTTAAATAATCTGAAGGTAAAATTTTTAAAAAATCTACTAAAATTTCTCTATTATATTTAAAAGAAGGAGGGAGTTGAAAAAGAAGAACTTTTGCCTTTTCTTCCAAGGGTGAAATGGCATTGAGAAATGCTTTTAGATCATCTTTTACATCTCTTAGTTTCTTTAAATGAGTTATGATTTTAGGTGCTTTTACAGAAAAAATAAAATCTTTTGGGGTTTCTTCATACCATTTTTTAAAAGTTTTGGCTGTAGGAATTTTATAAAAAGTGGCATTTATTTCTACGGTGTTAAAATGCTGGGAATAAATCTTCAACCACTCCTTTGGCTTACTTTCTTGAGGATAAAGATATCCTTTAAAAGAATAATAGCTCCATCCACAGGTACCTATATAATACTTGACTTTCATATCTTTAAAAGTTAGAATATTTCCAAAAAATTTAAAGCCCTTTATAAAGCTTGAACAAAAGCTTTAAAAATGAAAAAGATTTAAGACTCTTTGTAAAAAGATTTTTAAAAGAAAAACTCAAAGGACTGCCTCCTGAGAGCAAAATTGAGATAGAAGTTATAAAAGTAAAGCCTGCTGAGGTAATTTTAAAATTTCCTTTTTATTCCGAAGGCAATTTAATAAGAGCAAATGAAGTAGATTTTTTGTTAAAAGATTTGATGGAAATGGGGATAAAGGCTCATATTAGATATGTTGATGATTTTGAAATCTTTGATCTAATTTAGGTTATGACGAAATTAACAGTTCTTGTTCCTTCAGAATTTGAAGCTGAAGTTTTAAAAGATCTTAATATAGATTTAAACATAGTAGGAATTGGGCCGATTGATGCTGCGCTCTTTTCCTATCAAATTCTTTTATCTAAAAAACCTAAACTGGTTTTTCTAACTGGATGGGCTGGAGCTTATCCTGATACTGAATTAGAAGTGGGAGATGTTGTTGTAGCAACTGAAGAAATATTTGCAGACTTTGGAAGGAAATATAAAACCCATTACTCTCCCTTCCCAGAAGATTTAAAAATATGTAATAGAATATCTCTTAGCCATGCCTTTACTGAAAAAGCTATTAGCCTTTTAGAAGATTTTAATTTTAATATTGCTGCAGGAATTTTTTCTACAGTTTGTGCAGCAACCTATGATGTAGATAGGGCTTATTTTATAAGAAATAAATTCGATGTTATTGCTGAAAATATGGAAGGATTTGGGATTGCAAGAGCCTGTGAAAAGTTAAAAATTTATTTAGTTGAAATAAGGGTAATAAGCAATCTTCTCTCTCAACCAGAAAAAGAATGGGACAAAGATAAAGCTTCTCAGGTTCTAAAAGAGGTCTGGAAATGCATATCAAAAAACTGGAAATAGCACTCTCTCCCTGTCCCAATGATGTTTTTATAGTATCGGGACTTCTTTTAAAAAGGATTGAAACACCCTTTAAATTAAGTTTTCATTTTGAAGATATAGAAACTTTAAATAATTTTGCTATAAAAGGTATTTTCCCCATTATAAAAGCTTCTTTTGCTATCTGGCATCTTATATATTCTGAATATGAACTCTTACCAGTGGGTTCTGCTTTGGGTTTTGGAGTTGGACCTCTTCTTGTAGGAAAAAAACATTATAATACTAAAGATTTTAGCAATCTAAAAATTACAATTCCCGGAGAACATACAACGGCTCATTTTCTTTTTAATTTCTTTTACCAGGGGAAAATAGAAAAAATTTTTGTTCGGTATGATAAAGTAATACCTCTTTTATTAGAAAACAAAGCAGACCTTGGTATTCTTATTCATGAAGGAAGATTTGTATACTCTAAGTATAATCTTTATAAAATTGAGGATCTGGGAGAGTTCTGGGAAAAAAACACAGAGGCTCCGCTTCCCTTGGGTGGTTTTTTTATAAAAAGAGACCTTTCTGAGGAAGAAAAAAGAAAAATAACAGAACTTTTTAGAAAAAGCTTAGATTGGGCAGGAAAAAATTGGGAAGAGGTTCTGCCTTTGTTAAAAACCTATGCTCAGGAACTTGACGAAGAAACCATAAGAAAACATGTGAATACCTATGTAAATAAATACACTTATGAGTTAAAAGATTCAGCTTTGAAAGGGTTGACAATTTTAAAGGAATTCTTAAAAATAAAAAAATCTTTGCAGGAACTTATCTGGGGAATCTAATTTAATGGAACTCTGGAAGGTATTTTTACAGACTGGATATGTAGGGAAATTTGTTCTTTTAGTGCTTTTTATAATGAGTATTCAGAGCTGGTATATTATCATTGCTAATTACTTCAGATATAAGGCTTTTAAAAATTTACTCAATGAGGCAGAAGCCCTAACAAAAAGAGCAAAGGATTTTCCATCTCTCATAAAAGAGGTAAAGGAATTTGAATCTCACCTTCTCGGGCAAAGCATTAAAAGAGTTGTAGTTTCTTTTGGAGAAATTTATGAGAGCTATTTTGAAAAGAAAAACTTTGATAAGGAGCTTACTCTAAATCTTGCCGAAAAAGAGCTAATGGAAAAAGCTCTTATAGAACAAGAAAATCTTATTATGAAACTTAACAAAGGTCTCGGATTTCTTGCAACTGTCGGAAATGTAGCTCCTTTTATAGGACTTTTTGGAACGGTCTGGGGTATCATGAAGGCTTTTCATGATATAGGTTTAAAAGGAAGCGCAAGTTTGGCAACAGTAGCACCAGGAATTGCAGAAGCACTGATAAATACCGCTATGGGTCTTTTTTGTGCTATTCCTGCTGTAATAGCTTATAATTACTATCTCCTTGAAAAAGAAAGTGTTTCCAAGTCTTTAGAAATACTGTTTAAAAAAATTTTGATCGTTTTAAAAAGAGGTTTTATCTCTTACAAACCTTAAAATTTTATTGAAGTTTGTTAAAATTGTATTAAATTTATTTTTTTAATAAAGCACTAAAAAATTGTAACAGGGAGGGATTATAATGCCAACATGTAAGGTAACTGATCAGGATTTTGAAAAAGAGGTTTTAAAGGCTGATGTGCCTGTGCTTGTAGATTTCTGGGCAGCCTGGTGTGGGCCTTGTAGACTTATTGCACCTATTATTGATGAAATTGCAGAAGAAATGGAAGGAAAAGTAAAGGTGTGTAAGTTAAATGTAGATGAAAATCCTATAACACCTGGTAAATATGGAATAAGAGCTATTCCAACTCTTATTATTTTTAAAAACGGAGAACCTGTAGAAGTTATTGTTGGAGCAGTATCAAAAACTACAATTGTTAATGCATTAAATAAAGTACTTTCTTCTTAAGAACTTTTAAAAATGTTATTTTCTGGTTCCAAAAGATTTCTTCTAATAATTTTTATCTTTTTTTTGTTATTTCTTTTAAATTCCTGCGGAACTGTTTCAAAAATTACATCAGGAATAGGAACTCAATTTTCTGAAGCTTTCGGAAAGAAAGAAAAAAAGGAAGAGGAACCTTTACTTGCAGAGCTTTTAAGAGAGGCTGAAAGAAATTTTGCCAAAGGTAATTATGAAAGAGCTTTTGAGGCTTATAAGGAAATAAGGGACAAATTTCCCGGTTCTCCTCAGGCTGTTCTTGCAGCCTTGAGAATGGCAGACTCTAAGTACTGGCAAGAAGAGTATGAAGAAGCCATAGCTTTATATGAAGAATTTGAAAAATTTTATCCTAATAATGAAGCTATTCCTTATGTAATTTATCAAATAGGAACCTGCTACTATAAAATGAAAAGTTCTTATGATAGAGATCAGAGTAATACAAAAAAAGCCATTTCTGCCTATCAGAGACTTTTACAAAACTTTCCTGACAGTCCTTATAAAGCAGAGGCTGAAAAAAGGATAAAAGAACTTAGAGAACTTCTTGCCCAACATGAACTTTATGTAGCTAAATTTTATTATAAGATAAAGTATTACCGCGGTGCCTATCAGAGGATTCTTTATATTCTAAATAACTATCCGGATACCTATACAGCAAAGGTGGCTCAAAATCTTGTATTGACTTACTATCAAAAGGCTCTTTTAGAAACAAAGGAGCTTGCAGAAGGAACCAAAAAAGATTTCTGGGGAGACAAAGTCCCTTAAAATTTTATTCTAAAATTTTATTCTTCGCTTGATTCGTAAGAAAATTCTATTTCTTTCTTTTCTTTTTCTTCCTTAATTTTTTCTAATTCCTCAAAGTCAAAGGTGGATTCTTTTTTAAAATCTTCTACCGTCAAAAAAGGTTTTGAGGCTGAAGGAGGAAAATGTCCCAGCTTCTCAAGAACAAATCCCATATCTGCCCCGCATTTAGGACATATTTTAATTTCCTCAGAAAAGATGTAGTTACATTTTAGACAATTCATTCCTCACCTCTTCTTGTTCTAAATTTCTACCACAGCATTTTTTATATTTTTTACCACTGCCACACGGGCAGGGATCATTTCTACCTATCTTCTGAACCCTAACTGGTTGAGAATCTGTTTCTTCTTTCTCCTTAAAAACATCTTCTCTCTTATATTGAAGCTTTTTACTATCCAGTTCTTCTTTTTCAAGTTCCTCTAATACCTCTTCGGAAGCTTCTCGAGCTTCTTTAATTTCTACTCTAAATAAATAAGATAAGGTTGTCTCTTTTATTCTTTTCATTAAATCTACAAAGAGATAAAAAGCCTCTTTCTTGTATTCCTGCAAGGGGTTTTTCTGGCCGTATCCTCTTAAACCTGTACTTTCTTTAAGGTGATCAAGCATAAGAAGATGCTCTTTCCAGAGAGTGTCTATAGTTGTGAGAAGAAAATATTTTTCAAGCCCTCTTAAAGTCTCTGCACCTATAACTTTTTCCTTTTCTTCGTATCTTTTCAATGCTGAATTTTTGAGTTCTTTTAAAAGTTCTTCTTTTTTAGAAAGATTTACATCTATTTCTGGACTAAAGGCAAATATTTCTTTAAATCTCTGTAAAAGTTCTTCAAGATTTTCCTTTTCAAGGTGTTTAGTTTCTACAAAAGCTTCTTCCACAATTTCCTCACACTTTTCTTCAATCATAGAAATAATCCAATCTTTTATAGACTCGCTCCCTAAAATTTCCCTTCTCTGAGAATAGATTGTTTCCCTTTGTTTATTCATTACATCGTCATATTCCAAAAGATGCTTTCTTATTTCAAAGTGATAAGCTTCCACCTTCTTTTGTGCCTGCTCTATTGCTTTAGATAACCAGGGATGCTCTAAAGGCTCTCCTTCAGGTAATCCCAGTTTTTCCATAAATGATTTAAGTTTTTCTGATCCAAAAAGTCTTAAAAGATCATCTTCTAAGGATAAAAAGAAACGAGAAGCTCCTGGATCTCCCTGTCTTCCTGCTCTTCCTCTTAGCTGATTATCTATTCTTCTTGATTCATGTCTTTCTGTTCCAATTATATAAAGACCTCCAAGTGCTTTAACTTTTTCAGCATCTTTCTGACATTCCAAATATTTTTCATAAAGAACCTTTGCCCAATAGTCTTTATATTTAGTTGTCGGATCGAGCCCCTGTCTTGCCATGGCAAGAACTTCATTCCAGGCTCTTTCATCAATCTCAGAAAGATCGTATCCCTCTGCTTCGAGCTGAGCTTTTGCAAGTCCTTCTGGATTTCCTCCTAAAATAATATCTACTCCTCTTCCTGCCATATTGGTGGCTATGGTTACTGTATGAGATCTACCAGCCTGAGCAATAATTTGAGCCTCTTTCTCGTGGTGTTTTGCATTTAAAACCTGATGAGGTATTTTTTTCTTCTTGAGCATTCTTGAGAGAAGCTCATTCTTTTCAATACTTGTCGTTCCTACAAGAACAGGTCTTCCCTCTTTATAGCATTTCTCTATTTCTTCAACCACTTTTTCAAATTTCTCTTTTTGAGTTCTAAAAACCACATCTGGATAATCAATCCTTATCATCGGTTTATGAGTGGGAATAACTACCACATCAAGATTGTAAATTTCTTTAAATTCCGCAGCCTCGGTTTCTGCAGTTCCAGTCATCCCGGCAAGTTTTTCATACATTCTAAAGTAGTTCTGAATGGTTATCATAGCCAAAGTCTGATTTTCCGCTTCAATTCTTAATCTTTCTTTGGCTTCTATAGCCTGGTGAAGTCCGTCACTCCATCTTCTTCCAGGCATAAGTCTTCCAGTAAATTCATCAACAATAATAACCTTCCCATCTTTTACTACATAATCCACATCTCTTTTAAAAAGATGATGTGCCCTCAATGCCTGATTTATGTGATGAATAAGCCTTACATATCTCGGATTATATAGGTTTTTTATTCCGAGAAGTCTTTCGCACTCAGCAATGCCTTCTTCTGTTAAAATGGCATTTTTTGCTTTTTCATCAAGGGTAAAATGAACATCCTTTTTAAGTTTTCTAACTATTTCATCTATATAATAATAAAGATCTGTGGACTCTTCAGAGGGACCAGAAATAATTAAAGGTGTTCTTGCCTCATCTATTAAGATAGAATCTACTTCATCTATAATGGCATAATAATGTCCTCTCTGAACCATATCTTCCAGTGAATATTTCATATTATCACGCAAATAATCAAAACCGAATTCGCTATTTGTTCCGTAAGTAATATCACAGGCATAAGCCTTTTTTCTTTCAGAATCACCCATCTGATTCTGAAGATATCCAACACTCAGTCCTAAAAATCTGTAAATAGGTCCCATCCATTCGGCATCTCTTTTAGCCAGATAATCATTTACTGTAACTATATGAACACCCTTTCCTGTTAAGGCATTTAAATAAGCAGGAAGAGTTGCAACCAAAGTTTTCCCTTCTCCTGTTTTCATTTCAGCAATTTTTCCTTCATGTAAAACTATTCCACCCATAAGCTGAACATCAAAATGACGCATTCCAAGAACTCTTCTTGCGGTTTCCCTAACTACGGCAAAAGCCTCTGGTAAGATTTCATCAAGTGTTGCTCCTCTTTCCAACCTTTCCTTAAACTCTGCAGTTTTTCTCGCAAGCTCTGCGTCAGAAAGTTTTTGCATTTCAGGCTCTAATGAATTTATCTTTTGAACTATAGGTTTAAGCCTTTTTAATTCTCTTTCGTTTTTTGTTCCTATAATTTTGGCTAAAACTTTGGCAATCATACTCTAAAAATATCTCCTTTTTTCGGATTTTTATTAATTTAATACTTTTTCTTCATAAAACAACCTGCCTTGTTTTTATAAACCTATCTTTTAAAATATGGCTTTATGAAAATAAAAGAAAAGTTGGAAGACTTTGTTGTTTCAGAAATTGCAGAAATTTATCCGGAGGGTAAGGGAGAATACTCCCTTTATATCCTTAAAAAGTATAATGTCTCTACCTGGGATGCCCTTGGAAAGATTGCAAAAAATCTCAGAATTTCTATGGATTCTATAGGATATGGGGGAATAAAGGATAAAAGAGCCATTGCCCATCAGTTTATTACTATCAAAAATGGTCCAAAAAAGGATTTAAAAGAAAAGGAATACGAACTTATTTATCTTGGTAAAACAACTAAACCAATGTCGAAAGAGCTTCTAATAGGAAATAAATTTGAGGTTGTAGTAAGAGATTTCAGAGTAAAAGAAGAAAAATTTAATAAAGAAGTTGAGCTTGTTAAGAAATTCGGTCTTGCAAACTATTTTGATGAGCAAAGATTCGGCTCAATTAAAAGCTCTGGAGAGTTTGCAGTAAAGGAAATTATTCTTGGAAACTATGAAAAAGCCCTTTATCTTATGCTTGCTGAAGGAAGCGCAGTTGATATAGAAAAAACAAGGAAATTTAGAGATTGTTTAAAAAAACACTGGAGAAATTTTGAAAAGTGTTTAGACCTTGCTAAAGTTAACTGGGAAAAAAATTTATTAAAATTTTTAATTGAACACAAGCCTTCTAAAAGAACCTTTAAAAGGGCCTTAAATCTTGTAGATAAAGAATATCTATTTTTTCTGGGAAATGCCTATCAAAGTTATCTCTGGAACGAGATTTTAAAAGAAGTAATCTTAAAACTTGATATTTCCTATTTTAAAGCTCCTTATCTTCTTGGAGAGTTTTTCTTTTATAAAGAACCTTCAGAAGAAAAATGGGAAACCTTAAAAAATTTAAAACTTCCTCTTCCTGCTCCAAAACTCCAGTTTAGAGAAAAAGCCAACTTTTTTAATTTGGAGGAAATATATGATAAGATCTGTAAAAATGAGGGATTAAATGGTATTAAAAGTTTGAGAACCTTTGTGAAAGGACTTATATTTAAAACCTATCCAAGACCGGCAGTTGTTTTTCCAGAAAATTTAGAATGGGAGAAGATAGACAATACCACTATAAAATTAAAATTTTCTCTGGAAAAAGGATCCTATGCAACCCTTGTGGTAAAGAGGCTATACTATGGTTATCAGAATTCCTAACTGGCTTGGCGATGCCCTTATGGCAACACCTGTTTATTATAACCTATGCAAAAAAGAAAAAATTTATCTATTTGGTCCTCTCTCTCTTGTAGAACTATTTAAAGCTTTTCCAAATACAGAAATTCTTTATTACGAAAAGGGAAACACCAAAAAAAACATTAAAACCTTGTCTCCCTTTAAAGAAAACATAGGACTTCTTCTTACCAATTCCTTTTCTTCAGCCTGGCTTTTTTTTAGAGCAGGACTTCGTGAAAGATGGGGATATGCAAAGGATCTGAGAAGTTTTCTTTTAACAAGAGCTGTAAAACCTCCTCGTAAAAAATTACATCAGAGGGACTACTATCTTTATCTTTTAAATTCTCTTGGACTACCGGATGAATTCAAAGATCTTTTTTTACCTGTAAAAGAAGAATTTTTAGAGCATGCTAAAAAGTTTTTAAAACCTCTCAAAGCTAAACCCTTTATTGTTCTTGCACCAGGTGCTGCTTATGGACCAGCAAAGATGTGGCCAAAGGAATATTATAAGGATTTGGCCAAATATCTTGTGAAAAAAGGATTTGCAGTTCTTATAACCGGAGGAATGAAAGAAATAGAAGTGGGAGAATTTATAAAAAGCGACTTAAATGAAGTTTACAATCTTTGCGGAAAAACAAACCTCACAGAGGTTGCAGGAATCTTTTCTCTGGCAAAAGCTGTTATTTCAAATGATTCAGGTCTTATGCACCTTGCAGCAGCATTAAAAATTCCTCAGGTAGCTATCTTTGGTTCTACAGATCCAGAGAAAACGGGTCCTTTAAATGAAAAAGCTATTGTTTTAAAAAGAAATTTATCCTGTAGCCCGTGTTTTAAAAGAACTTGTAAATACGGACACTATGAATGCTTAAAATCTGTATTTCCTGAAGATGTAGTAAAGATATTAGAAAAATTAATATAGAGCTCTAACCGAAGGTTTTGATAATCCATTCTTTTATCTCATCCCTTACTTTTCTAAATTTATTTAGCTTTTCTTCTTCATCTCCTTCGTAACTTGCTGGATCTTCAAAACTTTGATGAAGATATTTTTTCGCACCAGGAAAATATGGACAAGTTTCCTTTGCCCTATCACACACAGTAACAACGTAGTCAATATTCATACCGATAAAATCCTCTATACTTTTTGACTTGTACTCAGAAATATCTATTCCTATTTCAGACATTACTTTTATTGCATAAGGATTGACTACTGTTGGATAGGTTCCAGCTGAATAAACTTCATAAAGATCTCCGTAAAGTGCTTTAAGGAGTCCTTCTGCCATCTGGGAGCGAGCAGAATTATGCGTGCAAATAAAAAGAACTCTTTTCTTTTTCTGAGAAGCTATAGCCTCTTCTATAGCTTTTTCTATCATCTCTTTTGGTGGCACTCCGCTATACCCATCTTTAGTTTTATAAACTCTGCAACCCATAGCTGGGAGATCATTTCTTCTCTCTTTTTCAATATCCAGTCCATTAATCTGAATGGTAGGTGATCCCAGAAAATGATACTTTTCTGCATCTTCTTTTGAATTTATTTCTATAATCTCAATTTCTTCCTTAATCCCTTTTTCTTTAAGAACTTCTTTTAATAAATTTAGAGCTGGCTCTGCATGAGGACAACCCTTAAAGTAAAGAAAACGCACTTTCATGATTAAGACACCTTAATATTAAATATCTTTAAAGACCTTCCATATAAGTAGAAAATCCTTTTCAGGATCTCTTTTCAGAGCACTGCGATAAAGTTCTCTCACTTCAGCAGCAAGAGGAATAGCTTTTCCTTCTCTTTTGGCCATTTCAGAAAGATAATCAAGGTCTTTAACCATATTTTTTACCGAAAAATGCGGAGAAAGATCGTCCTGCAGAAATTTATTTTTCTTTGCTGAAAGCACCAAAGACTGACCAGCTCCGGATTCAAGCACTTCAAGAATTTCTTTTCTTTCAAATCCCATTGACTCAGCAAGTGCTACAGCTTCTGATAAAACAGCAAGAAATCCTCCGAGAACCATATTATTTATCAGCTTAAATTTTGAGGCCTTACCAGGTATCTCAAAGAAAAATATCCTTTTTGAGAGACATTCTAAAAGCGGTTTTACTTTGAGAAAGGCTTCTTCTTTTCCGCTTACAAGAATAGTAAGCTCTCCCTTTGAAGCAGGAATTACACTCCCAAGAACAGGACTCTCAAGATAATATCCTCCTCCTTGAGAAACCATCTCATGAAAATCAAGAACCTCTTCAAAATGATTTGTGGTAAAATCAACTATTATTTTTTCTGTAATTCCAGCTTTCAAAAGTTTTTCAAGGATTTCTCTTACTGCTTGAGAATCATGAAGGCATATTCCTATAATTTCGCTTTTTTGCAAAACTTCTTCCGGAGATAAAGCTTTTTCTACATCCAGATTCTCAAGTTTGCTTAAAGTCCGGTTCCATACAACGGGTTTCCAGTCTTTTTCCAGAAGTCTTCCAAGCATTGCCTTTCCGAGAGAACCAACACCTATCCAGCCAAGCTTCATAGAAACCTCCATCTAAATCTGAATTTTTTTGTAATAATTTTGGATTTCCTGCCACTTTTCCCATGCTTTTCCTTCTTCAATAAGTGCTTTTGCCTTTTTAATTCCTCCTTTAAAATCAATAGCTCTTTCACAAAGATAAATAGCTCCTCCGAGATTTAAAAGAAACATATCCATAATGGGTCCCTCAAGTTTACCCTGTAAAAGTTTTTCAAGAATTTCTTTACTTTGAGAAGGATCTTTTACTACAAGTTCTTCAGGATTTTCACATCTCTCAAATCCAAAATTTTCAGGATCCACATAATAGGTAGTGATTTTTTCTTCTCTTAATTCAGAAACCTTGGTTGATCCAGTAATAGTTATTTCGTCATAGCCTTCTTCTCCAAAAACAACCAAAGCCCTTTTAATACCTATACTATCAAGCACATAGGCTATTTTTTCTGTAAGCAAAAAGTCATAAACTCCCATCAGTTGATAATTAGCAAGTGCAGGATTTAAAAGGGGACCGAGTGTATTTAAAATGGTTCTGCCAAGTTTTTTTCTTATTTCTGCAACCTTTTTAAAAGCTGGATGGTAAAGTGGAGCAAATAAAAAAGCAAAGCCCACTTCTTCAAGAGCTTTGGCTGAGGCTTCCGGAGGTAAATTTAAGGGAATACCACAGGCTTCAAGGAGATCAGCACTACCGCATTTGCTTGAGATTGATCTATTTCCGTGTTTTGCAACATAAATTCCTTCTAATGCTGAAAGAGCTATAGCAACAGCTGTTGAAAAATTAAAAGTATGCTTTTGATCTCCTCCTGTCCCGCAGGTATCTACAATTATAGCTGATTCAGGCAGACTATGGGGCACTCTTACCATAACTTCTCTATATGCTGAAACTGCACCAGCTATTTCTTGCCAGGTTTCTCCTTTTTTCTTTAAAAGATCAAGAAATACTTCCACTTCCTTCTCATCAAAATCATCAAGCGCTATTTTTTTGAAAACCTCATAAGCTTCCTCTTTTTTCAGGTTTTCTCTTTCTTTAAGCTTCACAATGGCTTCTTTAATTTCCATTTATTTATCCTCCCAAATCCATTTTATCTACAAGAAGACTTGGAGAACCTAAGGACCCATAAAAAGTAAGATCCGAACCAATTTCCACTACATTTTTAAACAACTCAAAAAGATTCCCCGAAAGTGCCATTTCACAAAAGAAATCCGCAGGTTCTCCGTTTTTATAATAAATTCCTGATACTCCAAAAGAAAAATCTCCAGAGATAGGATTAGCAGTATGTGCTCCGAGTACCTCCAATACTTCAAAAACTTCTTTCTCAGAATTTATCAGCTTTTCCTTTTCAAGCAACCCTTTTTCGAGATAAAAATTGGTTGAAGATATTTTTGGAAAGGAAGAAAAATCTGGTCTTCTTGAATTGCCTGCTTTAAATCCTTTCATTCCCTTCTTTTCAGCTTCAGCTTTCCAGTAAGTATCAAATAAAAAACTTTTTATTATACCCTTTTCTACAAGAACTTTTCTGTTTTGAGCCACTCCCTCATCATCAAAGGGTCTGCTTTCAGG
>DAIQAS010000030.1:0-14003 GCA_036781525.1 Thermodesulfobacterium sp. | reverse complement strand
AGGAGGTAAGTTAATGCCTGAAGAAACAAAAGAAACTTTAGAAGGAACAGAGGAAGAAAAGCTTGAAAGTATTGAGTCAACTGAGACTTCAGAAATAGCGCAAGAAGAAGAGACAAAAGACTCTGAGACAAAAGATTCTGAAGAGATGAGTCCTGATGATCTAATGGCAATGTGGGAAGAGGCTCTTAAGGAAGCTCAACAAGGGGAAGCTCAACAACAAGAAATTAAACAAAAAGAATCTCCTCCCTCCCAGCCAGCTAAGTTAGAAGAACTATCTCCGGACCAGAAAAAGCCTGGTGTATATCCAGAGCTTGAGTTTATTCTTGATATTCCACTTGAGATTTCGGCTGAAATTGGAAGAACTAAAATGCTTATAAGAGATCTGTTGAAACTTAACCAGGGTTCTGTAATTGAACTTGAAAAATTTGCAGGAGAGCCGGTTGAAATTTATGTAAATGGAAAACTGATGGCAAAGGGAGAGGTAGTTGTAGTTAATGATAAGTTTGGAGTAAGAATTACAGAAATTATAAGTGCTCAAGAAAGAGTAAAAAAACTGGGATCGTAAGCTATGGAGTGGATTAATTATCTTCAGAGCTTAGGAATTTTACTCTTAATATTAAGTGCTTTACCTCTGGGAGCTCATTTTTATAAAAAGATAAATGTCAAAAAATCCACCTCTGAATATATAAAAATTCTTGAAATAAAACCCATTAATTATAAAGCTCAGCTTTTGCTGGTTGAAGTAGGACAAAAAAAGTTGTTAATAGGATACTCAGAAAAAGGTTTAACAAGCTTAGGGGAAGTTAAAGATGATGTTTAGTTTTTTGGCAGCAGCACTTCCTACTATAACTATAGGTTTTGAAAATACCCAGTCTCCAGAACAGTTTTCCACAATTTTACAGGTTTTGATCCTTCTTACTGTTCTTTCTATAGCTCCAGCAATTTTATTAATGCTTACCTCTTTTACCAGATTGGTTGTGGTCTTTTCTATTTTAAGACATGCTATCGGAACTCAACAAACACCGCCTAATCAGGTTCTAATCTCTTTAGCACTCTTTTTAACTATGTTCATTATGGCTCCCACATTTCAGGCTGTATATGAAGATGCTTTAGTTCCTTATTTTAATAAGAAAATAGATGAAAAGGAATTATTTGAAAGAGCAGTAAAACCGTTTAAGGAATTTATGTTTAAGAATACAAGAGAAAAAGATTTAGCACTTTTTATAAAATTAAGAAAAGAGGAGCGTCCAAGAACACCTGAGGATGTTTCTATTTTTACGCTTATTCCGGCATTTATGATAAGTGAGCTTAAAACAGCCTTTCAGATAGGCTTTTTACTTTATATACCTTTTTTGATTATTGATGTGATTGTCTCAAGTGTTCTTATTTCTATGGGAATTCTGATGCTTCCTCCTATGATGATATCTTTACCAATAAAACTTCTTCTTTTTGTTCTTGTTGATGGCTGGAATTTATTGGTGGTGTCTTTAGTAAAAAGTTTTTATTAAGGAGGTGGTTTTAAAATGACTGATACTACAGTTTTAACCTTGGCAAAGGAGGCAGTCAAGCTTACCATACTTCTTTCTGGGCCTGTTCTTCTTACGGCTTTAATTGTAGGATTGATAATAAGCATATTTCAGGCCGTTACTCAAATTCAGGAAATGACCCTTACTTTTGTTCCTAAAATACTTGCTATGATTGTGGTTTTTATTCTGACTTTACCCTGGACGCTAAAAAAACTTGTTTCTTTTACAGAAAATTTATTTTTAAATATTCCAAATCTTATAAAGTAGACTATGGATATATTGCAAATTCTTGAAAAAAATATTTATATCTTCTTTTTTACCTTTTATAGAACCTTGCTTCTGTTTTTTCTTTTCCCTATTTTCGGTGTCACCTTTTTCCCTACTAAACTAAAAATTCTTATTTCTTTAGTTTTAGCCTTTGTTTTAACTCCTGCTCTCACTTTTCATCTACCAGCACTAAATGATGGTAATATTTTAAAAATTTTGGTTTCTGATTTTGTCTTAATTTTTTTAATTTCTCTTATTTTTAGAATTGTTTTAGCAGGGATACAGCTTGGTGGAGAACTTGTAGGAATTCAGATGGGTTTTGGAATATCTCAGACCATAGATCCTATTTCCGGATTTAGCATGCCTGTTATTTCTCAATTCGTTTATATAATTTTCTTGTTACTCTTTTTTAGTTTTGATTTTCATCATCAGTTAATATATTTTCTTTATGAAAGTTTTGAGAAAATTCCACCTGGAAGTTTTCTTTTAAAAGAGAGTCTTGCAGTTTTTGTAATAAAGAAAAGCAAACTCATATTTGAACTTGCTATAAAATTTTTAGCACCTCTTCTTGTTTTTATGATGCTTATTTATGTAAGTCTTGCTGTTATAGGAAGGCTTATACCTCAGATGAATGTTATTTTTGTAGCTTTTCCTTTGATTACAGGACTTGGTATTTTGTTTTTTGGCCTGATGCTTGCGGTTCTTCCAAGAATTATGTATCCAAGTTTTGCAGATTACTTTAGGTCTATATTTATTTTTTTGAGGTAAAGAGATGCCTGAGGAACTTCTTGAGGAAAGAACGGAAGAACCTACGCCGCGAAGGCGTGAGGAAGCAAGAAAAAGAGGACAAGTTGTTAAAAGCAGGGAACTCTCTTCTGTTACTATTTTAACTACTGGATTTTTTACTTTTATGCTTTTGAGTTATATGTTTTATCACCAGTTCTATCTTATTTTTTATAAAGCTTTTAACAGCTATTATTTTGATTTGAATATATCTACCTTTTTAAGTCTCAATAAGTCAATTACTATTTTTGTTTTAAAAATTCTTTTTCCTTTTTTTATTATTATATCTTTAGCTGCAATTATTGTTTATCTTATTCAGACAGGAGGAGGGGTTTGGGCAGAAGAAGTCATCAGTTTTAAATTTGAAAGACTAAATCCTGTAGAAGGTTTTAAACGTATGTTTTCTTTGACTGCTCTTTTTGAGCTCTTAAAGGCACTGCTAAAAATTTTTATTATAGCAGGAGTTACCTACTGGATTATAAGCAAATATATGCCAAATATTCTTAAACTTTTTGGAGTAGATGTTCCTTATTTAGCATACAATTTTAAAATACTTTTAAAAGATTTCTTCTCTAAACTTCTTGTCATTCTTGCTATACTTGGAATATTTGATTGGCTTTACAACTGGTGGGATGTGGAAAGAAAAATGAAACTTACTCGTCATGAGCTGAAAGAAGAATTAAAACAGACAGAAGGAGACCCATGGGTTAGGGCAAGAATAAGGCAAAAACAAAGAGAAATGGCTCGTCAGAGAATGCTTGCAGAGGTTCCAAAGGCAGATGTGGTAATTACAAACCCCACCCATTATGCCATAGCATTAAAATATGAGCTTGGTAAGATGCCTGCTCCTCAGGTGATAGCCAAAGGTAAAAATTATCTTGCACAAAAGATCAGAGAAATTGCAGAAGAATATAAAATCCCCATATACCAGGACCCCCCGCTTGCTCAGCTACTTTATGAAAAGGTGGAAGTGGGTGAGTATATTCCTGAAGAGCTATACCAAGTTGTAGCTAAAGTGCTTGCTTATGTTTATAAAATAAGAAAAGATAAGTTTGAAAAACTAAAAAATGCTAATTTTCAAGAAAACAGGCTTTAGGATTTAAGTAAAAATGGAAAGGGAAGTTACCTTAAAAAACTTTTTTGATCTTTACAATGTTAGCGCAATTATAGGAATTGTAATTTTACTTTCCATTATTCTTTTTCCCCTTCCTCCCTATATTATAGACCTTGCATTAGCTTTGAATTTTTCAGTATCTGTTCTTGTTCTTATTATGACCATGCAGGTTAATAAGCCTCTTGATTTTACAGGATTTCCGGCACTACTTCTCATAACCACTTTATACAGACTTTCAATGAACATAGCTACAACAAGAGTAATTCTTTTAAGAGGTCATGAGGGAACTCAGGCAGCAGGACATATTATTAAAAGTTTTGGAGAATTTGTAGTAGGAGGAAATTATGTTGTAGGTTTTGTTGTTTTCCTGATACTTGTTTTAATAAACTTTATAGTTATTACAAGAGGAGCCCAGAGAATTGCTGAAGTTGCGGCAAGATTTACTCTTGATGCTATGCCAGGAAAGCAGATGGCTATAGATGCAGATCTTAATGCAGGATTAATAGATGAGAATGAAGCAAAGAGAAGAAGAGAAGAAATAGCAAAAGAAGCAGATTTTTACGGAGCTATGGACGGTTCCTCTAAATTCATTAGAGGAGAAGCAATTGCAGGACTTATTATTACCTGCATTAATATAATTGGCGGAATTTTGATAGGAACTCTTCAGAGAGGGCTTGATTTGGCAACTTCTGCACAGACCTATACGATTTTAACCATAGGAGATGGTTTGGTTTCCCAGATCCCTGCTCTTATTGTCTCAACTTCAGCTGGAATTTTGGTAAGTAGAGCTGCTGCTGAGGCAGGAATGGGAAGGGATATAGCAACACAGTTTTCTGCCCGTCCTGAAGTGCTTATGCTTGCAGGTGGTGTTGTTTTTATACTTTCTCTTATTCCAGGTCTTCCTTTTCTGCCATTCTTTTTACTGAGTTTGTTTCTTCTAATCTTGGGATATCTTTCCTACTCGGCTCAAAAAGCCAGAGAAGCAGAAGTTTCTATGGAAGAAAAAGCACCACCTCCTCCACCAGAAATTGAGGAAATAAAACCTGTTGAATTACTTGCAATTGAGCTTGGATATGGCTTAATTTATCTTGCTGATGAGAATAAAGGCGGAGATTTGCTTGCAAGAATTAAAAACTTAAGGAAACACTTAGCACAAGAACTTGGCATAATGGTTCCTCCTGTTCATGTAAGAGATAATTTGGCATTAAAACCAGGAGAATATTCCATTCTAATAAAAGGAGTTGAGGTTGCCAAAGGAGAACTTATGCCCAATTATTTAATGGCACTTCCTTCAAGCCCGGATCTTATTCCTCCAAAAGGTGCAATTCCAACAAAGGAGCCAACTTTTGGAATGGATGCCTATTTTATAACTGAGGAGTTAAAAGATGAAGCAGAAATGGCTGGATTTACAGTAATTACTTTATCTACAGTTATAACTACTCATCTTGCTGAAATAATTAAAAAATACGCAGATGAACTTTTAACAAAACAGGAAGTTCAGAGAATTATAGATACTCTAAGTAAATATTATCCCAAAATAGTAGAAGAATGTTTAAATAATGTAAGTTTAACAACTATTCAAAAAGTGCTTCAGAATTTGATAAAAGAAGGAATTCCTTTAAGAGATCTCATAACAATTTTTGAAACCATTAGTGATTATGGAACTTCTATAAAAGATCCAGAAATTTTGACAGAATATGTAAGACAAAAACTTTCAAGATTTATAGTAAAACCAGTGCTTAGAGATCATACTCTACATGTAATTTTGGCAGGAGATGATGTGGAAGAGATGATAAAAAAATCGCTTCAAAGAACTGAGCAAGGAACATTTCTTATGATTGATCCTAAAATAGGAAGCAAGATAGTTACCGCTTTTTCTCAAGCTGTAGAAAGAGCAGTTCAGAGAAATATTATGCCTGCCATTCTATGTAGCCCAACTATTAGAAGGCATTTAAGAAAACTTCTGGAAAGAACTCTTTCTCATATACCAGTAATTTCGCAGGCAGAAATACCTATGGATATACAAATAGAAATTCTTGAAGTAATTAGGTTGGTGAGGGAATAAGAGATGAAGATAAAGAAGTTTAGAGGGAAAAGTATTTTAGAGGCATTAAATAAAGTTAAAAAAGAATTCGGAGAAGAAGCAGTAATTCTTTCTTCAGAGCAGATAAAGACAGAAGAGGGAGTTATATTTGAAATAACCGCTGCTATTGAAGAAGAAGAGGTAAAAATAGAGAAACACTTTCATGGTATGGATTTAAGGTCAGAAGAGGATGAAGATAAATTTAAAAATTACATAAGGCAGGAACTTTCAGAGATAAAAAAGATGTTAAATGAAGTATTAAATCCTCAACTAAAGGAGATAAAATATTTAAAATTTGTAGAAAAGGGAGTTCCTCCTTTTATTGCTAAAAAGCTTGTTACGGTAAATCCAGATTTAGCTGAATTTATTTCTAAGGTACTTAAAGAAAAGGGTAGCGTTCCCAATTCCAAGTATCAGGTTTTTATAGGTGATTCAGGAACGGGAAAAACTACCAATATTTTTAAACTGGCAGCATGGTATAAATATAAACACGATGCCAAGGTTTTAGTGATAAGTCTTGATAATTACAAGGTGGGTAATAATTTTCAGACAAAAAGAATGGCAGAGCTTTTAGAGGTTGATTTTGAAATTTTGGATTTAGAGGAGATTAAAGCGATAGAACCGCTTTTTCCCAAATATAATTATGTCTTAATAGATACTCCCAGTTTGGAAAAAAGGTTTTTAATAAGTGATCTTGAGGAGATGGTTTTAAAGATGCCCTTTTTGAGGTTTCAGTGGGTAGTAAGAGCAACGGAGCATTACGAATATATCTTAAGGCAGTGGAGTAGAATTGAAAAATTTCCAGTAGAAGGTATAGTTCTTACTTTTGTGGACAAAGTTTATAACAGTTTGCCTTTATTTTGGATACTTGATAGTAGAATACCGCCTGTTACATTTGTCTCAAATGGAGAAAGGCTTCCTGAAGATATAGTAAAAGCAGAAGAAGAAACTATTAAAAGGTTACTTTTGAAAAATATTATAAATTTTTAAACTAAGGGAGGCTTTATGAGAAGCATTGCTATTGCAAGCGGAAAGGGGGGAGTTGGAAAAACAAGTTTTGTAATAAATTTAGCTTTGGCTTTATCTCAACATAATCAGAAAGTTCTTATTTTTGACGCAGATCTCGGGCTTGCTAACATAGATGTTATGCTTGGTATATCTCCGAGGTTTGATATAAGACATGTAATTAACGGAGAACTAACCTTAAAAGATATTGTTTATCCGACGGAATATAAATTTGATATTATTCCTGCAAGCTCGGGAGTAGTAGAATTAACAAATTTAAATTCAAATCAGAAGTTAGTTTTGAAAGATCAGATGGAAGAAGTTTTTAAAAAATATGATTATTTACTATTTGACAGTTCTGCAGGTATATCAGAAAATGTTTTATTTTTTATGTATCTTGCTGAAGAAAGAGTAATAATTTGCACTCCAGAGCCTACATCCATTGCAGATGCCTATGCCCTTATTAAAGTAGCTTACAGAAATCATAGGATAAAAGACTTTTATCTGGTGGTGAATATGGTAAAAGATGATATTGAAGGAAAGAGGATTTATCAGCAGCTTCTTTATGTAGTTGAAAGATTTTTGCCTGAGATTAAGCTTTCATATTTAGGAGGGCTCCCTTTTGATGAATGTGTGAAAACTGCTATAAAATCACAGATTCCTTATTTGAAACTTTGTCCAGAAAATAATGTTAGCAAAAAATTATCACAAATTGCTTTAAAATTGCTTAAGTTTAATCCTCAAGAAGTAAAAGGACTTGAAAACTTTTTAGAAAGATTGATAACGGTTTAAAATGAGAAAACTGATAGATAAGTTTTTTCTTGAAAAACCACCCTTAGAGAAAGTTATAGAAGAATTTTTACCCTTAATTAATTACTGGGCAAATAGATATGCCTATTATGGAGCTCCGGTTCTTAGTAAGGAAGATCTGGTTTCAGCTGGTGTTATAGGACTTATGGAGGCATATCATAGATACGACCCTTCTAAAAATGTCAAATTTAAAACTTATGCTGAATTTAGAATAAAAGGTGCTATGCTTGATGAAATAAGAAAATTAGATATAATACCAAGGAGCGTTAAAAATAAAATCAGTGATTTTGAAGGAAAGCTAAAAAAGCTTTATCAGGAACTTGGTCGTATGCCAAAGGATGAAGAAATTGCAAAAGCTATGGATCTAACCTTGGAGGAATATTATAAGTTTTTAGAAAGTATAAAAGGAGTGACTTTTATTGATATAGAAAGCTTTAAACAGAAAATGCCAGAATTAGAAGAAGAAAATCTTCTCGAGCTTATTGCAGGGGATAAAAAGGAAGATCCTTTTGAAAAATATGCTTTAAAGGAACTGCAAGAAAAACTGGCAGAAGCTTTGGAATACCTTTCAGAAAAAGAAAGATTGGTACTTGCATTATATTATCACGAAGGCTTGACAATGAAAGAAATTGCTAAAGTATTAGATTATACAGAAAGTAGAATTTCCCAAATACATAATCAGGCAATTTTAAAGCTTAGAAGTATTTTAAATAAATAAATTTTTGAGAGAGGGGAAGTAGAGATGGCATTAAATACGAATATCAAAATTTTGGTGGTAGACGATTTTGCAACTATGAGAAAAATTATTAAAAACATTCTTACTCAGCTTGGATTTAAGGACATAATAGAGGCAGATGATGGTTCAACTGCTTTGGAAATACTAAAAAAACAGAAGGTAGATTTAATAATTTCTGACTGGAATATGCCTAAAATGCCAGGAATTGAACTTCTTAAAGCTGTTCGAAGTGATGAGAATTTAAAGGATATTAAGTTTATTATGGTTACTGCGGAGGCTCAAAAAGAGAATGTAGTGGAAGCTATAAAACATGGGGTTAATCAATATGTGGTAAAGCCTTTTACTCCAGAAACTCTAAAAGAGAAGTTAGAAAAAGTTTTTGGAGACTAAGAATTGGAAGAAGACATCAAAAAAGATCTAAAAGAGATTAAAGAAGAAATAGAAGAAAAAGAAAAATCTCAAGAAGAACCTGACGTTACTCCTGAGAAAGCAGAAGCTTTAGTTGAGAAGTTAATAAAACCTGAGGAGGAAGAAGAAAAAGAAGAACCAAGGGAGAAAAAACTACCTAAATTTACTTCAAAAGAGCTCATTTTTATATCTGGAAGTATTTTTATTTTTATTTTAATTCTTCTTGGCGTATGGATTGGTTTTAAATTAATAAAAGGAGATGTAGGTAAAGAAAAAGTAGATAAGGAAGTTAAAACCCTTTCTGAGTCTGAAGTGGTGATTCCTGAAAGTACAGCATTTAAAAAGTTTTCTAAAATAGTAATAGTAAGCGAGGAGAAACAAGAAGAATATCCTTATAAGTTAGAACTTAAAAACTTTTTAATACCCTTAGGGACAAAAGAATTTTTAAGCTTAGATGTGGTTCTATATTTTGATAATAATACATCTACTAAAGAACTTTCTGAAAATGAGCTCGGGTTTAGAGAGAAACTTTACGGTTATTTTAAAAATATACCTTTAGATGTTTGGCGAAATACAGAAAAAGTAAAGCAGTTAGAAGATAAAATTAAAGAGAATTTGAAAAAAGATAATATGAAACCTTTCCCTCAGAAAATAAGAATTGAAGGAACTATATTAAAAGGTTAAAAGTGAAATATGGAAGTGTTTTTAATTATTCTTTTGGTCATAGATATTTTAATGATAGGTGTGTTTGTCTTTTTTTATGTGAGATTTAAAAAAGTCTTAGAACTTCCCTGGGAAGAAATTAGAGAAAGTATAGAGAGGGCTCAGGAATTGGTTAGCAGGCTTGAAAAATTGAAAAATTCCTCAGAAACGAAGTCAAAAATTGATATAAAAAATGAAATAAGAATGTTAGCAAGGGAAGGTTTCACTTCTAAAGAAATTGCTAAAAAACTCGGGATTTCTCAGGCAGAAGTAGAACTGGTTTTAGCATCCCAGAAAAATTTAAAAGGATAAAAACATATGCAGATTACTGCACCAGCTCCAATTATTTATTTACCTGAAAATCTATGGGCCTTTTTTACAAGACCAGGTAGAGAACTTTTAATAAGGGTGCTTAATATAGAGGGCAAAACCCTTCATCTTGAGCTCGGAGGAGAAAAGTTTCAAGCAAGAATCGGAGGTACACTTCTTCCAGAGAATTTTACTGTAGGAGAGGTATTAAGGGTAAAGGTTGCCAAAACTGGGAATCCTATAATTCTTCAAATTGTTTCACCAGAAAAAGAGGCAGGTGAGCTTAAATTTTTATACCTTATTAGTGCCAAACTTGCTGAAAAGCCTATAAATAGAGAAAATTTTCAAAAAGATATAAACCTCTTAACTGCTTTTATTAAAGATTTGATGTCGATAACAAAAAAGGAAGAAAAAGAAGTTAGTGATAAGGAATTAAGGGATTTATTTGGTGATAAAATCAAGTCTTTTAAATTTGTTTACAAAGATGAAAAAGTGATTATTCCTTTTGTCTTTAGTGATGAAAGATCTTGGGGGTTTTTGGAACTTTCAGAACCCAAAGAGGAAGGAGATAGAATTAAACTTTTTTATTTTAAGATGTTTTTTGAATATCTGGGACTTCTTGAATGTTTCTTAAGTTATATGGGGAATGAGGTTTATGTAGATCTATATTTTGCCAATAGAGAATCTTTCAATTTTGCTAAAAAAGAGTTAAAAGCTTTGGAAAGTTTGTTTTATTCTTATAAAATACCAGCAAAAATTAATTTAAAGATACAGGAAATTTTACCAGGACAGATTTTAGAAAAAGAAGGATAGAGGGTTTAAGATGTATAAAGTTCTTGTAGTTGATGATTCAAAGGCAATAAGAGAAATAGAAAAAAAATATTTAGAAGAAATGGGGTTTGAAGTAGTAGAGGCTGAAAACGGGGAGGAAGCCTTAAAAGTTTTGGAAGAAAACCCAGATGTTAAATTAATTCTTCTTGACTGGCATATGCCTGTTATGAATGGATATGAATTTTTATTGAAAGTTCGTTCTAATCCAAAATACTCTGATGTTAAAATTATGATGGTAACTACAGAGAACCAGCAAAAAAGTGTAGTAGAGGCCATTATGGCAGGAGCAAATGAATACCTTATGAAACCTTTTGATAAAGAAATGCTGGAAACCAAAATCAAATACCTTTTAGAGGCATTTTAAATATGGGAAAAATAAGAGTGCTTGTAGTTGATGATTCTCCTATAATGAGAAAGTTAATTTCAGATATTTTAAAAAATGATCCGGAAATAGAGGTTATTGATACAGCCAAAACAGGTAAAGAAGCTATAGAGAAAGCAAAAAGCTTAAAACCCGATGTAATTACTCTTGATATAGAAATGCCAGAAATGGATGGAATCTCAGCTTTAAAAATATTAAAGAAAGAAACTCCTCAAACGAAAGTTATTATGTTTTCTTCACTTACCCAAGAGGGAGCTAAAGCAACAATTGAATGTTTGGCGTTAGGAGCTTATGATTTCGTTCCTAAACCCTCAACCAAATCTTTTTATGAAAGTATAAAAAAAATAGAACAGGATCTCATTCCTAAGATAAAAAGTATTACACCTTTGGAAAAGATTAAGTCTATTTATAAGGCTCCTTATATAGCTCCCAAAATAAAAAAAGGTATTTACAAAGTTTGCGGAATAGGTGTTTCAACAGGAGGACCGCAAACACTTATTAAAATAATTCCGGAACTTCCACCTAATTTTCCAGCGCCGGTTTTGATAGTTCAACACATGCCTCCTATTTTTACTAAACAGCTTGCAGAGAGACTAAATTCTCTTTCAAGATTAAGAGTTAAGGAGGCAGAAGAAGGAGAACTTATAAAGGATGGTGTGGTATACATTGCTCCCGGAGATTATCACATGGAAGTCAAAAAAGAAAATGCACTCGTTAAGATAAAACTACACCAAGGACCGCCTCGTAATTTCTGCAGACCATCAGTTGACGAACTTTTTGAATCTTTGGCAGAAATTTATAATGGAAATACCCTTGCACTAATTCTAACTGGAATGGGAAGTGACGGGAAAGAAGGGGCAAAAAAAATAAAAGAAAAAGGTGGAGTAGTTCTTGCTCAGGATGCAGAAAGTTCGGTTGTATTTGGTATGCCAAAAGCTGTAATTGAAGAAGGATTAGCTGATGAAGTCGTTAACCTTTCCAAAATTCCAGAGAGATTAAAAGACCTTTTCGGTTGTAATTGAGATGGATAAGAAACTGTTTGAATTTTTTACAGCGCTTTTAGAAAGGATTTCAGGAATTTCCTATACTACAGGAAAAGAATATTTAATTGAAAGTAGATTAAATGAACTTGCATTGTCCCTTGGATATAAGGATTTAAATGATTTTTATCAATCCATAGTTAAAAAGGGAGTAGATTCAAAATTATTAAATGAAATTATAGATGCTTTAACTACAAATGAAACTTACTTTTTTAGAGACTTCCATCCATTTGAGACTTTAAAAGGCCATATTTTACCAGAAATATTTAAAAAGAAAGAAAGAGAAAAGAAAATTGATATTTGGTCAGCAGCCTGTTCAACAGGTCAGGAACCTTACAGTATTGCTATGCTTTTATTAGAACACTTTTCTCACTATTTGAACAATTATAAAATCAACATACTGGCTACAGATATATCTCAAAAATGTTTGGAAAAAGCCGAAAAGGGTATTTATAACCAGATTGAGATAAACAGAGGACTTCCGATTGCTTTTTTGGTAAAGTATTTTAAGCAAGATGGAGCCCACTGGCGTATAGACGAAAAAGTTAAAAAATTGGTTAAATTTCAAAAACTTAATTTGCTTGAGGCAGCAACAAGGCTGTTTGAAAGATTTGATATAATATTTTGTCGTTATGTTTTAATTTACTTTTCTGATGAGACCAAAAAGAAGGTCTTAACAGATCTCTGGAAACTTCTCAATCCAGGAGGATACTTAATTCTTGGTGCAACAGAAATACCTACTATAAGTTTTCCTGATATGGAGAAAAAAATAATAGGAAAAACAGTGTGTTATAGAAAGAAAGATTAAAGATGGATGAGCTCAATTTAAAACAATTTTCTTCTTTCGAAGAAATTAAACAATATTTCAGAGAAAAAGTAAAAAAGCTTCATCCTGATAAAGGCGGAAGTAAAGAGGAGTTTCTAAATCTTCTTGACTGGTATCAACAGGTTTTAGAGGAATTTGAGAAAAAATGCAAAATAGAGATTGTTAATAATTGCCCTTCAGTAGGGAATTACTTTTTTTCTATTATTGAATTGACAGTGGAGGAAGTTGCTTTAGGAGGAAGAAAAAAAGTTCAAATTCCTGGAGAGGAGCTTATTTGTTCTTCTTGTAATGGGACCGGTAAAAAAGAAAATGGTATAACAAGAATTTGTGGTTTTTGCAGAGGTTCTGGTGCTGTTGAATTGATAGATAAAAGAAAAAATGTGCCTACTTACCTCAACTGTCCATATTGTAAAGGTTTGGGAAAATTATTAACCGAAACCTGTGAAGAATGTAAGGGAAAAGGGAAAATAAGAGTTCAAAAAGAGGTATATATAGATATTCCTTTAGGACTAAGAGAAGGAGATATAATATTTGTCCCTAAGGAAAGAATAGAATCAGCTTGTGATTTATACTTAGAAGTATCAATTATTCCTCATCCTTACTTCATTTTAAAAAACAACAATCTAATATATAAATGTAAAATACCTTTCTGGGAAGTAATATTAAAAGAAGAAATTACCATATACACCTTAGAAGGAAAGGAAAATATTCCCTCAGAACTTTTTATCAAAAGTTCGCCAATAGTTATAAAGGGTAGGGGACCCTTTCTTAAAAATGGAGAAAGAGGAGATCTTCTGATAGATTTCCAAATTTACATTCCAGAAAAAATTCCTTTAAAGGCAAAAAAGCTAATTTCTCAAGCTGTAGAACTTATTCAAAAAGAAAAAGAATAAATTTTACTCAAAAAAGCCTGCAAAATCTAAGAACACTTTCCATACTTCTTTTTTATGTTTGGGAAACTCTTCTAAGATGAGAGCCTGCCACTTGGGAGCCTTAGGTTGTTTAAGAAGTTTGAGCCCAGCTTCTTCTGGCGTTTTATCTCCTTTCTTTAAGTTACATTTCTTACAGCAAAGCACAACATTAGTCCATACTGTTTTTCCGCCTCTGCTTTTTGGAATTATATGATCTATAGTTCTTTCTTTTGGACTTTTTAGATATTTACCACAATACTGGCATGTATA
>DAIQAS010000029.1:0-14446 GCA_036781525.1 Thermodesulfobacterium sp. | reverse complement strand
TCCCTACACTTTAATGCTTTTAAATTCTTATCCAGACCCTTTCTCACCAAAAGATTTTTTCTCAAAAAAGGTAAAAGGTGAAGTTGCAAGTCCTCTTTTAAGACCCACCGGTTGTGAATTTCATCCAAGATGCGAAGAAAAGGAAAATTTCTGTTCAAAAAACCTTCCACAACTAAGAAAAATCAACGATTTTCAGTATATAGCCTGCTTCAAAAGATAAGTTCTTCTTTGTCCTAAGACCTTAATCTAAAGTAAAAAATTGAAATTAAAGAAATTTTAAAAAAATTAAAGAAAGTTTGAAAAAATAAGAGTTTATAAAATAACCTCTCTGAGATTGCTTTAAAAACTGGTAAAAATTTCTTAGAAATAGCAAGACTTTCAGAGATATGGATAATTTAAGTTGTTGATTTTTTGTAAATATTAAAGTTCAAATTGCATTTTTAAAATTTGCTCTTATTTAGTCTCATCTGAATTTGTATTTAAAAATTTTTTGGGTATTTTATTTTTATCTATGAATCCAAAGTGGGAAAATATTAAAAGCCGCCTAAGGGAACTCTTGCCTGAGAGTATTTTTAAAGTATGGTTTTCTTCATTAAAAGGTGAGATTTCAGAAAACAGTCTAATTATAGAGGTTCCGAATGAATTTACGAAAAACTGGCTTGAAGAAAATTATAGAAATCTTTTAAATCAGGTTGCAAGGGAATTTGGGCTTGAGGAGGTCAAATTTTTTGTAAGTGAAAAGCCAAAGGCAGAGCAGCTTATCATCCCCTATAATCCTGTTTCAGTAATAGGAAGAAGGTTCTGTCCTAAATATACCTTTGAAGACTTTATTGTGGGAAGGTGCAACGAATTTGCCTTTAATGTTTGTTATCAGATAGCTGAAGAAAGACCGAAAGGTTATCTGGTTTATCTTTACGGAAATTTTGGTCTTGGAAAAACCCATCTCACCCAGGCTGTGGGCAATGGACTCCTTTCAAAGGGATTTGATAGGGTTTATTATCTTACTGCTCAGGACTTTCTAAATTATATGATGAAATATCTTCGTTCTGGCATGGTTGAGAGTTTTAAGGAAAGAATAAAAAATGAGTGTGAGGTTTTACTTCTGGAGGAAATTCATTTTCTTTCCGGAAAGGAGTATACACAAACTGAACTTGCTTTTCTTTTAGATTATCTTCTTGATCAGGGAAAAACGGTTGTTTTTACCTCTTTAAAACTTCCTCAGGAACTTCAGAGAATGGATAGTTCCTTAAGGTCAAGACTCTCTTCTGGATTACTTATAAGGCTTAATGCTCCTGATTTTGCAACAAAAAAAAAGATTATCCGATACAAGGCAAAAAAACAAGGATACGATCTTCCTTACGAGGTTGTAGAATACTTAGCACGCCAGATAAGAGGAGATATAAGGCAGCTTGAAAGTGCAGTACTCGGGCTTATTGCCCGCTCAACCCTTTTAAAAGAACCCATTACCCTTTCTTTGGCAAAAGAGTTGGTAAATGAAATTGGAATAAAAGAAGACTCAAATCAGGTGGAAATGATAATAGAAACAATCTGTAAATTTTTCGGTATCTCAAGGGAAGAACTCTTTTCTCCCTCCAGAAAAAAAGAACTTTCTCTATCAAGGCAGATAACAATGTATTTTCTAAGAAATCTATTGAATAAGTCTTTAAAAGAAATTTCCAGTATTTTTAAAAGGGAACACTCAACGATTATTTATAACCTAAAAACTCTGGAAAATAAAATTAAAAAAGATATGAGTTTGAGAATAAAGGTAGATTATCTCTGGAAAGAGGTGTCAAAGGAATTGTCAGATCAGTCTTATGAAGTAGAATATACTCAAGTAAATGGAACATAAAATTTCTTCTAAATTTCTCCAAAAATTAGAGCATCTCTTAGGAAAAAGGCTTCTGACAGCTGAAGAAGATCTTCTGAGTTATTCCTATGATGCTTCCTCCTTGATTAGTAAGCCTTCTGCTGTGGCTCTTCCTGAAAAAAAAGAAGAAGTTGTTGAAATTTTAAAACTTGCTCAGGAATACAAAGTTCCTATTATCTCAAGAGGAGCAGGAACTTCAACTACAGGGAGCTGTCTTGCCCATAAAGGTGGAATCATAATTGCCTTTTCCAAGATGAACCGAATTCTTGAATTTAATGAGGAGGAAAGAATAGTAAAAGTTGAGCCCGGAGTGCTTAATGGTGAGCTTAAAAGTTTTTTGAAAAAATACGGTTTTTTTTACCCACCTGATCCTGCAAGTTATGCCTTTTCAACCATAGGAGGAAATGTAGCAACAGGTGCCGGAGGACCAAGGGGATTAAAATACGGAACAACCAAAGATTATGTGCTTGCCTTAGAAGTTGTCCTACCAGGAGGAAAAATTTTAAAAACAGGACCACCCACACTTAAATGTGTGGTCCCCTATAATTTAACTCCCCTTTTCGTAGGTTCTGAAGGCACTCTTGGTGTTTTTACAGAAATTGTTTTAAAAGTAATTCCTCTTCCTCAGAAAAGGATTCTTTTTGTTTCTGCTCATGAAAGGGAAGAAGAACCTCTTGAGTTAATTTCAGAAATTCTTAAGAAGAAAATAACACCTGCCTGCGCTGAGTTTGTAGATAAAACCACAATCTTTGCTTTATACCAGAAAAATGCCCTTAATATTTTCAAAAACAAGAGTTTTTCCTCTCTTTTATACTTAGAGCTTGACGGAGATGCAGAAGTTGTTGATAAGGAGAAAACCACCGTTGAAAATCTGTATAAAGACCTAAAACTTGTTTTTGAAAAAGCTGAAGATGAAGAAAGTATAGAAAATTTATGGGAAATAAGAAGAAATATTTCTCCCTCTCTAAAACTACTTGGAGAAAAAAGATTTGCCGAAGATGTGGTTGTGCCAAGAAGGTTTATGAAAGAACTTTTGTTCAGAATAAGGCAAATTGAGAAGGAAAGAGGATTATATATTAGCTGTTTTGGACATGCAGGAGATGGAAATTTTCATGTAAATGTGCTTTTTAATCCTGAAGATGAAAAAAAGGCTTTAAAAGTAAGGGAGTTAATCTTAAAAAGTGTTTTGGAGCTTTCTGGAACTATTTCAGGGGAGCATGGAATTGGTTATACAAAAAGAAGTTTTGTTCACTTAGAACTTAATCCTCTTCAGCTTGAAATAATGAAGAAACTTAAAAAAGTTTTTGATCCAGATGGAATCCTAAATCCACAGATTAAAATTCCGGATTAAAATATCTTTCTCTATGAGGCTTTATAATAAGTTAAAAAGACTTATTGGCAGGGCCCTTTTTCGTTATGAAATGGTAAAAGACGGAGACTTTGTAGTTCTTGCTTTATCTGGTGGAGAAGATAGTCTGGCTTTAGCTTATTTTTTAAATGACTGGCGAAAAAAAATGCGAATTGACTGCAAACTTCTTGGTGTTCATTTAGATATGGGATTCCCAAAAAACGAAAAAGAATATAATGAAGGAGTAGAGTGGCTTGAAGAATTCTGCAAATCCTTGGAAATAGACTTTTATTTCTCTAAAACAGATTGCGGAATTCAGGCTATGGAGGTCTATGAAAAAAACATAACTGCTCCCTGTTTTGTCTGTTCCTGGCATAGAAGAAAACATCTTTTTAAACTTTGCCAAGAAAAGGGAGCGAATAAACTTGCCTTTGGACATCACTTAGATGATGCTATAGTTACTTTTTTTATGAATATGTTTTACCATGGTGAGCTTTCAACCATTTTGCCTGTTCAGGAGATGTTCAAAGGGAAACTTTACCTTATAAGACCGCTTATCCTTGTAGAAAAGGAACTAATTTCTCGCTTTGTAAAAAGGATGGGCTGGAGGGTGCTTGAAAATCCCTGTCCTTTTTCTCAGGAGACAAAAAGAAAGGAAGTAGAAAAAATCTTAAACACCTGTATTTATCCTTTAAGTCCGAAGATAAAAAGAAGTATAGCTACAGCGATTTTTAATCCCAAATTTGAATATTTACCCACCCGTAAATAAATTATGATATAATAATAAAATTATGAAAAAATTGGATCAACTTAAAAAAATTGCTGAAAAATACGGTATTGCTTTGATTTATCTTTTTGGATCACAAGCTAAAAATGGAGTTGCCTATTTATATGACAGGTCTTATAAAATAAAAAAAGAATCAGATCTTGATATAGGTGTAGTATTTAAAAATTTCCCTATAAATGTTAAAGAAAAAGTCAAAGTTTTTGGAGACCTTTACACTAATTTGGCACTTCTTTTTGATCCCTTTGAAATAGATCTCATTTTTTTACAAGAAGTGAACTCACTTTTACAGTTAGAAGCTATTAAAGGTGTGGCAATTTATATAGAAGACGAAACTTTCCAAGAAGAGTATGAAGAATTAGTCATGAAAAAAGCTGAAGATTTGAGATTCAAAAAAAGGGAATTTGATAAAGAGGTGTTAGAGGCGAGAAAAAATGGTTATTTCGAAGTTAAACTTTGATTTTATCGCGTATCTGATGTGCGATAAAGTGTATAATAATAAAGAACATCTTTGACATAGGCTTGGGTTTCTGGATAAGGTGGTATTCCACCGTAGGCTCTTACTTTTTCAGGACCTGCATTATAGGCTGCAAGAGCAAGCTTAAGATCTCTAAATTCTTCTAAAAGTTTTTTTAAATATAAAGCTCCGCCCTTTAGATTTTCCATAGGGTCAAAAGGATTTTCTACTCCGACAAGCTCTGCAGTCTCAGGCATAAGTTGCATAAGCCCAAGAGCACCCTTAGGAGAAATAGCTTTAGGATTAAAAGAAGATTCAACTTTTGCAATAGCTTTAAGCAGAGCAGGATCTAAAGAGAAATTTTTACCAACTTCATAAAACCATCTCTCATCTATTTCAGAAAAAGAACTCTTTGAAATTACCCTTTTAGACGGCTCTTTAATATAGATTCGGCAATGTTTGTCTGGAAAAACATTTTTAAAGTTTGTAAAAAATACTTCTCCTGTAGTTAGGTCCTCACACTGGTAAATATCTGCAAAAGATTTAGAGGTAATTAAACCCACAAGTAAAATTAATATTCCCAAATTTCTCATGTTAGATTTAATATTATAAATTTTCAGCTTTTTGTGTCAATTATTTACTTATTTTGCCTTTTAAGCTATAATATTTAAGCATGATTAATTTTTTCAAAAACTATCTCACCTCTATTTTAATATTTGCCTCAACTTTTCTTATAGGTTTAGGTATTAAAAATCTTATAAAGTCTAAATTTAAAGTAATAAATGAACGCCTAAAATTCAAATTTCACGAAAAAACCATTTCCTCTTTTGCAAATATCTGTTTTCTCTGGGTTATTTTTATAGGAATTTTTCTTTCAATCTCTTTAGCACCTTTTTCTGAAAAAATAAAAGTAATTACCGAAAAAACATTGCTCATCCTTTTTATCTTTACTTTAACTTGGATTTCTTCCAAAATTTTTGTAAATCTACTCAATTCTTACATTCAGGAAAAAACCGAACTCCCTCCAAGTGTCTCCATTTTTGAAATACTTATAAAGATCTTTATATTTTTTATCGGATTTATTTTAATCTTAAACACTCTAAACATAAACATCACTCCTTTTATAACTTCCCTGGGAATTGCAGGTTTGGCAGTGGGTCTTGCTTTACAAGACACTCTAAGCAACTTTTTTGCAGGTCTTCATATACTTATGACTAAACAGATAAAACCCGGGGATTATATTTCTATTGAAGGGGGTTTTGAAGGATTTGTAGAAGACATAACCTGGAGAAACACCACTATAAGGGCACTTCCTAATAACTTGATAATTATTCCGAACTCAAAAATTGCAAGTTCTGTTGTAACCAACTATTTCCTTCCGGATAAGGACTTGGCTGTGCTTGTGCAGGTTGGAGTAAGTTATGATAGTGATCTGGAGAAGGTTGAAAGAGTTACCATTGAAGTGGCAAAAGAGGTAATGAGAGAAGTTCCGGGAGGGGTCCCTGAGTTTGAGCCCTTTATAAGATATCATACCTTTGGTGATTTTAGTATAAATTTTACTGTAATTTTAAGAGCTCAAGATTATACTCAAAGATATGCTATAACACATGAGTTCATCAAAAGACTTCACAAGAGATATAAAGAAGAGGGAATTGAAATTCCTTTCCCAATAAGAACAGTTTATCTGAAGCAGTAATAGTTCAAATTTAATCATCAATTTGACCATTTTAAAAATTATAACTAAAATAAAATTATGAGTAAAAAATATAAAGGTTTCACTACAATTGAGGTTTTAATAGTTATAGGAATTCTTGTAATTTTAGCAAGCATAGGTTTTCCTTATTTTAGAAAGCTTTATAGAGTTTATAAATTTAATCAGTATGCTTTTGAACTTGAAAATCTTGTAAAATGGGCAAAAATCGCCGCTATGGAAAAGAGTCACAACATTTCTATATGTTTAGATGAAACTAACAAAGAAATAAAAATATACGACGAAGGGACTTCAAGATCTCCCAATTGTTATGGAAATTTATTAAAAGTTATGAAAATAAAGGATAGCTGGATAACACCAAATATTTCTGTAGATTTAGGGAAATCTGGTCTAATGTTTGATCCAAGAGGACTTGCTATTTATGAAGGAGAAGTTTGCATTACGGATGGAGAAAGATATTTTAAAGCAGTATTAGAAGCTAATAGAGGTGGTATTGGGATTGAAGGTGGAAGTGGGGGATGTTAAAAATTAAAGGGTTTACTCTCATTGAAGCGCTTATTGCCATACTAATTGCTGCAATTTTAGCAGGAATTATTGCAGGAGCTATAACTATTTTTGCCTCAAAAACCTCAGATAGAATTGTTCTTTCCTGTTTAATAGAAGGGGCTTCCTCTGGAATAGCTGCGTGTAAAGGTGGATATAAAATAGATCGTATTAATTGCGGAGGTTACGAAGTTGAAGTAACTATAAACGGTAATTGCAATCCATCCTCTGGAAAATGTGAAAATGCCACTGCAACTGCTAAATTAAAGGGAATGAGCTTTTCTTTAAGTGATAAAGTGTGCAATTTTAAGTAAGTTAGAGGTTTAAAAAATGCTTCTGAAAAACAAAAGAGGCTTTACTATAATTGAGCTTTTGGTAGTAATTGTTCTTTGTGGAATTATTTTGACAGCTGTTTTAGGACTTTATCTTACTTCTGACAAAGTTTTCAAACAAACAAGGCCTATCTCTGATGTGCTTGAAGAAGCAAGAAGTGCCGTTGCAACCTTAGATTTTGTCTTCTCAAGATGGGGAGTTGGGGTCCCGTGTAAAAACAATAATTGCACTATAGAGGATTTTATACCTTTATGTAATGGTTATCCACCTACAAATCCCCTTTGTATGAACTGCATAAATCCTAATGGAAGTCTAAATTCTACTACTTCATGCAAAGGAGTGGCTTTCTATGCAAATCTTCTTGGACACGGATTTGTAGTAAGCACAAACAACGGAACTGCAAATCTTATTAGCTGTAGACTTTCTATGGATCCAAATGACAATTATTATTATATCTGGCAGGGAGAAAAAGTGGTGAATTATAATGGAACCGGAAAACCCCCTATTTATCAACTTTCAGAATTAGATCCAGATGGTCAAGATTGTATAGAAAATTTTAACGGAAATCCAAATGCTCAAAGTAGTGCTTTAGTTAATGGGACAGCAGGAAACTATACACTTCAACCAGGAAATTTTATTACAAGAGTGCCTTATGAAGTAAGGCTTTATCCAGAATGTAAATCTGATGGGTGTTGGCTTTATTTGGAAAAAATTGATATGGCCAAAAATAATAATGTAACTACTAAATTGGTTAAACTAAAAGATTTAGATTCTTTTAAGGTTTCTGCTCAGGGACGCGCTATAAAAGTTGAATTGGAAATTCAGAGTCAGTCGAAACCTGAAAAAGTTTTAAAAATAGAAAGATACTTTGCAAGATAATTGCAAAAGGGGTAAAACCATGAACATAAAATACAAAGGTTTTGTGTTAATAAATGTTTTGATTTTGTTTTTGGTCTTACTTATTATAAGTGCAGCTGCGACTATAATTACTAAAATGGGATATTTTTCTATAAGTTCTGAAGCTAAATACCAAATAGCTGAAAAAAATGCTAATAAAGCCCTGTTACAAGTTATAACAGAACTTTATAATGGATCCCAAATTTGTAATGGAACAAAAAACTATTCTTTTTCCTTAGGAAATGCACAGATTAAATTAGTTGCAGATGAAAACGGCAAAAGCTGTTTTATATGGTCCCAAGGAAATTATAAAAACGCAAAAGTAGTTAAAACTGCGGTTGTAAGTGGTTTTAATTACGGTGCAACTATAATTAAATATTTAAATTATTTTAGTATTAAAGGTAGTGGTGCTATAGTGAGCTGTGAAGATTCCTGCAGAATACCTGCCATGGTAATAGGAAATGAATATGAAGGACTTACTGGGACTACTTTAGAAATATGTCCTAATAATCCTAAAGGTGTGTTAGCTCTTGTTTATCCAGTAAAACAAAAAGTGAATTTTAATCCCTATGCATTAGCATTCAATGATATAGACAATAGAGATGAATTATTAGAAACACTTGAAAGTTCTTTTGGTGTAGAATTTGACAATGGAACTCCTATAAGTGTAAAAGGGAATAATGTGTGGACTCCACCTCCTGGCCTAGTAATTAGTAAATGTGAAGGAAAAAATGGTAATCAAATTGAATGTTCAACAGAAAGTGAAAATACAATTATTTTTACTTATGATAATTCTAAATTTAGTTGTAATTTAGATAATTTAAATTATGACGCTCTTGACTTGGGAAACGTAAGTTTAACTATAGATAACTTAAACATACCTGCTAAAATTGCTGCAGGAACAATTAAATTTAATAATAAAGCCACTTTATCTCAGACCACTTTGGTAGCAAAAGACATAATTAAAATTGACAAAGGTGCAAATAATATTTCTATTTCAAATGCTAAACTTTTTGCTAAAAATTATAAATTTGAAGGGAATAACATAAATTTAGAAGCTGGGATTATATACGGCGGTGGCACAGGGATTGCGAATTTTGACATTCAATCTACTACTAATATAGGTTCTTTAGAGAATCCAACTTTGATAATCTTAGACAATATAGATGTTACTATTGGACATGCTGGTACTGCAGAAATACACGGTTTAATATTTACTACAGAAGGAAATAACGAACTAAACATAGATGCTGAAGGAAGATTTGAATTATATGGCATTTTAATAAGTGGTTCATTAAAAACTAATATTGATATAACTGGAAATTTTGGAACATTCTTTGATAAAAACGCAGTAGATACTCTTGCTCAAAATTTTGATTTTGTCCATCCTGCTATTTGTGGACCTCTTAATCTTTATCTTATATTAAGTAAATTGAGAGCTTACTAATTTAAAAAATTAGTTAGTCTTATAAATAAATTATTTAAAATTTATAATTTTATAAATTATCAAAGCTACCTTATGAAAAATGCTTTTAAACCTTCTTCCTACTTCAAGAAACCTATATCTATTATTAAGCATTGCGTTTTGAGATATTTAAAAAATCTTTATATCTCAGATTCTTATTTGACAAAATTATATTTTTAATTAAAAATTTATATCAAAGAGTATTTTTGTTTTATAGTATTATGAGGATGAAGTATAAAGGATTCACTTTAATTGAATTTCTTATAATTATTGCAATAATTGTCGTTCTTTCTACCTTTGCCATTCCCGCCTGGGATAGATTTATGGAAATAAATAGATTTAATAACGATATTATGGCTGTGGAGTATACCATAAACAGGGCAAAAGTGGTTGCTATGGAAAGAACAACAAATGTAGGAGTATGTGTAAACGGTAACAAAAAACTAATACTTTATGATATAGGCCCAGAAAGAAATAACGATCCATGTACAGGAACCCAACTTTTAGAAATTTCACTAAAGGGGTTTTTTTCTAATTTAAAAAACAATGGCATTATCATATTTGACCCAAGGGGATTAAACATAATGGTTGGTGGAAATATATGTATTGAGAATACTCAACTTAATAGTTACTATAAGATTATAGTTGGCAGAGGGCATCAAAGAGTAGAAAAAGGAGAAGGAAGATGTCCCTAAAAAAAAGCACAGGTTTCACTCTCATAGAAACTCTTATAGGAATTTTAATTTTTAGTATTGTGATAGTGGGGATTTCTTATTTAATCACTAACTCTGCCACTTATACCCGAGATAGAATTATTTATGAATGCCTTATAAATGCTGCTAATTGTGCTATAGAAGCCTGTAGAGGTGGATTAGATCCCACCGATAACGAAGTAGGATGCAAAAAATGCGGAAATTTTGAAATCGATATAAATCTCGATGTTGATTGTGAACATATCACCTTTCCTTCTACTCCCTGGACATCTAACTGTGAAGAAGTTACAGTAACTGCTACTTATAGAACAAGACAGCACATTTTGAAAGATCAAATTTGCAGATTTTGGGGAGGTGGCTAAGTGAAAAAGGGGTTTTCTTTAATTGAGCTCTTGGTAGTTCTTATAATAACTTCACTTGTTTTAGGCGCTCTAGTAGCTTTATATATAACTCATCAAAGAATTCAAAGTCCACTTAAAAGTACTTCAGATGTGATAGAAATTCAGAGAGGTGCTATAGCTCAGTTTGAATGGCTCTTTAGCAGATGGGGTACAGGAACTCCATGCAATGACCCTACAGGTGCAAACATCTGCACAAGAATAAGACCTTGTAGTATTAATGGAAATTTCTATTACCCTCCTCCCAGTACCCTATGTGTAAATGTTAAGGAAAATTATCCCTGTGGAGAAATATGGTTTTATGCAAATTTTGAAGGAATGGCTATTGTAAATAAAATAGGTGTGGAAGAAAATACAGAAAAAGCATATTTATTGAGTTGTAGATTAAAAACAAGAGATGAAAATGGAGATAAATATTGTTTTCATATAATGAGACATAGTAGATTTTTTAGAGATGCTAATGATAATAATATAGTTCTAATTTTTCAATTAAATGATTTAGACAATCAGAATGCAGAGTGTATAGACGAAGAATATACTAATCCCACTAAATATAATACTAAATGTATCAGAGTTGCTAATATTCTTAACGGAAATGTCACTAATCAGCAAGGTCAGCTTCAAAATTGGCTTAATCTTGAAGGAGGAGACGCTATTGTTCATCTTCCTTATTTAATTCATCTTTATTGTGAAAATGAAAACGGAATATATTGGCTTAAAATGAAAAAAACTTTTGGAGATATAAATGTTCTTCCAAGTAACTGCACAAAAGATATAGATATAATAAGAAATGAACCCCCTATATGGATAGCACCTGTAGTAAGATTTATTCCTTCTATTTTAGTAAACAATGAAGAAATTACAGATACTTCTGTGAGAGATAATCCTTTAGGAGCAAACTATTTAAATGCAGCTACAGGAGCAGTAAAGATAGATATAACTTTTAGAAATTTTGAAAATCCTAATAGTCCCTATTATAGAACATTTAGAGTAATACGAGTTTTTGGGAGGTAAAAAATGAAAAAAGCAAAAGGTTATATATTATTAATAGTTCTTATCTTTAGTATAATTATAGCTCTAATAGGAGCCGGACTCGCACTACTTAATCAGCAAGGATTTCTTTCAACCAAAGCTAATATAAATTTTAATAGACTCCAAAAAGCAGCCCATCACGGATTAGTTGAAGCTATAAAAAGAATAGTAAATAGAGGCGGAATTTGTGAGGCCGGTATCTTTGAAGATCAATATTATGTTGATAACATTCCTGTTACTATAACAACTACTCGAAGGGGTCTCCTTTGTTCTATAAGAGCTGAAGCAAAAAAAGGCAATTCTAAAATAGTTTTAATAGGTGCCACTCAAGGGTTTTATGGTATAGGAACTTTTACAGTAAAAGCAAATGAAAGGGTTGAGTGGCTTGGTGGTGCCTATGTGTCGGGTTGCGATCAACAAAACAACTGTAATATCCCAGGAATTATAGTAAGCGGTCCTATAAACGGAGTACCTGCAGGTGTAGCACAGAGATGTGGTGAAAGTTCAAATTCTATAGGAATATTTGGAAATCCACCTCTTCTTCCTAATGTTAGTTTTTATGATTTAGTCCCTTTAACATTTAATGCCGAGTGTTTTTATGATCTTCTCAATATATTCGAAGAACAGGGGAATTACACTGGTTATCCTATGGGATTGGGAAGAAATCCTTTATGGCTAATTGAAAATGTAAACGGAGAAGAAGAACCAAGACAAGATATAGAATTTGATAAAGGAAATTTCACTTCCTGTCCCAATCCTTTAAATATAGATGAACCCCAAGTAGTATGGGAAAATAGATTAGGAGATTTCACTATTAGATCTTGGACTACAGAAATTCCTACTATCTCTTCAGCTTGTACATGGGACCAACCCTCTCTAAATCTATCAACTGATCTACCAGGCTGTAAATGGATAAAAGTAAACTCTGCTGTTAATATTACAGGAGTATTTCCAAATTTAAAATTTGTTTATGTTCCCAATCATGATGTTACTATAAGTAATGCAGGAAATGCAAACGTTATTACTAATAAAACCATTACTGTAAATTCAAAAACTACTGATAAACCTTTAGCATTATATACTACGAGTAGTGTAACTATAAAAGGACCTGCTACCGCTTTAAGAGTCGTTTCTCAAGGAAATATAAGTCTTGAAACTTCCTCCACTATTTCTCATTCTACTTTAATAACTCCAAATAGTATAATAAATAATAGCCATAACAACTTAACCTTAGAGGAATTAAATGTTTTTGCAAGAAGAATATACATTACTCAAAATACCACAATAAAAGGTGGGATGTATTATCTATTTGGATATGTTGAAAGAGTTTGTAATGATAGGGATTCTGATTCTTCTAATATCACAACCTCAGCTAATATAGGAACTTTAGATAATCCTGTACTCTTTATAATGGTGAATTCAAATCTCACAGTAGTAAATCCCAATCCTATTTATTTTAATGGTGTTTTCTTTGCAGAGGGTCCTACATGTATAGTTTATAGAAATATCAGATTTACAGGAATATCTATCTGGAATGAACCTAATAATTTTACAAATGTAGATCAGTTAGGGAGTGGTTTTTACATCCAATTTAATTACGGGATCATAAATACTTTAAATAATAAATACTGGTTTGTCAGAAAATTTGAATGTATACGAGATGATCCTTTAACTTATCCTCAGATTATACAAACTCTTCACAGTTCTTTCTAAAATATAATACTGAGATAAATAAGGCTTGCGAGGGCTAAAAAAGGGCCAAAGGGAATTTCTGTCTTTAGGTCAAGCTCTTTTAGTTCTCCCTTTAATCTAAACCAGAGCCATACCCCAAAAAAGGCCAGAATTCCTGTAACAGAAGCTATGATCAAAATCCAATAAAAACTTTTGTATCCCAGAAATGCTCCTATCCCTCCCATAAGCTTGAAATCCCCCATTCCCATACCATCTCTCCCAGAAAATTGATAATAAAGCTCATTTATCAAAAATAAAAGTCCAATACCAGCAAGACCAGATAAAAGGCTTGTAATGAAATCAACCTGAGGATTAAAGCCTATCAAGGAGAAAAGCCAACCCAAAAAGATAAACCCAAGAGTTAAAATATCAGGTATTTCTTTTATCTTTAAATCTATAAAAGATATAGGAATGAGAATTAAAGTAAAAAAGGAGAAACATAAAAAAGCTCCCCATCCGTAGAGGGTTTTTACTTTTAAATAGACCAAAAGTAAAAGAGTAGCGGTTAAAATTTCTACCAAAGGATAAATAAAAGAAATGGGTTCTTTACAATAGGCACACTTTCCTTTTAAAATCAAATAAGAAAAAAGGGGAATATTGTGATACCATTTTAAAGTATTTCCGCAATGAGGACAAAAAGAAAAAACAGGTTTTCTAATAGATAAACCTTCGCTCCACCTGTAAATTATTACATTAAAAAAGCTTCCTATACAGAGACCGAAGATAAAAATAATAAGTCCCATTTTTAAAATCGAAACTATTCCTCTGAAGTTTCTTCTGGAGTCTCCTCTGTCTTAGACTCTTCTATGGCTTTTCTATAGGCTGATTTTGCTTCTTCTATGTAAAGAAGGGCTTTTAAGTAATAATTCCAGACAGGACGCATGTTTTTATCTATATCAACTATCTCTATTCCAAGCCCTGGCTCTTCGGGAGTTCCATGATGCACAACTACTCCATATAAAGGAATTAATCCCACATCTGGAATCTCTATTTCAAAATAAACCAATTTTTTTATTGGAATCTTTTTATCAGTTTTTATAAAACACCCTTTGTAAGAAATATTTAAAACATCAAAAGGAATTTCTTCATCAGGGAAAAAGGCATGAAGCCTTGTTAAACATCTTGGATATCTTCTAAGGTCTATCATTTTTAAGCTCCATTAAA
>DAIQAS010000028.1:0-14584 GCA_036781525.1 Thermodesulfobacterium sp. | reverse complement strand
GAAAGAGAAAGAGGGATGGATAAGCTGGCTTGTTGAGAATAAGGAAATAAAGGAGGAAGTATAGATGCTTCTTGCGGTAGATATAGGTAATACTTCTACAGTTTGTGGTATCTTTGAGAAAGAAGGGAATTTAAGAGCTATATTTAGTTTTAAAACAGAGATTCCCGTTTCTTCTCACGAAGTTCTTGCAAAGATAAAGCCTTATTTTGACATTTATAATATAACTCTTAAAGACATAGAGGGAGTATGTATTGCCTGTGTGGTCCCTCCTGCACTTCACTGGTGGGTGGAAATGGGGAAAAAGCTTCTTGCGAGAGAGGTGCTTGTTGCAGATCATCAGACAGTTAAAATACCAATAGACCTTCTTTATCCCTGCGAAGTAGGGGGAGACAGACTTATTAATGCTCTGGCAGGCTGGGAGAAATATAAGACCTCTCTTATTATAGTTGATTTCGGGACAGCTATAACTTTTGACTGTATTTCAGAAAAGGGTGTTTATTTAGGAGGTGCCATAGCACCTGGAATACTGATTTCTACAGAGGCTCTTTTTAAGAAAACAGCTAAATTGCCGAAAGTAGACCTGAGCGAACCTCCTTTACAGGTAATAGGTAAAGATACGGTTTCAGCACTTAAAAGCGGTTTAATATACGGATTTGCAGGACTTACTGATTTTTTAGTAGAAAAACTTTCTGAAGAGATGGGTACTTCTCCGAAAATTATAGCAACAGGTGGTCTTGCTAAATTTATAGCGCCTTATTCTAAAAAAATAGAAAAGATAGAACCTAATTTAACCTTAGAAGGTCTTTACTATTTATGGAAAAAGAAGTAAAAATAGCTCTTTTTCCTCCTGCAAGCCCTCCAATTTTAGAAAAGTATAAAAAAGGACTAAATATCTTAAAAGAGAATCAAATTCCCTTTAAGTCTTTTGTTGATTTTTCAGATACTTCTCCAGCTTTCAAAGCTTTTTTATTTTATGAATTGATAACCTCTGGAGAATATTTTTTTATCTGGGCAGTAAGAGGGGGATTTGGATCTATAAAACTAATTCCTTATCTTGAAGAAATTTTTGCCGAAAATATAAAAGTAAATATTTATGCAAATTTAATTGGATTTAGTGACATTACAGCACTTCATCTCTATTTTTATAAAAAATTTGGTAAAAAAGGATTACATGCTCCTATGATTGTTGATCTACCAGATTTAAGTGAGGTAGCTTTTAAGAAACTTTTGAATACTTTGTTTGGTAATGAAAACATAATTTTAAAAGGAAAATCTTATCAAGAAGGAGAGGCAGAAGGCATTCTTATAGGAGGAAATTTAATTACTTTAGCAAGTCTCTGCGGAACTCCCTATTTACCTATAAATAGACCTTGTATACTTATGATAGAGGAAACTAATGAAAAAAAATACAGACTCGAAAGAGCATTCTTACAAGTAATTTTAACCTTTGGTATTAAAAACATAAAAGGCATAGTTATAGGAGATTTGGGAGAGGTCAACCCTTTAGAATTTTTAAAATCTGTGGAGGAGTTTTTACCTGAAAACATACCAATAGGTCATACTTTTTCTTTTGGGCACATTAGAAACAATTTTCCTTTAATAATTGGAGAAAAGGCTTATTTAAAAATAAAAGATAGAGAAGCGGAGCTTTTTCAAAAAAATTTAGGATTTTAAAATTTTAAAAGTTATTTATAATTAAAATTTGTAAATAATTTTAATAAAGCTTTTTAAGAGGGAGGTGAGAAAATGAACTTTGATGAAGATATTTTGCAAGATTTTTTAGTTGAAGCAAAAGAAGGAATAACCAACCTTGAAGAGGGATTTTTAGAACTTGAAAAAGATAAAAAAAATGTAGAAATTTTGAGGTCCCTTTTCAGAACTATGCATTCTCTAAAGGGCGCATCTGGCTTTTTTGGTTTTAAAACCCTTGAGAGTATTGCCCATTTTTCTGAGGATATTCTCTCAAAATTAAGAGATGGATTGATAGAGCCTGAAGAGGATATTATAGATATTTTATTAAAAGCAGTAGATCATATTAAGTACATTGTGAGCTATATAGAAGAAAATAAAACGGAACCTGTTGAAGAGAAGATTCTGGATTTTTTAGTTGAGCTTTCAAATTTTAATGAAAAGCTTAAAAAAAGGATTCAAGGCAAACCAGAGAAGAAAGAAGCTGAAAAGCCAAAGGAAGAAGAAATAAAGGAGGAAACAAAAGAGGAAGCAAAGGAAGAGGTAAAAGAAGAGGCAAAAGAGAAAAAAGAAGAAATAAAGGAAAAGAAAGAAGAGGTAAAACCTGTTGAAAAAACCAAAAAAGAGGAAACTGTTGTTCCTCCCCAAATAGAGCTTACAGAGACTCATATAAAAGTTGATGTAAAACTTCTTGATCAATTGATGAATCTTGCAGGGGAGCTTGTCCTTGCAAGAAATAGAGTAGTGCAACTTTCTCAAAAAATAATGGATGAAGATTTGACAAGAAGTGTGCAGGCATTATCAATGATAACAACTGAAATGCAAGAAACTATAATGAAAACAAGAATGCAACCTATAGGAATGGTTTTTAATAAGTTTCCAAGAATTGTTAGAGACCTTGCTAAAGCTTTGGGAAAGAAAGTAAATCTTCATCTTGAAGGAACAGAAACCGAGCTTGATAGATCAATAATTGAAGCTATAAAAGATCCTCTTACTCATCTTGTTAGAAATGCTATAGATCACGGTATTGAACCTCCAGACGAAAGAGTTCAGCTTGGTAAATCTGCAGAAGGAACCCTTATTCTCAGAGCCTATCAGGAGGGAGGACAGGTTGTTATAGAAATTGAAGATGATGGAAGAGGTATAGATATTGAAAAGATAAAGAAAAAGGCTATAGAAAAGGGCTTTATGACGCTTGAAGAAGCAGAACAGGCTTCTGAAAAAGAATTACTTAACCTTATTTTTAAACCGGGTTTTTCAACTGCTGAAACAGTTACTCAGCTTTCTGGTCGCGGTGTAGGTATGGATGTAGTTAAATCAAATATTGAAAAGCTTGGAGGATCCATAGAACTTAATACTATTCGTGGTAAAGGAACTACAGTAAAAATAAAAATACCTTTAACCCTTGCTATAATACCTGCACTTATAGTTACCTCTGGAGAATACCGTTATGCTATTCCTCAAGTAAACCTTAAGGAACTTGTTAATATTAATCCAGAAAAAGATCTTCTTAAAGTGGGTAACACCGAATTTTACAGACTGAGGGGAGAAATAATTCCTGTATTGAGACTTTCTGAAATATTAAAAAGTAATGGACAGAAAGAGGAGCAGAGAAATCTAGTTATTTTAACTACCGGAGAAAGATTTATAGGTCTTCTGGTAGATAAAATTTTTGCTTCAGAAGAAATTGTGGTTAAACCTCTTGGTAAGTGGTTTAAGAATATTCCTATTTATTCTGGTGCAACTATTATGGGGGATGGGAAACTTGCCCTTATTCTTGATGTAATAGGACTTTCTCAGTTTGTAGGAATAAGTATAGAAGAAGTAGAAAGAAGATATGAAACGACTGCGGTAAAGGTTAAGACTTCTTCTGAAGAAACAATCTTTCTGCTTCTCTTTGATGTTGGAGAAGATAGACTCGCACTTCCTATAGCCTTAATTTCAAGGCTTGATAAGATAAAAGCAAATGATATTCAGGTTTCAGGAGGAAAGGAAATACTTATTTATAACGATGAGGTTATACCTATTATAAGACTTGAAAATTACTTACCTTTAAGAGGTATTTCTGAACAGGAAGAATATAATGTACTTTTCTTTACAGAAAGAAACAAAACCTGTGGTATTCTCTGTTCTAAAATAGTAGGAACTCTCGAGACCACCCTTGAAATAGAAGAGGGAATTTATAATCAACCTGGGATTCTTGGGCACAGGGTTATTGATGGAAAAACCGTCCTTTTTATTGATATTTACAAAATAATTGAGATGTATGATCCAGAATGGTTTATTGTAAAAGTTAAAGATGAAGAAAGGAGAAAAAGAATACTTCTTGCTGAAGATTCAGCCTTTTTCAGGAATATGATTCAGAATTATCTTGAAGGAGCAGGTTACGAGGTGGATGTTGCTGAAAATGGAAAAGAAGCCTTGGAAAGACTTTTAAGCGGTGAAAAATTCGATCTAATTGTTACAGATCTTGAAATGCCAGAGATGGATGGATTTGAATTAATTAAAGAAGTGAGAGCTAAGTCAGATTTTAAAGATATTCCTATAATTGTGGTTACTTCTCTTTCAGGAGAAGAGATAAGAAGAAAGGTTTTGGAAGTAGGTGCTACCAGCTATGAAGTTAAATTAAACAGAGAAAAACTTCTTAATGAAATAGAGGAATTGTTAAGTTAAAACATCAAAAAGGAGGAAATAAAAGATGGAACTTGCTAAAAGAGAAGAAACTGGTATAGAGAAAAAAGGAGATACCTCCGTTACCTTTGCAGAAACTATTACAATGGTAACCTTTTATATGGGGGAGTTTTTACTTGGTATTCCAGCAGAAAAGGTTATGGAAATAAATAAAGAAATAGATATTACTCCTGTTCCTCTTTCAGACGAACATATACTTGGAATAATGAATTTGAGGGGTCAGGTAATTACTGTTATGGATCTTGCAAAAAAACTGAAAATTGATTTGCAGGTTACGCCTAAGTTAAATCTAATAGTTAAAGATGAAGGAGAAGCAGCAGTTTCTTTTGTTATAGAAGAAATAGGGGAAATTTTAGAGGTTCCATCTGCAAAATTAGAAAAAACACCGGAAAAATTAGAGGGACTTGCAAAGGAATACATAAAAAATGTATATCAACTTCCTGATAAGCTTTTACTCATTCTTGATGTGGAAAAGATAATTCAGGGTTAGAAATATAAAATTTCTGAGATAAGGGGGGTTATTATGTTTAAAAACTGGAGTATTGCTAAAAAACTTGTTTTTGGATTTGTAATAATAATTTTTGTAGTAGCTATAGTTTCTTTTCATACGCTTTATAGTCTGTATGTTATAAATAAAGGAATAAAAGACTTGCAAGAAAGGGCAGCTAAAATTCATAATGCTGCCGAGCTAAGAAGTGAAATTCTTACTAATGTGCAGTTAAATATAGCAAGAATGCTTTTAACGCAGGATTTAGAAAAGAGAAATCAGATTTATAAAGAGATTCTTGAAGCAAGAAAGACATATCAAGAAGATGTTAACTTTTTAAAAAAGACAACAAGATCTGCAGAAGGAAAAAAGGAACTTAATGAGGCTTTAAACTCAATTTTAGCCTTGAAAGAAAGCAATAACAAAGTTATTCAGTTTGCACTTGCTGGAAAAACTCAGGAAGCCTTTTATACTCATGAAGTAGAAGTTGAGCCCAGGCTTAAGGCTATGCAAAAAGAACTTGATGATTTGATAGAATTTTATACCAAAGTAGCTGATAGAAAAGCTGATGAGGCAATGAGTTATATAAAAAGAGAAATATTAATTCTTTTGATATTTGGAGCTATTTTTGTTCTCGTTTCGTTGTCTGTAATTACTGGTGTCACAAGGGCTGTGAGAAATCCTATAGAAAAATTAAGACAGATTCTTGCAAGAGTAAGAGAAGGAGAACTTTCTGTAAATATAGACATTACTTCAAATGATGAAATAGGAGTTATGGCAAGAGATCTTGCTGAGGCTCTTGCTTCAATGAGAGCACTTATAGAAGAGGCAAAACACGCTTCTGTATCCTTAGCAAGTTCAAGTGAGGAGCTTTCTGCTATAACCAAGCAGTTTAGTGCAAGTATAGATACTCAGGCTGAAAAAGCAACTCAAATTGCAAGTGCTGCAGAAGAGATGAGTGCAACCGTTGTTGATATAGCCAAAAATACTACTGAAATACTTGAGGAAAGCAAAAAAACAGCTGAGATAGCAAGAGATGGAGAAAATTACACTTTAAGAACTGCAAACGAAGTTAAGGTTATTGAAAGAGCCGCAGAAAACCTAAAGAATGTGATGGCAGAGCTTGAAGATAAGACAAGGGCTATTGAGTCTGTTGTCGAATTTATAAAGGATGTAGCAGAGCAAACCAATCTACTTGCTCTTAATGCAACCATTGAAGCAGCTCGTGCAGGGGAACACGGAAGATCCTTTGCAGTAGTTGCCGGAGAAATAAGAAAACTTGCAGAGAGAACTGGAAAATCAACAGAAGAAATTGCTGAAACTATAAAAGAAATAAGAAAAGCTGTAGAGGATGTAAAGCGTGAGGTTGAAGATATCTCTGGTAAGGTTGAAACAGGAGCTAAATTATCTGGTGAAGCTGCAGATATATTAAATAAAATAGCTTCAGCCTCTGAAAAACTTCAAGAGATGATACAGAGTATAGCTTCTGCAACAGAAGAGATGAGTGTTACTGCAGAATCAATAGCAAAAGATGTGGGAAGCGTTGCTGATGCTACAAAAGACTTGAAGGTCGGAGTTGAACAGGTTGTTGCAACAACTGAAGAAGTAGCTAAACTTGGAGCTGAGCTTAAGGAAGCTGTTGAAAAATTTAAAGTTTAAAAAAGTTTTTAACCTTAGATAAAAAAATAGAAAAAGATCAAGGAGGTGCGAATGCAGGCTTCAGCTGTGTCAGAGTATATTAAAAAGGCTGTGGAAGAAGTGATAGGAATGTATTTAATGAAAAAACCTTTATTGAATGATACAAAGGTAAAAAAAGAAAATACCGAACTCAAGGATATTTCAGTTGTTATAGGTTTAGCTTCAGAAAAATTAGAGGGGGTTTTTATCGCAAGCTATGATAAAAATATAATTTTTGAATTCATGAAAAACATGCTTGGAGAAGAAGCCACCGAGATTAATAAAGATGTTATTGATGCAAGTGGTGAGCTTACCAATCAGATATGCGGTGTTTTTAGAAGAGAGTCCGAAAAAACAGGAATATCTTTACAAGGATCAACTCCCTCTATAGTAACTGGAGATAAACATAAAATAGAAATTCCAAGCAAAATTCCGAGAATGGTTTTTTTCTACCGTGTAAACGAAGATAGAGACCTTGTAATAGAATTTGGTCTTGTTAAAAAATAACTTAAATGCTTTTAGATATTTTAATTAAAAAATCTCCGTTAAGTTTTGAAAAATATATGGAGCTTTCACTTTATCATCCTGAATATGGGTATTATGCTAAGGCTAATCTTCCCTCAAAAAGAGGAGATTATATAACTTCACCCTGTGTGCACAAAGTTTTTGGGGCAACTCTTACTTTACAGATTATTGAGATGTATGAAATTTTGGGTAAACCAGAGAATTTTTTAATTGTTGAAGCCGGAGCAGGGCAGGGTTTTCTTGCAAAAGATATTCTGGAATATTCAGCAAAAAAAGGATATGATTTTAAATACATAATTTTAGAACCTTTTTCAGCTATAAGAGAGATTCAAAAAAAGACATTAATACAATTTGAAAAAAATGTTAACTGGATAGAGAATTTAGAGAATTTACCAAGGTTTAAAGGTATATTTTTATCTAATGAGCTTTTTGATTCTTTTCCTGTAAAGATAATTCAAAAAAACGGCAAAAAAGTGAAAGAGGTATGGGTTGAAATAGAAAGAGATGGAAGAATAAGGGAAATACTAAAGGATGTAAAGGACAAAAGAGTATTTGAGATAATAGAGCCGTATTATTTTTCTTGGGAGGAAAATTATAGAACAGAAGTTTGTGTAAGATTAGAAGAATTTTATAAAAACCTTTCTGAGAAAATAGAAGAAGGTTTTGTCATAACTATAGACTATGGATATCCACGGCAGGATTACTATTCTCCAGAAAGAAAAAGAGGTACTTTGCTTTGCTATTATAAACATAAAGTTCTTGATAATCCTTATTTTAAACCAGGAGAAATGGATATTACTGCACATGTTGATTTTACTTTGCTCAGGGAGTTGGGAGAAAAGTATGGATTTTTAAATGTAGGATTTACCCAGCAGGGAGCTTTTCTGGTTTCTCTCGGGATAAATGAAATATTTTACGAAATATCTGAAAGAACCTGGAAAGATATGGAAGCTTTAAAGTTTTTAATCTTTCCGGAAGGATTAGGGACTTCTCACTGGGTATTTGTTCAGGCTAAATTAAAGAAAGAACTTGAGAAAGAATTAAAAGGATTTTCTTTAAGCAATCGTATCTATTTACTTTCCAATAGTTAATGAGATTAGAAGATATAGCCTCAAAAATAGATTATACCTATTTAAATCCTGCAGGAACATATAAAGAATTTGAAAAGTTTTTAGAAAAAGCCAATAAGTATTCTTTTAGAAGTATCTGTATAGCACCATCTTTAATTCCCTTTTTAAAAGAAAATTTTAAAGAGATAAATTTTAGAATTTCTTCTGTAGCAGGATTTCCTTTAGGATTTTCTCTGTTAAAAACCAAAATGGCAGAAATTGAAAATCTTTTAGAGCTTGGTGTTGATGAAATAGATTTTGTTATAAATTTAATATGGCTAAAATCAAAGGATTATAAAAATCTTGAAAAGGAGTTACTTAATATTAGAGAGCTTGCCAAAAATAAAGTTTTAAAAGGTATAATAGAAACTGCCTATTTGACTGAGGAAGAAATAAAAAAAGCAGTAGAAATCCTTGCTTATGCAAAGATAGATTTTGTTAAGACCTCAACGGGTTTTGCTAAAAGAGGAGCGGTTTTAGAGGATATAAGAATTATTAAAAAATTTGCAAAAAATAAGATTAAGATTAAAGCTTCTGGAGGAATAAGAACTTTGGATGATGTTTTAAAGTTCTTATCGGAAGGGGTTGATGTAATAGGAACGAGCAGTGGATACGAGATTATAAAAGAGTTTGAAATTAAGGGTTCAGATTTTTCTGAAGAAATAGAAATTTATGTAGATGGTTGCTCTCTTGGTAATCCGGGACCTGGTGGTTGGGCAGCCTTAATAAAAACAAAAGAAGAAGAGAAAATAACAAGTGGAGGAGAGCCCTTTGCTACTAACAACCAGATGGAACTCAAGGCTGTTATTTCAGCTCTTTCTCACTTTAAAGAACCTAAAAAAATAAAAATTTATACGGATTCAGAGTATGTGATAAAAGGAATTACCGAATGGCTACCGGGATGGAAAAAAAGAAACTATCTTACTTCGGATGGGACTCCTGTTAAAAATAAATCACTTTGGGAGATTCTGGAAAATCTGGTTAAATTTCATCAGGTAAGATGGGAAAAGGTTAGAGCACATAGTGGGAATGTATATAACGAAAAAGTTGATAAAATTGCTAAGGAGAACGCAAAAAAATGGAAAAAAGATTTTTAGTGGGAATTACAGGAGCAAGCGGTTCAATATACGCTTATTATTTTTTAAAGGAATTAAAAAAACTTAAGATTTCTACAGAAGTAATTATTACAAAAGCAGGGGAAATGGTATGGAATTATGAACTGGAAAAACCAGTTGAAGAGATTCTAAATTTTGCAGAAAAGCTTTATAGAGAAGAGGAAATTTCAGCACCTCCTGCAAGTGGTTCAAGTAATTATTTCGGAATGGTTGTTATTCCATGCAGTATGGGAACATTGTCTGCTATAGCCTGTGGTAGTGCAAGAAATCTCTTACAAAGAGCTGCAGATGTTATGCTTAAAGAAAGAAAACCACTTGTTCTTGTTATAAGGGAAACACCGCTAAATTTAATTCATATAAAAAATATGGAAATTTGCAGCAAAGCTGGTGCAGTAATATTTCCAGCTATGCCAGGTTTTTATCATAAACCAGAAAATCTGGAAGAACTGGTTTCTCAGTTCGTAAAAAGAATTCTTCAGTTTCTGGGCTTTAATCCTGATGGTTTGAAAACTTGGCATAAAACAGAGTAAAAATAAAGAAAATTAATAGAACTACAGAACCTGTAATTCCCAAAAGATTTCCGTAGTTCACAAATAAAGTAGGTTTATACAAAGGTTTAACTTCACCATAAATAATTTCTTCTCTTTCAAGAGAAGATTTTTTTATAACTCTTCCAGTGGGATCAATTATTCCTGTTATTCCAGTATTGGCAACCTGAATGGTATATCTTCTTGCCTCAACTGCCCTCACTATAGCCATCTGAAAATGTTGATACGGAGCTGATGTTTTATCAAACCAGGCATCATTTGTGGCAATAAAAATCAATTGAGTGTTTTCTCTAAGTCTTTTTCTCAAAATTTCGGAAAAGGCACTCTCAAAACAAATAAGAGGAGTTATTTTAATATTAAAGTTTTCCAATGGAACAATAAGGTTTTTAGAAATTCCTGGCTTTACTATTCCAAGTCCTACAGTAATTCTCCTTAAAAAGGAGAGAAATTTTTCTAAAGGCACATACTCTCCAAAGGGAACAAGTTTTTCTTTATCATAAAGATCCACAAAATCTATTCCGTCCCATACTATTAAGCTATTATATACCATTGGACTGCCATTTTTATACTTAAGTCTAAATGTGCCAAAAATTAGAGTGGGTTTATGTTTTGTTTTTTCTGTTTTTGTTTTAACTTCATCAAGAAATTTTAATAATCTGAAAGTAGGCTCTTTTTCGTAAGGAAAAAAGAATGGAAACGAAGTTTCAGGAAAGAAAATAATATCTGGACGGTGATTTAAAGAGGAGAGAGTCAAATTTCTATAAACTCTAAGGGAATAGTCAATTTCATTAATTTCTTTCATCTCTTGGGGAATATTTCCCTGTAGAAGTGCAACTTTTATAGATTTTTCTTCCTGGTAAACAGTTTTTTTCCAGAAAGTTTCTCTATACATTCCGTATAAAACAAGGGAGACGAGTAAAATAAAGAAAGGAACGGTGTTAATTAAAAATTTGGAATTTGCTGAGGAAAATGAAGAAAAAAAGAGCCAGTATAAAAAGAAGAAAAGGTAATAATTTATAAAAACTGCAATGAAAGAAAGTCCCCAGATTCCCCATATTTCAGCAGATTGTAAAAGCGGAGAAAAGTTAGTTAAAATATATCCGAGCTGTCCCCAGGTAAAACCTGTCAGCAGTTTGCTTCTTAAAAATTCAGCTCCCACAAAAGTTAAGCTGAAAAAGAGAGCTTTTACAAATGTGGGAGATTTAAAGATTCTGAGTCTAAAATTTACATAAAAAAGAAAAACATAATATAAGGCTAAATAAGAAGAAAGTAAAACTAAAAGAAAGATGGATACAATTTTTGGCAAATGACCAAATTTATTGAGAGTATATAACAACCAATAAAGAAGGGTTGAAAAATGGATAATTCCAAAAATGAAAGATAAAAATACTATGTTTTTTTCCTTTTTTTCAAAGAGAAAACAAAAAAACAAAGGAACTAAAGCGAAAAAGCCTAAAATCCATGCATTCCATTTGGGAAAGGAAATAGTTAACAATAAAGCTGAAAATATAGCTCCAGAAAATTTAAGATGATTTTTCACTGTTAGAAGATATGGATCTGATTTTAACAATTTCTATCTTTTTTTCGTCGGCTTTAACAATTTCTATTTCCAAAGGAGGTATTTTTATTTTTTCTCCGTTTTTTGGGATTCTTTTTAATTGACTTATTATCAAACCGGATACTGTTTCAAACTCCCCCTTAGGCAAAGTAATTTTTAAACATTCTTCTAAATCCCTAAGTTTAAAGGTTCCCGGCAAGATTATCCATCCTTCCCTATCAGGGTGAGGGCACTGAAGTTCGGTTCTTAATAGTTCTTTAAAAATGTCTTTTAATCTTATTATTCCTGTTAGTTCAGAAAGCTCATCTACAACAAAGGAAATTTCAACTCGTTTTTCCATCATTTTTTCTAAGGCAGAGGCTAAGGAGATATTTTCTGGTATTGTTAGAGGATTTTTTATCAAATCTAACCAGTTAAAGTTGTCCTTCTCAAAGCCGCTTACCAAATCTTTTAAAGTTACATAACCGGTAAAATTATCCAAGGTTTCTTTATAAACTGGATAAAAATAATGAGGATTTTGAGACACAATTTTTTTTATTTCATACCAGGGGAGAGAAACTTCTAAACCAATTAATATATTTCTTGGAATTATTATTTCTCTTACTTCAATACTTTTTAAACTAAAAAGGGCTAAAACGAGCTTTTCCTCAAACTCACTCAGAACCCTCTCATCTTTAAAATCTTCTAAAACCTCTTTTATTTCTTCTTCAACTTCAGAAATGTCCTTTGGCTTTTTTTTAAAAAATGACTTTATAAGATCAAATACTGGATTACTGTCCATAGAAAAAGGTATAATTTTTTTCTAAATAGTTTACATAATTTTTAACTGCATCTTCCAATTCCCACATGGGTTTATTATAACCTGCTTTTCTGAGTTTGGTAATATCTGCTTGGGTAAAATATTGATATTGTTTTTTAAGATATTCTGGCATTTCTATATATTCAATATTGGGAGAAAGACCAAGTGCTGAGAAAATTGCTAAAACAAGGTCTTTAAAAGATCTTGCTTTTCCTGTGCCCACATTAAAAATACCTTTAATATAAGGATTTTCTAAAAAAAAGAGAGTCACTTCTACTGCATCTTTAACATAGATAAAGTCTCTTAATTGTTCTCCATCTTTATAATCTGGATGATAAGATTTAAAAAGTCTTACTTTTCCTTCTTTTTTAATTTGTTCATAGGCTTTTAATACTACACTTCTCATTTCACCTTTATGAAATTCCTTTTCTCCAAAAACATTAAAATATTTTAATCCTATAACTTTATTTAGAAACCCGTTATAATAAAGCCAGAGATCAAAAAGATGTTTGGAAAAACCATAAGGATTTAAGGGTTTAAGTTTGGGAAGCAAAGTTTCTTCATCGGAAAATCCCAAGGAACCATCTCCATAAGTTGCAGCAGAGGAAGCATAAATGAAAGTTATTTCATTTTTTAAGGCAAAAAGGGCTAACTTTTGAGAATATTTGTAGTTATTAAAATATAAATATTGTAAATCTTTAACAGTGGTATCGCTACATGCGCCAAGATGAATTATAGCTGAACAGTCTTTAAAGTAGCCTCTTTCGATTTTTTCTAAAAATTCATCTTTATCAATGTAGTCTAAAAATTTAAGTTCCAGCAAATTTTTCCATTTTATACCATCTTTTAAATGATCTACTATAATAATTCGGTCTTCTCCATTATTATTAAGAGCTTCTACCAGGTTTGCTCCTATAAAACCAGCTCCTCCTGTTACTACTATTTTTGGTATTTTCATAACTTTATAGCTCCAAACAGAGATTTAATAAAATGTTTCTATACCATCTTTTCCTAAAAAATCAACCTACAACCAAAATCTACAACTTCCGAGATTTTGGGTTTAAATAGATTAAATCGTTTTTTATTTAAAAAATCTATTTGACTTTTGATAAGTAGATTTTTATCTTTGTTGTAAGAACTGTGGAGGTGTTAGCATGGGTAATAAACTTCAGTTAAAGGAAAAATCTAAAGAAAATAAATATATCAGCAGATTTTTTCCAGAATATGTAAGAGATTTAATAGAAGATCCAGGACTTGATGAAAAAATAAAAAATTTAACTCCTGAAAAAATAGAAAAAACTATAAATATGGTATTGGGAAGACTTTCTGCCAGATTAAAAGCTGGTATAGAGACTTGTATTCACTGCGGTCTTTGTTCAGATGCTTGTGCTTATTATTTATCTAATGATAGAGCCCCCACTTATGCTCCAGCAGCTAAAGTTAAAATGACTCTTTGGGAAATGATAAAAAAGAAAGGCAAAGTTGAGCCTGAATTTATAAAACAATGTGCTCGTATTGTTTTTACAGAATGTAATGCCTGTCATCGTTGTAGTCTATACTGTCCTTTTGGAATAGATATTACCTTTTTAATAGGTATAGTAAGAAGAATCTGTTTTTTACTCGGGGTTGTTCCCTATATTTTGATGGATTATGCCTATAGTCTCATGACTACTTTAACTCAACTCTGGATATCTCAAGCAGACTGGATTGATACTGCTCAATGGATGGAAGAAGAAACAGCTTTAGAGATGGAAAAAATTTGTATTCCTTTAAACAAAGAAGGAGCAGAAGTATTGTATGTTCCTCTTGGAACAGAACCAAAATTAGTACCTCAGTATATAGGAATTATGGCAAAAATTATGAATCACTCAGAAGTAAATTGGAGTTATTCTTTACATGATTATGCTCAAGCAAGTATGTTTGTTCAAGATCAATTTACTATGCAAAGAATTGCCAGAGCAATTTTTGAAGAAGCTATAAATCTAAGAGTAAAAAAAATAGTAGCTACAGAGTGTGGACATGCATTTTATGGGACTTTTGTTGTTGCTCCTACAATGTTAGGATACAAGGAATTACCTTTTGAGGCATTACATGCGGTAGAATTTTACTATGAGCTTATGAGAAAAGGAAAACTAAAGGTTATAAAAAAAATTAAAGAGCCTGTTACTATACATGAGCCTTGTAACTTGATTAGAAGGAAGGGTGCTGCAGAAAAGTTTAGATACCTTATCAATAAAACTTGTGAAGATTTTAGGGAACCTTATCCCAATAGGGAGCATAACTTTTGTTGTGGAGCAGGAGGAGGAACTATTGCCTGTGGACCTCCCTGGAAAAAGGAAAGAGTTAGGGGTTATAAAGTTAAAGCAGAGCAAATTAAAGAAACTGG
>DAIQAS010000027.1:9534-15289 GCA_036781525.1 Thermodesulfobacterium sp. | reverse complement strand
TTCCTACTGAAAATTATAACTATTGCTGTAGTTCGGGTGGGGGAATGATAGATGCGGGACCGCCTTGGAAAAGTGCAAGAATTGAAGGAGGATGGATAAAAGCGGAACAAATAAGACAAACTGGTGCAAATCTGGTTATAGCCCCTTGTCATACTTGCCATAAAGGAATAGAAGACCTTTTAGAATATTACAAAATTGATGCTCATGTGAAATTTTTAACTGATGTAATAGCAGAACACTTAGAAATTCCTTCGCATTTAAGGGTATAAAATGAAAGGAAAATATTCTAAGATAATTTTTATAACTTTTATAATTGTTTTTTTATTTCTATATTTTGATATGGTATTTTCTTTAACTCAAACAAATATACCTAAAGAGGTAAAAGAAAATAAGATATTAATAAAACATAAAGATCTTTTTGGAGAATTAGAATATGCTCCTGTTCTTTTTGACCATTTCAAACATGTTAAAGCTTTAGAAAAAGAAGGTTGTAGAATTTGTCATCCAGAAGTTTCAGATCAAAAGTTAAAATTTGTTTTTATTAAAGATCCTTTAAAAATTAAAAATAGAAAGGCTTTAAAATCTTTATTTCATGAAAATTGTATAAATTGTCATCAAAAATTAAAAAAGCAAAATAAAAAAACAGGTCCTACAAGACTTATTTGTGGCAAATGTCATATAAATAACTATATCTATAAAGATATTACCTATCCTGTAGTAGATTTTGACTTTGATTACCATCTTAAACATAACAAGGCTCTTAAAAATAAATGTGAACTCTGTCATCATACTTATGATTTAAAAGAAAAAGATCCGCAGAAAGCTTTAAAATATATCAAAAATTCAGAAGAATCTTGTTATTACTGTCATGATCTTTCTCAAAAAAGGGGACCAGAACTTGCTCAAATTTTAAAAATTAGTAGGAAAAAAGGACTTGATATTTCTCAAGCTTTTCATTCTCTTTGTTTAAATTGCCATAATAAACTTATAAAAGAAGGTAAAAAAGCAGGGCCGATTATTTGCAGTAAGTGTCATACCGGTGTTTATAAATCTTTGCAAGATCTTAAAAAAGTTGATAGACCCAAAAGAGGACAAAAAGAAGTTTTTTATATTTATGTTAAAAATGCAAGTATGAAAGGCGTTTTATTTAATCATAGAAAACATGAAAAAATTTCTCTTCGCTGTAGAACCTGTCATCATGAAAGACTTAAACGTTGTAGCGAATGCCATACAATTGAAGGAGATTTCAAAAGTAATTTTGTTAATTTAGCCACTGTATATCACTCTATCTTATCTAAAAGAAGTTGTAGAGGATGTCATCAAAAAGAAATAAATTCAAGAGCTGAATGTCTTTCTTGTCATCATTTAATAAATTCAGATAAAGAAAGAACCGAAATAGCCAAGAAAAGCTTATGTATAAGATGTCATACTGGTAAGAATAAACCTGAAGTAAAAAAATTAACTTTAAAAGATTACACAAAAAAATTGGAAAAAGAAATATATATAGATCAAATTTCCAGAGAGTTTGAAAAAGCTTATATGCCTCACAAAAAAATTATAGAAAGTTTGATAAAAAGAACTAATAAAAATGAGTTAGCCGTCTATTTTCACAATACCATAGAAACAATATGTCAGGGATGTCATCATAAAATAGATATTAAATCTTTAAAAGATAAGATGCCCAAATGTATCAATTGTCATCCTAAAAATTTTGAAAAACTTCATCCTGAAAAAACAAGACTACAAGCTGCATATCATATACAATGTATAAATTGTCATAAATATTTACATATAAATAAAGCTCTAAGGTGTGATTCCTGTCACAAACCTAAAAAATTAAGAGAAAAACCTCTTTTTTGAGGTAAATAAATGTACATATGGGAAAAACTTTTTAGTTCTCATGGATTAGAGTATATAATAGCAGGCGGAGCATTTTTTATTTTTATCTTTATTTTCAAACTGTTAAAACCAAAAAGCAAATTTTAAAAATGGTGTAAGGTATGAACAGAAGGAATTTTTTAAAAAGTTTTTTAACTTTATGGGGATTGTCTTTAAGTAATCAGAGTTTTATTAAGGAAGATTTTAGTCTTAAATCTAAGGGAAACATCGCCAATAAAAGAAATTGGGAAGTTTTCCAAAAATATAAAAAAGAAGGAAGAAAAAGTTCACAATATGCTATTTTGTTTGATGTATCTAAATGCATAGGCTGTAGAAGATGTGAGTGGGCTTGCAATGAGTGGAATAAAAATCCTAATCAACCATTAGATATTTTCGAAAAATCAAGATTTGAAAAAACTTCTGTTTTTGACAAAATTCGTAGAACATCTGCAGGTAGTTTTACAGTAGTTAATAGATTTGTAATTGATGGAAAAACCTATTATGTAAAAAAACAATGTATGCACTGTGAAGATCCAGCTTGTGCTTCAGCCTGTTTTGTAGGAGCATTTATAAAAACCAAAGAAGGTGCTGTTCTTTATAATCCTTCTGTTTGTGTAGGCTGTAGATACTGTATGATTGCCTGTCCTTTTGATATACCTGCTTATGAATATTATGATCCTATAACTCCTCAAGTTACTAAATGCACCATGTGTTTTGATAGAATTACAGAAGGAAAAGCTCCTGCTTGTGTAAGTATCTGTTCATCAGATGCTCTTAAATTTGGGAAAAAAGAAGACATTATAAAACTTGCCCGTCAAATAATTACTAATAATCCAGATAAATATGTAAATAAAGTCTATGGAGAAAATGATTTTGGAGGCACAAGTTGGCTTTATATTTCTCCTGTACCTTTTGAAAAATTGGGATTTCCCAAATCTCTTAAATCTTCACCTGCAAATTACACTAGAAATTTTCTTTTTGCAGTAAAAGTTTTAGAAATATTTCTAGCTCCTCCACTTGTTTATTTATCTTATAAAGCTCTTTATAAAACTTCGTCCTCAAAAAAGGAGAAAGAGGATGAGCAAAAATAAAACCAAGTTGAAGCAAAAATTTCTTCTTGCACCTGATTTTAAAACTTATTTTGCTGGACTTTTTACTCCTTGGAATTTTATTGCTTTTATTATATTAATTTTTGGTTTTTATGCAATTCTTTATCGTCTTATATTTGGACTTGGACCTTCAACAAATCTTTCAGATGAATATCCCTGGGGATTATGGATTGCATTTGATATTCTTGCTGGAATTGCTCTTGCTGCTCCAGGATTGACTATAGGCACAGCTGTATATATTTTAGGAATAAAAGATTTTAAAGATTTTGCTAAACCTGCTGTCTTTTCAAGTCTTATAGGTTATATCTTTGCTGTTGTAGCTCTATTATTTGATCTCGGAAGGTATTATAGAGTATTTTACCCTATACTCTGGTCTTGGGGACTGGAATCTGTATTATTTCTTATAGCCTGGCATTTCTTCCTTTATATACTAATTTGTATAATTGAAGGATTACCAGTCTTTTTTGAATGGTTGGAAAAAGAAAAGTTAAGAGAATTTTTTTCTAAACTCGCTTTGTGGGCTTCGGCTTTAGGGGTTATTATAGCAGGTGGACACCAATCAGCTTTGGGTGCCCTTTTTCTTATTACGCCTAATAAACTCCATATTTTATGGTACTCTCCTCTCCTTCCCTTATTCTTTTTAATTTCTGCTATATCAGCAGGAATTTCCATGGTTATAATTGAAAGCTTAATTACGCATAAAACTTTTAAAAAACATTTAAAATCTTTTGACAGAAATTTATTTAACAAAAAAATTCTAAATTTAGGAAGAATTTTAGCTATTTCACTTGGCGTGTATCTTTTTTTAAAGATCCTTGATCTCTCTCATCAAGAAAAATTTAAATTTTTATTTAGCGATTACGGAATTTTATATATTTCAGAAATTCTTCTTTTTACTATACTTCCTTTTATCGGTCTTATAATTGGCTATAGGTTAAATAAAGTATTTCTAATAAACTTATGTGCATTAATAACAGCTGTAGGAATTATAGTAAATCGAATAATAATCTGCCTTATAGCTTATAAATGGTATATACCTTGGCAATATAAATATTATCCTACCTGGATGGAAGTTGCTGTAAGCTTAGCTATGATAACTCTTATTATCCTTTCTTACAGATTTTTAATAAGAAGACTTCCTATCATTTCTCATTAATAAAAAAAACCAAAATTTCAACTTTATGTATCACTCTATAAGACCAACTTGAAAATTCTATTATAATAGACCTTCCCCTAAAAAGCAGTTATAAAAAAATTATATAAAACTTATTATAAATCATTATCGAAGTAGGCTTTTGTCAAAGTAAATAAAACCTTATTAAAAATACTTGAATTATAGAACTTATTATCGCTTATGTAATAATTAGAGTTTTTTTAAATTTTAATAAGGCGGTTTTTCTAAATATTTCCAAAAAAATACAAATAAAATTAAAAAAGCAATGATTATTAAATATTCTACCCCTTTGGTTGCAAACATATCATAATAAGTAAATAAACCTTCCATATTAAACTCCTTTTTAATGTCTTTCTAACTTTTTCGCCCACTCTGGAGCTGGTCTCATAATAGGCATTCTATTCACAATCCATCTAAATACCCAGATTTCAGTTAATACAATAGATGCAGTTATAAGAAATTCCATAGGAGTTGGCCAATATTTTTTAGCAAGAGGTACATGCCAATTATAAGCGATAAAAGTGTAATTTAATCTATTAATAATTATCCCTATTAATGTTAAAATTGCTGCATACTTTACCATCGATAAATTTTTACGTTTATATCCATTTATAAAAAGAAGCATAGGAATTAATACAAATCCAATTACTTCCAGTAAATACCAAAATCCCATAGGTGAATTAAGATAAGGATAAGTTCTATCGTGTATTAAAACTATCAATTTTATAAATAAGTATCCCAGCATTACAGCACCGCATACCTTTGCTAAACCGAACACAATGGCTGGATACCTATGATGATATTCTTCTGGAATTTGCCATTCAAATACTTTATGAGAGATAGAACCCTCAAAAATTACCAAGCTTAGTCCAGCAAAAATACTAGAAATAAAAAATAAAATAGGAATAAATTCGGTATACCATAAGGGATGAATTTTATTTTTTGCCATCATAAATAATGCACCAAGTCCTGATTGATGTAAAGTAGAGAGTGCAATTCCGAATATCACAGCTCCTAAGGTTAAAGCACCAAGAATCTTTCTGAGTCTTCTCAAACCAAGCCATTCCGCAATTGCTGGTGAAATCTCTATAAAAGCTGCTAACATATAAAGAAAGAAATGCCAAGCAACAAGGAACATTACTGAATTATATCCAAAATAATTCCCCACCATTGGATTATAAATATTCCACCATCTTCCAATATCAAGAACTATTGCTCCTGCATAAAAGACATAAGCAAGAAATGCATTTAAAATTGTAGGTCTTAAGACAGGATAGAATCTTTCATCTCTTAAAATATATACTATAAAAGCAAGAGTATATCCTCCACCAGCAAAAGCTACTCCAGTAATTACATCAAATCCAATCCACAATCCCCAAGGAAATTCTTGGGAAAGATTAGTAACGGGATACCCTAATCCCTTTACTAAACGAATTATGATACAAATATATCCTATAATCATTATTGGCAATGTAATTACATTAAAAGGCGTAAAGAGTTTTCCTTTAGGTTTAAGCTCTTCTTTTAAAAATTTCCAAAAATCAGAAAAATTCTTTATTTGAGGTTCTTTTATTTCAAAGGTTGCTTTTTCCTC
>DAIQAS010000027.1:8422-9524 GCA_036781525.1 Thermodesulfobacterium sp. | reverse complement strand
ATTATTTTTCCCCCTATTCCTTTTCTTCTTTATGTGTCTTTCCACTTTCCACTGCTTTTCTAAATCCTAACATAGCCAAAGGCCATAAGATAAAAATAAAAGGTACAGCATAGAGAAACCCTGTAGTATATTTGGGATAAGGCTCATAACCTAATTTAGTATCAAATCCTATTTGCTCAAAAGGAACGGAGCTTAAGTATAATACACAAGTTCCCCCAACCTCATTTTCACCGTAAACATAGGGTACATATTTATCAGGATCATTCTTTATTCTTCTTTTAGCCTCTTCTAAAAGTTCTCTTCTTTTTCCAAAAGTTAAAGCTCCAGTAGGACAGGCTTCTACACAGGCAGGAATTAAACCTTTATTAAATCTATCAAAACATAAATCGCATTTTTGAATTTTTGGAATTGCTTTTTCATATTCAAATTTAGGAATAGAAAATGGACATGAAATCATGCATAATCTACATCCTATACAATTTAAATCCCAAGTAACCTGTCCGGTTTCTCTTTTTCGCATTGCTTTTACTAAGCATGCTGCTACACATCCTGGTTGATTGCAATGCATACATCTTCGAGAAACATAAACTGTTCCCTTTTCAGTCTCATATTTATTAATTACCGTGTACTGTGTGGGAGAAGTATCCCTAAAAGTTTTAAATATTTCTTTATTTTTTTCTTCTGAAATATCTGGTACCGGTAATCCATTAGCTTCTGCACATGCTCTTTCACAACGACGGCATCCTATACATTTCGTAGTATCTACAAGTAATCCGTAAAATTCCTTTTCTTCTTTTGCCCAACTTTCTGAATTGAAAAACAGTGTTTTAAATATCAAAGTATTCCCTGCAATTTTTAAGAACTCTCTTCTATTTATTTTTTTCATTTCTTGCCTCCGACTTATTCAGGATGCCATACTTGAAGTATATCTTTTTTATTTTTTTCTATAGTTTTCCAGTTTTTCTCAGTAACTATTTCTTTAAACTTTATAGGGGGCTCTTTATGACATTCTACACATTTAATACCTTTCTTTAATTCCATCTTTTTATGACATCCCAAACAACCAATATGATATGCAGAAATTAACTTAACTTCTTCTGGC
>DAIQAS010000027.1:0-8412 GCA_036781525.1 Thermodesulfobacterium sp. | reverse complement strand
CAATTTATACATTGTATATGATATGCAGCTTGTAGTCTTGTTTTTTCAGTTTGAGAAATTATTGGATGACAGCTTCTGCATAAAGGTGCTTTTTTCCTATCAATCTCTGTTTTTTGTGTATTATGGTGACATCCTAAACAAATTGTTTTTTCATTTCTATGAAAATAAGCAGCAAGTTTACTTTTATTAGAATTTTCTATTAATTTATTAACTATAACTAAATGAGGCATTTCAGCTGGTTCATATTCTCTCTTTAATATCTCTATTTTAATATTATCTTTTATTTGACCTGCAGAAAGTTTACTAATTTGAGATATAGAAGGTTTTTGTTTCCCTGTATGACATTTATTGCATAATTCAGATTTTGGATTAAGTGTAGCTATATCAACAGGTTTCATCAAGAAATGACAACCAGAACATTCCTTTTTGGAGTTAACATAGTGGTAATGGCATCCTATACAACTTCTTTTAGAAAATACATTATGCATTGCTTGAGCAGAATTTATCCAGTTACCTTCCTCTTTTCCAGTAATTGAATGACATTCTTTACAAGATTTCAAACTATAATGATGGCATTCTCTACATGTTTTATGTTCTCTTTCATGGAATGAATGATCAAAATAAACTTCTCTTGTAGTAGCATTATCTTGTGTAATAAAAACTACCTTAGGCTGTTTTCTATCAGGTCTTGGAATATTTTTCAACTCCTCTATAGATCTATATTTACCTGTATGGCATTTGATACATTCTACAGGACCAGCTTTTTTAAGCTTAGAAAGCTCAGTAATGTGACAATTTATACAGAGTTTATGAAAAGCCTTTTGTTTATCTAAACCTTTTTCAAAAGCCTTTTTCTGAGCATCTGTAAGTTTTTTTGTATTGAAATCATGACAAAAATAGCACGATTCTTCTGTCTCTTTTTTATAAATTAATTTTTTTTCTTTAAGATCGTAAGTGTGATGACAGATACTACAATCCTTTTTGCCAATTCTTTCTTTAAGTTTTGTTTCATGATCGTAATGAAGTTTAGGATCAAATTCAACTACAGGATATTTAATTTTTACAAGCTCATATTCTTTTATATGACAATCTCCACAAGTAATAGGCCCACTTTTTTTCTTTTCTTTTAATCTTTCTTTATGACACCCTATACACTCATCATGATAAGCTTTTTTTAAGGCTTCTTTCTCTAATTTTACTTTCTTTTTAGGGAATTCAAAAGTAAAACCTTCTGTTTCTATTATTTTTCCTTCTTTTATTATCTTCGATTTTTCTATTCTGTGACAAATACTACAGGTTTCCCATTCTTTTTTTCCTTCTTTTTTAATTGCTTCAACATGTTTTTGATGATTAAAAATTACCTGCGGTCTTTCTAAAGTTCCAAATACATCTGTCTTAGCAATAACAAGATTATTCTGTGGTTGAGTGATTATTTTTTCTTTAACTGGAGAGATCGGAGCGGTGTAAACTTTTTTTATTCCATAAATTATCAAAACAATATAAACTAAACTAGTAATTAGTATTAATAAACTTTTACCTTTTTTCATATTTATACCCCTCTATACCTCAGGTTGCAATTCTTCTGGAATATACATAGTATTAACAATTAATTCATCAAAAAACATTGTTTTTACAGGAAGTTTCCAATAATTTATAATATCTTTTATTCCTGTATTACAGTTGTGACAAGGAGTAATAACTATTTTAGCGCCTGTTGCCATTATCTGTTCGGCTTTTACTCTATTTCCTCTTGCTTTATGAGAAGCCCACTGAGATAATGCTGCAAGTCCTCCCCCTGCGTTACAACAGAAATTATGCTCTCTATTTGGATACATTTCTCTAAAATCCTCACAACACTGTTCTACAATATACCTAAACTTTTCAGCAGCTCCTGCTCTTCTTATAATATTACAAGGATCCTGCAAGGTAACAGGTTCTTTTATTCTTTTTGCAGGATCTATTTTTAATCTTCCACTAACCAAAAGTTCATAGTAAAATTCACCTGGATGCATAACCTCAAAAGGTGTCTCTTTATATCCCAACATAGGTGGGGCCACCATACTGGTGGCAAACCTTGGATGCCCTCACTCCGTTAAAACTATTCGTTTTGATCGCAACCTTATTGCATTCTCGTATAAACCTCTAACAATCCTTTGCATAGTAAAAAAGTCACGTACAAACATAGACATATTACTACTATCCCAAATCTCCTGAGAAGCCATAGTCCAATTAATGCCAGCTACCTGAAAAATTTTAGCAATTCTATCTATATGATAAGGACCATTTTTAGGTTCTGCTCCTAATGGAAACCAAATAATTTCAGTACCCTCTTTATCAATTGGAATAGTCAAATTTTTAAGTTCATAAATACCTTCTTCTTCTCTCCAAAAAAGTGTATCTAAATAATCATTTTGAGACATCCATACTTGATTTTGAGTAACTATATGTGCTTGCGCTTGATCAAATTGACGCTGAGGAATAACTCCGAGAATAAAACAAAATCTTCTTACCAAACCAATAATAAAAGTAATATCTAATCCAAAGGGACAATAAAGACTACAACGGTGACATATGTTGCATTCTGTAAATGCTATTCTTGCAATATCATATACGAGTTTAGGATCAGCTTTACCCTGTCTCTTCATCAATTCCCATACTGTCATCTTAACCTTTGCAACAGGTGCATAAGTAGGGTCTCTATCATTGGAAAGATACCACTGACAAGCTTCAGCACAAAGTCCACAATGAATACATGTTTCTACAATAGCTCGTATTCTTGCAGTTTTTTTACCAAAAACTGCTTGATAAGCCTTTTCTATTTTCTCAGGAGTTAATCTTTTTATAGTCTCATCAAGGCCCGGATCTTCTATTTTAGGTCTAACATATTCTGGAAAATATGGACTTACATACAATTCTTCTTTTTCTTCTGAAATTTCAGGTTTAGTTGCCATTATTTATCCCCTCCTCACAATTTTTACCAATCTTTAGTTCTCCATATTGCTGCCTGAGAAGCCATCCAAGCCCTTGTAAAGAAGAAATAATACATATGAGTAAGCCTTGTAAGAGGAATAGCAATAAGCATCATTTCTCCAAATAGTATATGAAGGTTTAACATAGCTCTATAAGGCAAAATCCACTGATAATGAGCTAAAAAGCCTGTTAAAAAGGTAAAAAGGCATATAAAAACAAAAATAAAATCAGAATAGGTAGTAACAAATCTAACAGTAGGATCAAATAATCTTCTACCAATAAAAAACAAACAACCAATTATTACAAAAACTGTCCATACATCTGCCACAGTTTCTGATAAAGTCCACCAAGAAATGCCCCAAGATTCATACCACAAGGCATTATGAGCATAAAGGAAAATAGGAACAAAAACTATACCTGTATGAAAAATAAATGTAAAAATGGTAAAAATGGGACGTAATCTCCAGCTTCTTGAACCAAAGGGAATTAGCCAGTGTAACCAAGATTTAATAGCTGCTTTGATATTGATAAAAGGTAAAACCACCTTTTCTTTTTTAGCCAGATTTATTAGCGTATAAATCCTATAAATACTTCCTACTATAAAAATTAAGAAAGTTATCCATATCATAGGTCCTCTTAAAAAATTATAAAGAGCTACACTTTCTAAGAATCCCATCTCTCTCCCTCTTTTTTATATTTCGTCAATTGAAAATACTTTTCTACAATATTTTCCGTCTTTTATACATCTTACTAAAATTTTATTTCCATCTGGACTAAATACAGGGTCCCAAACCCATTCATAAGCTTCTTTACCTACTTTTCCATTAACAACAATATAGTATTTTCCGTTTTTTTCGGCCCTAACTACTACTTTATCTCCTGCTGGAGAAAATACAGGATCCCAGACCATATCAAAAGTTTCTTCCCAAACTTTATCATCTACTGCAACTCCCCATTTGTCATTATGTTTAATAGCCGTAGCAACTCTTTCCCCATCAGGACTGAAAATTGGATTAGCAACTATCTGATTAAAAACAGTTTTCCAAGGATTACCATCCACAGCTACTGTCCACTTCCCCACATCTACTGCAACAACAGCAGCTAATTTTTTACCGTCAGGACTAAATTTTTGTTTCCAAACTTGAATAAAATATGGCCATATTGGATCACCATTTTTAGCTAAAGTCCAACCTTGTGGGGTCTGAACAGGTGCAATAACATCTGCAGTCCCAGGAACGAAAATAGGTTCCCAACACCCTCCAAATTCTTTATTCCAAGGTTTTCCATCAACTATAATGGTATATTTAGCTAAATCAGTCATTAAACAGGCAGCTACATGATTACCATCACTACTAAAAGTAGGAGCCCAAAGATAAAGAAAAGATTTATCCCAGGTCTTACCATCTATAGCTATAGTAAAGTTTTTTTCATAAAACCAAAAAATATCCAATTCTCTTCTTTGATTTATCTGCACACATGAAGCAACTTTACTTCCATCAGGACTCATAACTAATCCCTGAATTTCAGGATATGTCTCCTCCCATGGTTGATCATTAAGACTCACGCCACTTGTCATCTCAGAAGTTCTTATATTAACTGCAATACTCTTTGTATCCGCACTTAAAGTTAAATTCCACATCATATCAAACATATTTTCCCATCTCGTTTCACCTTTATCTCCTATAGCCACCGTCCACTGATAATCAGTATAGATAAGACAAATAGGCTGATTTTCCAAATTAAACTTCAAAGAATATACTCTATCAAAAAGGTCTTCCCAGGTCTCTCCATTCACACATAAAGTAAATCTTCTTGTCTCTGGCTGAACTATTCCTGCAATTTTTTCACCATCTGGAGAAGGAGTAAGTTCTCTTATATCAATATATTTCTCTTTCCATTCTTTTATATTTGCAATTACTTTATTTTTTGTTCCCCAATCCCAACTTTCTTTCATTAGAATTATCCTCCCATTAAACAGAATTCATCTTTAAGTTTTAGAATTTTGTTAAAACTTCAAAAAAAAGTCAAGAGCATATAAGAGCTAATAAAAACAAAATTTCTTTTATACATCTAAAAATCCCCTTTTTATTCTAAATTTTTATGTTTTTTTGCTTTTTTTATTATTAAAGCTTTTAAAAAATAGTTAATTTTTATAATTAAAAAATTTCTCATAAAAAAATATATCTTTTTCACAATTCTTCTTTTTACATATTTTAAACCAATCTTCAGAACTACCCCAAAAATTAATTTTACCTTTTTCAACCTCTATTAACCAATCACATAAGAACAAGGCAAGCGGATTTGTTTCTACAAATACAATCGTAACTTTATTTTCCTTTAAGGTAGTCAGCCAATTCAAAAATCTTTTAATATCTTCTAAATGCAGTCCCTGCAAAGGGAATTCTAAAAAAATATAGTCAAACTTAGTCTTTTGAAAAAATTTTTTTGCTATAAAAAGTCTATTTATTTCTCCTCCTGAAAGCTTGCTAATTTCCTGTCCTAACTTTAAATAAGAAAGATTAAGCTCCTTTAACAACAAAATTTTTTCTTTAATCTGATAAATATTTCTAAATACAGGTAGCATTTCATCAATATTAAAATCAAAAATTTCAGAAATTTTAAATCCTTTATAGATAAGATTAAGCACTTCAGGATTTAAACGTTTTCCCATACATTCTTCACAAATGTAATCTAACTTTAAATTTTCAGTTTCCCAAGTTTTCTTTCCTTTACCTTTACAGGCTGAACAAACTCCCTCTTTGGTATAAAAGCTAAAATGTCTTTTGGTAAGCCCTTTTACTCTTGCAGAAGGAAGTTTTATCAAAATTTCTCTCAAATCATCCCAGATCCCAGTATAGCTTATCAAAAGATCATTTCTTCTCCTAATCTCTTTTGTTTCAGCTATAAGAACCTTTTCTCCTTTTTCCTCTAAAATTTCAGAAAGTTTGGTAAAAATAGAAGTTTTTTTACTTCCCGTTTTACCATAGATCAGATTTAACCCATTTTTTAATATTTTTATTTTTTCTCCTTCTATAGCTATCTCAACAAAATTTTCCTTTTTATCTATAATTTCTCTTTCAAGTTTACTTTTTCCATTTAAATAAACAGAGATTAAGTTATTTGATTCTTTTAAAAAGTTTTCTCTAAAATCTGCTTTTATTAAATATCCACCCTTCTCTCCACCCTCTGGACCAAGCTCTATTATATAATCAGCTTTTTCGATAATATATGGATCATGTTCTATTAGAATAACGGAATTCCCAGCATCTATTAAATTTCTCAAAAGCATAATAAGTTTTTTCTTTCTATCCATATCCAATCCAAGGGTAGGTTCATCCAATATATAAAGAACTCCATTAAGATTAATACTAAATATAAGAAGAAGCTCTAAAAGCTTTCTTTCTCCAACAGAGAGTTCAAAAACAGGAGTAGAAAGTTTAAGATAACCTGCCTCTAAAAATAAGGCTTTCTCTAACTTATAGAAAATGGAATCAAGCCATAATTGTAAACTTTCGCTAATTGCCAGATCTTTTAAAGTATTATAAAAGTCTTCTAAGGATAATTGAAACCATTCCTTTAAGGATTTTTCAAAGAGCCTGCTATTAAGTATTACAGGATCTATCTTCAATCCTTCACAGGTTTTACAAACTATCTTATCTTTATAACCGTAACCATTGCACTCTCTACATTTGATCCACTCTGTTAATAAATGATTTCCACAAAAAAGACAAACAGGTTTAAGATTAAAAAAATATTCTCCTCCGTTTAAAAATTTTATTATTACCCTACCCTGATTTAAACTCAAACTCAATCTTAAGTTTTCTAAAAACCTATCAAGGCTTCCCTTTTCTTTTATCATTCTATCAAGTAATAAGTAAACTTTGTTGAATCTCTTAGGTAACCTTTCTTCAGAAAGGTCTATCTCTTTATCATCTAATATGTATTTAGTGTAACCTTGAGAAATTAAGAATTCTAAAGCCTTGGGTGAAGCTTCTGAAAGAGGAAGTAAAAAATAGAATTTTTCTCCTTCTTTTAACCTTTTATACCAGTTAATAGCTTTGTTAAAAGTAGTTATTCTGTTCGGTTTTCCACAGGAAGGACATTTATATTCCCCGTATTCTTCAAAAAGCATTTGTAAAAACTGATACAAGGAAAGAAGCTCTCCTACTGTCTTATAAGGATACCAATTTTTAACTCCCTGAGTCATTGCTATGACAGGAGGAATTGAAGAAATAAATTTAGCCTTTGGAACATTACTAAAAACTACTTCCTGAGAATAATTTAATATTTGAAAAAGCCTGTTTTTTCCTTCCTCAGCAATGGTATCAATTACAAGAGAGCTTTTTCCAGAGCCAGAAGGACCTGTAATAACAACTAAGGAGTTTAACGGGATTTTTAAATCAAATCCCTTTAGATTATGAGTATAAATTTCTCTAAGCTCTAAATATTGCAAGGTTTTTCAGAGTATTTTTAGGTTTGATTTCTTACTTTTTTAAGCCAAGACATAAATTCTTCATAAGTTAAAGTATTTAATATATCTTTTTTCTCACACCAACCCCTTCTCGCAACAGCTGTTCCGAGTGAGAGATATTCAATCTGATCTATAAAATGCGCATCAGTCCCTATTATCAAAGGCACTCCCTTTTCTTTAGCAGCCCTTGTATTTATATCATTCAAATCAAGCCTTTTATAATAAGCATTTATTTCTAAAGCCTTACCATATTGAGAAGCTACTTCTATAACCTTTTGAATGTTTACTGCATAGGGTTCTCTCTCCCCTATAATCCTTCCTGTAGGATGAGCAATGGCATGAACCAAGGGATGTTTAAGGGCTGAGATTATTCTATTAGTAATCTGTTCTTCTGTTTGCTGAAATCCTGTATGTATAGCAGCAATAACAAAGTCTATTTCAGCCAAAACCTCATCGGGATAATCAAGTGTTCCGTCAGAAAGTATATCAACTTCAGCTCCAAAAATTAGTTTTACTTTAGGAGATCTTTTGTTTAATTCTTCTATATGCTTTTTCTTTTTAAAAAGATCTTCAACTGGAACACCTCCTGCTACTTTTAATCCTTGAGAATGATCACAAATTGCCACCCAAGAAAGACCAAGTTTTTCAGCTTTGGCTATTATCTCTTCCAAACTTGCTGTTCCATCACTATACTTAGAGTGAACATGCCCATCACCAAGAATTTCATCATACTCAACCAATTTAGGTAGTGTCCCTTGCAGAGCTAACTCTATTTCTCCTCTATCCTCTCTTATTTCAGGAGGAAGAAAGGGCAATCCTACAGAAGCGTATACCTCTTCTTCTGTCTTTCCTGCAATCTTTTTTTCTCCTCTAAATACCCCGTACTCGTTTATTTTTAATCCCTTTTCTAAAGCAAGCTCTCTAACTCTAATATTATGAGCCTTTGAACCTGTAAAATAAGCAAGAGCTGC
>DAIQAS010000026.1:0-15405 GCA_036781525.1 Thermodesulfobacterium sp. | reverse complement strand
ATAAAGAAGAGTGCCGAAGAGGTTTTCGGATATGGCACTAAGGTTTATCTTTTTGGTAGTAGAGTTTACCCTGAAAAAAAGGGAGGAGATATAGACCTTTATATTATACCGAGATTTAAAGACAATTTATTAGAAAGAAAAGCTAAATTTTTAGCAAAATTGTGGTCTGCACTGGAAGAACAAAAAATTGACATTATCTTAGAAAAAGATCCAGAAAGAAAAATTGAAAAAAAAGCCTTGTCAGAAGGAATTGAACTTTGAAAGAGAGATATAATTACATTTTAAAAGAAGTTTTAAGACATCATGAAATCTTACAGAAAACCTTTGAAGAGCTTGAAAAAATTAAAAAATTTCCTCTATCCGAGAAAGACATAAAAGAATTAAAAAAGAGCTTGCAAACCCTAAGCTTGCTTGATACTATTGCCTATCGTTTTTCTAAACTTCAAGAAGGCATAGGCAAGCTTTTAAGAATTTATCTTGCACTTAAAGGAGAGGAAACCGAAGAGTTATTTATGAAAGATGTAATAAATTTAGCAGAAAAAAGGGGATTATCTATTAACTGGGAAAAGTGGACATTTATGAGAGAATTGAGAAATATTTTGACTCACGAATATCCTGAAGGAGAGGAGACAATTGCTGAAACTTTAAATAAAGTTAAAACTTTTACATCAGATTTGAATTTACTTATTTCTCAATTGAAAGAAAGAGTTTGATGATTATCTCATTTTTACCCATTTTCAAAGGAGACTATAACTTTTTTCAGTTTGAGCCCTTAAATGAGAAGTTTTTTGAAATTTTAAATAAAGCAAAAGCGATTATCTTTCCTCCTACAGTTAGTCCTGAACTTTACTTTTTTGTAAAAAATTCAGGTATACCCGTTTTTCCGGAATATACTTTCAGATTTTTATATCCTGGAAAAATTGGGCAAGTTTTTCTTTTTAAGCTTTTAAATTTGCCTCATTCAGAAACTGTTGTTGTTCCAAGGCTGTGTGGCTTAGAAGAAAACCCTTATAAAAGAAATTTTGAAATTAAATTTCCATGTGTAATAAAGGGAAATTATGGAGATGAAGGAAAAGAGGTTTTTTTGGTGAAAAATAGAGAAGATTTTGAAGGTGTGCTTAAAGAAGTTAAAAAATGGGAAAGAGAAGGAAGATTTGGTTTTCTTATTCAGGAATATATTCCCTGTGAGTTTGATGCAAGAGCTTATGTGATAGGAGAAAAAATTTTAGTAATCTTTAGAGAAGGGGGATTTAAAAAGAATTTAGCACAGGAAGGAAAGATTATTCCCTGCCCGAAGAGAGACTTGAAAAAGAAAGTTTTAGAACTTACCAATAAAGTTATAAGAAATACTCATTTTAATCTTGTTGCCATAGACTTTCTTTTTAAGGATAACACTCCACTTGTTAGTGAATTTAATTTTGTTTTTGGAAGAAGAGCTATTGGGGAAAGAAGATATGAAAAATACCTTAAAGAAGCGATAAAAAATTTTTTAGAAAAATTTAATTAAATATTTCATATTTTATTTAAATCTTTTATTGTTATAAGATCATTGAATTTTGTAAAATCGTCTAAATTTTCTGTATAAATGGTGGAAATACCATTTTCTATCATAGTGGCTATAATTAAAACATCTCAGAATTTTATTCCTTTTATATTTCTTTCAGCTGAAAGAAATATTGCAGTTTTTAGAATAGAATCCGTAATTGGTAAAATAGTGAATATTTCTGAAGAAAGCAAATCATTAATTTCCTTTTCAGCTTCTTTTGGAGTTAATGGAGAAAATACTCCTCCTAATTGTTTAGTAAGAACTACATAAAATTTCTCCTATAATTTGAGTTGAAATAAAGGCTTGATATTTTCTTTCTTTAATTTTTTCAATAAGTTTGAGAGCGTTTCTATGATTTTTTCTTGTTGTATCTATCGCAGATACAAGAACATTTGTATCCAAAAATATTTTATTCATAAAGATCTTCTCTTTTAAAATCTTTTATATTTAAAGGTCTTGGGTTAGACCATGGAGAAATTTTTTTGAAATTTTGAGTTCTTGTTTAATTGCAATTCTTATTAATTCTGTAACTGTTATATTTCTTCTCTTAGCTTCTTCTATTAAAGCTATTTTTTCTTTTAAAGGAATTTTTATAGTTAAGGTAACTTTGGGCTCCGTTGACTCTTTTGATTTTGTTCTTATTTTCATTTTATTACCTCCTGCAATTGTATTATTAGTATAATACAAAAGCAAAGAAATAACAATTTTGTAAATCGGGGAAATGATTATATATTATTAAATACCCAAGAGTGGTGATATGAGAGTAAAAAACTTTTTCGTAAAAACACTTGGATGTAAAGTAAATCAGGTGGAAAGTGCTTTTATTATTGAAAAATTAACGGAGGAGGGATTTTCTTTTTCTTCAGAAGAAGAGGCCGAAATTTTAATTTTAAATAGCTGCATTGTTACTGAAAAAGCAGAAGCTGAGACAAGAAAAATAATAAAAAAATGGTTTAAACTAAAACCTTTAATCATAGTTGTTACAGGATGTTATGCCCAGAAATTTTTCAAAGAATCTGTAAAACTTTTCAACAATAATAAAACTAAATTTTTAATCCTGGGGCAGAAAGAAAAATTTAAAATCGCAGAAATTTTAAAAATTGTTTTGAATGATAAAGAAAATTCATCTCCCTATGTTTTTGTAGAAGACATTTCAGAAGAAAAAACCTGTTATCCTGTAGTTCTTAATAACTTTTTCGGTCACTCAAGAGCCTTTGTTAAGGTTCAGGACGGATGTGACAATTTTTGCAGTTACTGCATTGTTCCTTATGTAAGAGGAAGTCCAAGAAGTGTCCCAGTAGAATATATCTTAAAACAAATTGAAATTTTTATTGAAAATGGATATAGAGAGATAGTATTAACGGGAATTCATCTTGGAAAATGGGGAGTTGATTTAAATCCTCCTCAGAAATTAACAGACCTTATGCTTAAAATAGAAGAATTTTTAAACACATTTAACAAAGAATTTATTCTGAGATTATCCTCTTTAGAAGTTAATGAAATAGACAAAGATTTTTTGGAATTTATTAAAAATAGCAAGTTTATAGCACCCCATTTTCATATCCCCTTACAGAGCGGCTCTAATAAAATTTTAAGACTCATGAACAGGCATTATACCAGAGAAAAATATCGAGAAACTTTAGAAAAGCTTTATGAAATCTATCCTTATGCAACCTTTGGAGCAGATGTTATTGTGGGTTTTCCCGGAGAAAAAGAAGAAGACTTTAGAGACACTTATGAACTTATAAAAAATTCTCCCATAAACTGGCTTCATATTTTTCCTTATTCAGAAAGACCTGGCACTCCTGCTGAAAAAATAAACCCCAAAGTTTCTCAAAAAGAGATAGAGAAAAGAAAAAAACTTTTAAAAGATTTGATAGAAGAAAAAAGAAAAGAGCTTCTTAAAAAAGAGCTTGGGAAAGTAAGAAGGGCTGTGGTTGAAAACTTTGATAAAAATAAAAATATGTGGAAATCCCTTTCGGAAAATTATATTACCACGTATTTAAATTTAGACGAACTTAATATAAAAGATGAGGATTTAAAAGGAAAAATTATAAAAATAAGATTTTCTGAAATGGGAAAAGATCATCTTACAGGAGATTTCCTGAAACTTTTATAAAACAAAATTCCATAGTGTACCCCTGAAAGAATAGTAAGAAAAATTACGATCTGAGTAATGGAAAAAATCAGAGAGGTATTAAGAGATTTTATGAAAATGTGTAAGAAGTATAAAAGTAAAAACAAAAGCTGAGAGACAGTGCAGGCTTTTCCAAGATAGGTAGGGCTAAAACTAATTTCCTGAGAATATTTTAAGAACAAAATACCTGCACCTATCAATATACTCAGGTCTCTTAGTATAATAATTAAAAAAAGTTCCAGAGAAATATATTTATTTAAGTAAAGCAAGAAAAAAAGCATATTTATAAAAACTTTGTCAGCGATTGGATCAAGAATTTTTCCTAAATCTGTCTTTTTCTTAAAAATTCTTGCAATATTTCCATCGAGAGTGTCACTTAAAGCAGCTGTACCTATTAAAAAAAGAAGTATTTTTGTATCTACCTTTTCTATCCAGAGAAACGGAAATATTAATCCCAAAATCAGTCTATATAGACTTAAAAGGTTAGGAACACTTAGTAAATCTCTTATTCTTATTTGCATAAATTCTAATTATAGCTTAAAATTTGATTTATGATAATTCTTCACATTTGTTGCGGACCCTGCAGCATCTATCCTGTTAAATATTTTAAAGAAAAGGGAATAAATTTTAAAGGCTTTTTTTACAATCCAAATATTCATCCTTATAGAGAGTTTCGTCAGAGAATAAAAGCTCTTGAAGAAATTCAGAAAGTTTTTGATTTTGAGGTTATCTGGGATAAAGAGTATGGTTTGCGAAAATTTATTAATGAAACTTTTATGCTCTGGGATAAACCCGGTAAAAGGTGTGAAAGGTGTTATATAATGAGACTTACTGCTACGGTTAAAAAGGCTCTTGAGCTGAAAGCAGATGCATTTACCACAACCATGATTTATAGTATTTACCAGAATCATGAGCTTATAAAAGAAATTGCAGAAGACTTGAGTTATCGTTATAAAATCCCCTTTTTTTATGAAGATTTTAGAGCAGGCTATAAAGAAGGGCAGGAGATTGCAAAAAACCTTAATGTTTATAGACAGGGTTATTGCGGATGTATATTTAGTGAAGAAGAAAGATACTATAAAAAGAGAAGAAAGGAATTAATAAAAGAGCTAAAAGAAGCGGAAAATCAGTGATATTTTTTCATCTCATCTATTATAAAAGAAAGGGCAAGAAAGGCCTCTTTTCTATGTCTTGCAAAAACCGCAATTGAGGTAACTCTTTCTCCTACATTTAGAAATCCGACCGCATGATAAATAATAACCTCTATAAGTCCAAATTGTTTTATAGCTTCTTCTCTTATTTCTTTTAATTTTTCAATTACTATTTCTTTAATATTAAGACCCTTTGCAGGAACTTCTTTACCTTCTACAAGATCATATTCTCTTACAAATCCGTTGAATTCTATAATACAACCGTATTTTCCTTTTAAATTCTCGCAAAGCCTTTCCTTTTTTTCTAAGTAATTTTTATAATCCTTAAAAATCATTTTTTTAACTCCTTTTATGTATTTTTAAGAAACTTTAAATATTTTACAACACCTTTACCAATTTTACTATTAAAGATGCAAATTCTTTTTTATTTTGGATAAAGTAAAAAAATTAGCCTCAAAGTAAAATCAAGAAAATCTTAACAACTTTAAATGTTTTGAAAGTTGATAAAAGGAGTTTATACGGTTAGATACAAAGGTAGAGAGAAGAAAATAAGCCGGCGGAGGGACTTGAACCCTCAACCTTGGGATTACAAATCCCACGCTCTGCCGGTTGAGCTACGCCGGCTTTAGTTTATATAACATCCGGAGGAGGCGGGATTCGAACCCGCGGCACGGGTTTTAGCCCGTGCACTCGCTTAGCAGGCGAGCGCCTTCGACCTCTCGGCCACTCCTCCAAATTTCCTGGTTCCGGGGCGTGGATTCGAACCACGATTCTGGGAGCCAAAGTCCCATGTCCTGCCAGTTAGACGACCCCGGAACTATTCTACATTTATAAAAATATAACATTTCTTTCTTTTTTGTAAAGATTTAAAACTGCTGCCAGCCTCCACCGAGGGCTTTATAGAGATAAACATAATTCTTAAGAAGCTCGGCTTTAAGCGAAATTAAATTTAGCTGAGAATTAAGGTAATCCCTTTGAGCAATAAGTACTGTTAAGTGATCTGTAAGTCCTTTTTCAAATTTTTTTTCTGAAAGATTGAGCACCTTTTCCAGAGTATTAACTTGATTTTGCTGAGAAGAAAGTTTTTTGTAAGTTGATGAAAGGTTGGCAAGTGCATCATAAACCTCTTTAAAAGCAGTTTTTACGGTCTTTACATAATTGTAAAGTGCTTCTTTTTTCTCAGCTTCTTTAAGCTCAACCATACTTTTGGTCCTTCCGAAATCCAAAATAGTTCCTGTAATAATTGCACCCAAATTCCAGACGGAAGCTGAATGCTTTATAAGATTTGATAATTCCATACTCTCAAACCCATAAGCTCCGGTCAAGCTGATTAAGGGAAAGTAGGCTGATCTTGCAACTCCAATTTCAAAATTTACTGCTTTTAATCTTTCTTCTGCAGCTATAATATCGGGTCTTTTTTGTAGAATGGTTGAAGGTAGGGCAGAAGGAATAGGTAAAGGTTTAGGAAGATCCCCAGCTATAGTAACCTCTTTTTCAAAAATTTCCCTTGGATTTCTACCAATAAGCAAACTGAGAGAAGTCTTAAGATTTTCTTTCTGGTTTCTTAAGTCTTCAACCTTCAGTCTTGTTGCTTCATACTCTGCTTTTGCCTGTTCCACCACTAATTCATCAACAAGTCCATTTTGATACTGTTTTTTTCTGAATTCATAGATATTTTTTTGAACTTCAAGGAAATTTTCAGCAATTCTCAACTTTTTCTCTACTGCAATGAGATCAAAATAAAGAGTAGCAACATTTGAAATAAGACTTATCTGAAAGGCATCCCTTTCAGCCCTTGCCGCTAAAAAACGGGAAAAAGATGCCCTTTCTTCATTTCTTAATCTTTTCCACAAATCAAGTTCATAGGAAACCGTAGCAGAAAGGTTAAAAATATTTTCTGTTCCTGCCATAAACTCATACATCTCCTCGGAATATCTTTCCCTTTTTGCTGAAATAGAATAGGTGATTTCAGGATAAAGTTCAGCTTTGCTAAATCTTAGATTTGCAAGAGCCTGCTCCACTCTTGCTACATATATCTTAAGATCATCGTTATTCTTAAGTGCCTCTTCAATCAATTTGTTTAAAAAAGGATCACCAAAGTTTTCCCACCATTTAACATATATAGCATCTACCTTGGTTGTATTTTCAGAAATTTTTTCTTCAATTTTTAAGTTTTCAGGAAGAGGAATTTCTGGTTTTTTATACTCAGGAGCCAAACTACAGCTGTGGAAGAAAAGAAAAACAAAAATTAGACTCAGGCCTTTTAATACACCTGAAGGTTTTATCTTTTCTCTTATTTTTACAATTAAATAATAAAAAAGCGGTATAAAAAATATGCCAAACACTGTAGCAAAAAGCATTCCGGTAACCACAGTTGTTCCTATTACTTCTCTGCTGTTTGCTCCTGCTCCTTTAGCAAACATCAGTGGCAGGGCACCTGCTATAAAGGCAAAAGAAGTCATTATAATAGGTCTGTATCTTAGCTCTGCCGCTTCAAGAGTTGCAGAAAGAAGAGGCATTCCTCTTTTCAGCCTTTCTTCTGCAAATTCAACAATCAGAATGGCATTTTTTGCAGAAAGCCCAATAAGAACCAAAAGCCCTGCCTGAAAATAAATATCATTTTCCAGACCCAAAAGATACATTCCCAGGCTTGCTCCAAAAATGGCAAAAGGTACTGAGAGCATAATGGCAAGCGGTGCACTCCAGCTTTCATAAAGGGCAACAAGAATTAGATACACAAAAATAATGGCATAAAACAAAACCTTTCCCGTCTTTCCTTTTACCTTTATTTCCTGATAAGATGTTCCAGACCAGGCAATAGTGTATCCAGAAGGCAAAACCTTCTTAGCAACTTCGGAAATCGCCTTTATAGCATCTCCAGAAGAATAGCCCAAATTAGCTTGCCCGAGGACTTTGGCAGAAGGGAACATGTTAAATTTTTCTATAATTGAAGGATCAGCAACCCTTTCTATCTTTATAAGACTACTTACAGGAATAAGCTCTCCTGTTTTTGAACGAACATAAATAAATCTATAATCCCCAAGATCGTCTCTAAATCTACTTTCTGCTTCCATATTTACATGAAAAACTCTTCCATACAGATTAAAATCATTGACATAGTATTTTCCGAAAATCATAGCCAAGGTCCTATAAACATCGCTTATTTCCACATTATAAGCTTTGGCTTTTTCCCTATCCACGATAACTTTGTAAGTAGGAACATTGGGTATGAAAGTAGTTCTTACTGCTGTAAGTTCAGGTCTTTTACTGGCTTCATTTATCAGTTCCTGAGTATATTTATAAAGGTCGTAAACAGAGCCTCCCTTTCTATCTTGAATATAAAGTTCAAAACCTCCGGTAAGGCTCATTCCTCTTATTGGAGGAGGATTAACCACAAAGGTAAGGGCTTCTCTATCTTTATAAAAGTCCTGATTGAGTCTTTGAACAAGACTAAAAACCGATTTTTCCTTTTCTTTTCTTTCTTTCCAGTCTTTAAGCATAACAAAGGCTGTTGCTGAATCCGTTTTGTATCCAAAGCTCTGCAAATCAAGCCCTGCAATGGCAACCCACTCCCTTACCTCCGGGATTTTAAAGAGCCTTTCTTCTATTTTATTATTCACATAGTCCGAAGTGCGCTTAAGGGATGCACCAGGAGGGAGATTGGAAAAAATTATAAAAATCCCCTGATCTTCCATAGGCACAAGGGAAGTGGGAAGTTTTCTTACTAAAACTACAGTAAAAATAATAACCAGCAAAGAAACTATAATTCCTAAAGGAGCAAACTTGATTACCAACCTTGCAACTCTAACAAAACTTTTTCTTGTTTTTAAGAAAAAGTTTTGAAATACTCTCACAGGTAAAATAACTTTTCTCTCCTTCCCCTCCAAAAATATTGCACAAAGAGCAGGAGTTAAAGTAAGGGCAACCAATCCAGAAAGTATCATAGAAAAAGCTATGGTTATGGCAAATTGCTGATAAAAAACACCGGTAAATCCTCCTGTAAAACCTGCCGGAATAAAAACAGCTGAAAGAACAAGAACTATAGCTATAATTGGAGATGTAATTTCTTCCATAGCTCTTATGGTTGCTTCCTTGGGAGAAAGTTTATAAGTCCTCATTATTCTCTCAGCGTTTTCAATCACAATAATCGCATCATCTACAACAAGTCCTATAGCAAGTATCAAACCGAAAAGAGTAAGAAGATTTATGGAAAAATTAAAGGCATAAAGAAACGCAAAGGTCCCTATAATGGACACAGGAATGGCAAGAACAGGAATAATAGTACTTCTCAAACTACCTAAGAATAGATAAATTACAAAAACAACAAGAATAATTGCTATTATAAAAGTTACTATTACCTCTTTTATAGATTCTTTCACAAAAATTGAAGGATCGTAAGGATAGGCATATTTTATATCTGGAGGAAAATTTTTAGAAATCTCATTCAAGGTTTTCTTTATATTAGAAACTACTTCCAGCAGGTTTGCTCCAGGAGCTAAAAATACTCCCACAGGAATAGCAAGATGTCCCTTATAAAAGGAATTTCTGTTAAAGTTTTCCGAGGAAAGCTCAATTTTAGCAACATCTTTCAGTCTCAAGGCTGAGCCGTCGGGATTTGAGCGAATCAATATATTCTCAAACTGAGAAACAGTCTCAAGCCTTGGCTCACCTTTTACGGTATAGGAAAAATATGTAAATCTGTCTATCGGTTCTTCAGCTATTGACCCTGCAGAAAACTGCTGATTTTGACTATTTATTACATTAAAAATATCAAGAGGGGTGAGTTCATATTTAGCCAGTTTGTCCGGCTCTAACCAGACTCTTATAGAATAGCTCTTATCATCAAATATTATCACATCTCCTACACCTGGTATTCTTTTAAGATCTTCTACAACATTTATCAGAATATAATTTGATAAATCAACAACCGATCTTTTAGAGCCTTCTGAGAAAAAGGTCACAACAATAGCAATATCAGGAGAACGCTCTCTTACAGTGATTCCCTGTCTCCTTACCTCTTCGGGAAGTCTATTTAAAGCTGTCTGCACCCTATTGTTAACATCCATTTTAGCTACATTTACATCGGTTCCCACCTCAAAATAAACATTAATACTTGCGCTTCCGCTTGAGTCAGCAGAACTTGTCATATAGATCATATTGGGTGAGCCGTTTATTGCTTCCTCAAGAGGAGTAATAACTGTCTTTATGACTGTTTCAGCATCTGCCCCTGGATAGACAGCACTTACAACAATCTGTGGAGGAGTGAGAGCAGGATATTGATTAACAGGAAGTACCTGTATAGCAAGAATACCGAGAATTATCAAAATAATTGAAATAACAGCGGATAATCTTGGTCTCTCTATGAAAAATTTGGAAAACATGGGATACTAATTCTTAAGAACCTTGTCTATAATAACAGGTGCTCCGGGTCTCATTTTCATTAGGTTGTCTAAAATTACATTTTCTCCAGGTTTTAAACCTTCTTCTATTATGAAATAATCTTCTGAGGCTTCTCCGAGTTTTACAGGTCTCATTTCAGCTTTTCCATTGACCACCACCCACACTACCGGTCCGCTCGGAGTCTGCAAAACTGCTTTTTGAGGCACTAAAATCACTCCTTTTCTTTTTAATCCTTTAATAGAAATCCTTACGAATTGACCTGGAAGAAGTTTTCTATCTGGATTTTTCAGAATAGCTCTCGCTTTAACAGAGGCGGTTTTTTCATCAACTACAGTGTCAATAAAATCTATATGTCCTTTGAACTTCAATGGGAGGTCTTCTATATAGACTTCAACAGGTAATCCTTTTAAACTAAGAATCCCCTTTTTAGAAGTTTTAAAGCCGATTTTAGTTATATCACTCTCTGGAAAGGAAAAATCAACATATATAGGATTGACCTGAGTAATTTTAACAAGTTCTGTCCCTGAAGTAACTAAATTACCTACATCTATTTTTCTTTCTCCAATAATTCCACTTTCTGGAGCTATAACCTTTGTATAACTTAAGTTTATTTTAGCTTGCTCTAATTTTGCTTTAGCATATTCTACATTAGCTTTGGCGGTCTCGTATCTATAAAGGGCCTCATCTCTTTCTGCTTCACTGACTACTTTATCTTCAAAAGATTTTTTTATCCTCTGCCAGTCTTTTTCAGCCTTTTTAAACTCTGATAGAGCTTTTTCCAGATTTGCCTTTGCACTTTCATATTCAGATTTATAAGGCTCTTGTTCAATTAAAAACAGTAAATCTCCCTTTTTTACATACTGCCCTTCTTTAAAATACATTCTTTCCAGAATACCCGTTACTCTTGCAAAAACTGTTACAGAAGAAATACTTTTTGTTTTTCCAGGATACTCCAATTTTACTTCTACATCTTTTGGCTCTGGTATTTTATAAACTGAGACAGGTATTGCCTGAATCTGAGGATTTCTTCGATTTTCTTCTATAGATTTAGAGCAGGAAACTAAGTAAATTAGTAAAAGAATAAAGAGGATGCTTAAAAGAACTCTTCTCAACGCTTAAAACCTCTAAGAAATTTTTAATGTTCCATGTAAAAAGATATCTACATATGCATCTACTACAGTGTTTATGTCTTTTTTTTTTTAAGATTTAAGCACTCTTTAATTTCTTTGGCATAAAAGTAAGAGAAAAACATTCCAAGAAAGGCCCTTGCAGCAAAAACACAGTCAAGCGCTCTTAAATTCCCCTTTTTTTGTAAACTTTTAAAATAATCAGAAAGGAGACCTATTGTATTTTCTATTATGTTCTCATGGATTGTTTTTATTTCTTCTGGATATCTCTGCATCTCTGAGTGCATTATCTTTATGAGATCTTTTTTGCTCTCCAAGACCTTAATAAACTCAAAGGCTATAATTTTTAATGCTTTTTCAAATGGTTCATTTTTAACTTTTCCTAAAAGTTCTTTAAGTGTGGGTAAAAAGGAATAGGTGTTTATGACTTCATTAAAAAGAACTTCCTTTGAAGGGAAGTATCTGAAAAGGGTAACCTCAGAAATACCAGCTTCTTTGGCAATTTCCTTGGTTGTTGCACCAAGATATCCCTTTTTAGAAAAAAGCTTAAGCGCCGTTTCTAAAATTTTTTTTCTCGTTCTTTCAGACATAGTTTGTAAGTACTTACTTAAATTGAAGTTATTATACTTTACTTGAATTTTTTGTCAATAAAATTTGCACAAAAAATAGTGTACTTTCTTAAGTTTATAGGTCTTATTTTTTTGATATAATTTAGAGAAACACAAATAATTAGTAAGGAGGATTAAAAAGATGAGAACCTGGTTTATTTATGTTTTTGGACGCTGGATTTTTCTTTCAGGAATTGCCGGAGCTTTACTTCAGTTTTTATTAAGTGATTATCTTAGAATTCATACAATCCCTGCTTTTTTGCTTAACCAATTCATACTTGCCAATGTCTTCTGGTTTGTAGATAAGGCAATTTTTAAATCTCATTTCAAAATACCTGCGTTTTTCCCTCTTTGGCAAATAAAGGAAAATGTAGTATGTGCTGACTGTGGGCAAATCTGTGAAGGATACAGACTGGTTAAAACCAGAAATTATGACAGACTCAATGATCCGCAACCGGAATTTAGATGTAAAACCTGTAGGGAGAGAAAACTGGAAGAGCTTAGAAAAAGAGGAGTAGAAATTTAGACATTGACTTTTATTCCCCTATCTATAGAATAAATTGATATAACTAAATTTGCCTGAAATATGAATTTAACAGGGAAAAAGGAATATTTTGAGAAAATATATACTCCTGTAGGGACAATCTTATATAAACTTCATTTCCCTGCTAATTTAATTACCTTCTTATCTTTATTAATTGGTTCTGCTTCTGCACTTGCCTATTATAATGGAAATTTATTAAGTGCAGTATTTCTTTTAATGATTTCCGGTCTTCTTGATCTTTCTGATGGTGTGGTAGCAAGACTTTCTGGTAAACCTACCAAGTTCGGAGCAGTTTTTGACTGGATAGCTGATAAATGGGTAGATGGATTGGTTCTGGGAGTAGTTGGTTACTTTTACGCTGATCCTTTCTGGGCAATTTTAGCTATCACCTCTTCCATGTTGCATTCTTTTATAAAGCCGGTGGTTTACGCTGAAATAGGTTATGCCGTAAAGATAAAGGGCAAAATAAAAGATCCTTTGGAGAACGTGGGATTTTTTGGAAGACCAGAGACACATATTTTCCTTATTTTTTTTACTCTGCTTGAAAAATTAAATGCCCCTGTAGGTCTAAGCTATGGCATTAAAATAATAACTCTTCTTACCATTTTTTCACTTTTGCAAAGAATAATTTATCTATACAAAAACTTTGGAGAGGCATATGATGAATAGACCTTACATTGTTATAGTTTCAGAGGTTACCATTGACGGAAAGCTTACTCTTTATAGAGGAGCTTCAAGTAAAGAATTGATGAGTCTTATGACAAAAGAGGTTTATAAGTATCTTCATAGTATAAGAGCTCAGGTAGATGGCATAATGGTTGGTTGTGAAACTGTAAGAACTGATGATCCGAGTTTAACGGTAAGATATGTTGAGGGGAAAAATCCTATTCGTGTTATTCCTTGCTCAACTGCCAATGTTCCTTTAAATGCTAACATTTTTTCAAAAGATGCTCCAACTATGATAGTTACAACTAAAAGGGCTCCACAAGAAAGGATTGAAAATATTAAAAAGCTTGGTGCTGAAATAATTATGGCAGGAGAAGATCTGGTAGATTTTGGCATACTTCTTCCCATGCTTTATGAAAGAGGGATAAAAAAACTCATGGTTGAAGGTGGATCTTCAATAAATTGGGAATTAGTAAGAAATGGCTATGTTGATGAAATAAGAATAATCCATCTTCCTGTTATTGTAGGAGGAGAAAATGTTCCTACTTTTGTGGGAGGAGAGGGATTTAAAAGTCTTAAAAAACTTCTAAGGCTTGAAATAGCAAATCATTTCGTAATTGATAAATTTTTAATTACTGAGTGGAAAGTTCAAAAATAAAGAGTTTTTATTTAAGTATAAGCTAATTTCAGTAGCTCTTTAATTTTCTCTTTCGGATATTCCTTTTCTGCTCCGTATAGCACAAATATTTCAAAAGCTTTATCAGTTATTATATCTATATCTTTTTCTGGTATTCCAATTTCTTTAAGACTCAAAGGTATTTTAAGCTCTTTCAACCAGGTTTCAAAAGCCTCTAAACCTTTACTTGAAATATCTTTATCTTTTGTGGATAGATTGAACACCTTGATAAAAATTTTCTTAATCAGATTATTATTTCTAAATTTTTTTATCCACGCACGCATTAAAATAGCAAGCCCCAATCCATGAGGAATATCATAACCTCCACTTAAAGTGTGTTCTATGGCATGTATGGGGAATCTATAAGTTCCTATTCCTGCTTTTATAATACCACTGAGAGCCAAAGAACTTGCCCACATTAAATTTGCCCTTGCCTCATAATTAAAAGGCTCTTTAAAAGCCACTTTAGACCACCTTATAATATTTTTCATAATGGTAGCCATTATATCTTCTGCGAGACAATCTTTTTTGTATTCTCTGTTTATAAAAAATTCAAAAACATGAGAAAAAGCATCCACTGCTCCATAGGCTGTATATTCTGGAGATACAGTAAAAGTTAAAGTAGGATCTAAAAAAGAAACTTTCGGGAAAAGCAGAGGACTTCTCATAGATCTTTTTACTTTTTTTGTGTCGTGAGCTATAACACTTACTTCATTTAGTTCAGAACCTGTTCCAGAGATAGTTAAAATAACTGCTATGGGGAGTGCCTTTTCAGGATAGGCTTTCTTTTCAAAAAAGTCCCATACATCACTTTTATAGTAATATCCGCAAGAAACGGCTTTTGCAGTATCTATAACACTTCCTCCTCCAGCAGCAAGGATAAAGTCTGGTTTGTATTTTTTTGCTATTTCTATTCCTTCTTTGACCTTAGATAAAAGAGGATTTGACTTAACTCCGCCAAGTTCTATAAACTCTATATTGGCTTTAGATAAAAGCTCTTTAATTTTTTCATAAAGACCGATTTTTTTTATTGAGCTTTTTCCGTAAATCCACAAAGCTTTTTTTCCTAATTTAGAGAGTTCTTTTGGGATATGTTTGAGAACTTTTTTGCCAAAGATTACTTTAGTGGGAATGTATAACTCAAAATCTTTCACAATTTTATATTGTAAAATAGATTTGTTAAATAAAAAAGCCCCCTTTTTAGGGGGCTTAAAGGTTAGATTTTTGAAAATTCAGTTTCAGTTATTTTTAGATTGCTATGCTTTTTCTGCTTTCAATTAATTTTTCCACAATTTCGGGCTCTGCAAGGGTAGTAGTATCTCCGAGATCCTCAAATTGACCAGCAGCTATTTTTCTCAAAATTCTTCTCATTATTTTACCGGATCTTGTTTTAGGAAGTCCTGGTGTAAAATGAATCACATCAGGAGTAGCAACAGGGCCTATAACTTTTCTTATATGCTGAACAAGCTCTTTTTTCAATTCTTCAGAAGGTTCATATCCGTCTTTAAGAATAATGTAAGCATAAATGCCTTCGCCTTTAACATCATGAG
>DAIQAS010000025.1:10962-15524 GCA_036781525.1 Thermodesulfobacterium sp. | reverse complement strand
TTTTGAAATTCTTCATAGGTTTCTTCTTGAGGTTTTCCACCTATTATGACATTTGCCTTGGCATAAAGCTTTGAAGGCTTAAGATCAAAGGTAAGATTGGTAAAAGGTGTATTTCCAGTTATAAACACCTGCCCAGCTCTTCTTGCAATTACAGTTTCATTTTCGGTATGAACTGACCAGATGATACCACAGTAAGGAACCTTATCTATTTGTTGGATATAATCAGTTTTAGTCTGAGTAAAGGTTAGCTCATATCTTAATTTTTTATTATTTACTTCGGGTTTGCGTTCTCTTATGGAAACATTGTATCCTGCGAGAACTCCCACTGCCATAAGTCCATCAGCAAAATCTTTATCAGTAGTTATAATTCTTATCCTCCCTCCATCAATCCATCCATCACCCTTAGCATAAGTTTCAAGGAAAAGACGAGCCTGTCTTTTACTTAACTGATAAAGATAAAAAGGGAATATCTTTTTTGGATTTCCCATTACCGCATGAACAAACTTGCTTGACTCTGGAGAAAGTTTTATATGGATACATTTCCCCCAGGATTCCTGTTCTCTTTCCGTATATTCAAGGTTCAATTTTTCAAGTAAAGCCTTGATTTCTTCGTAATTTTCAGGATGTTTTTCCTTAGACTGATAAATACTAACTCTTTTAGATCCGTCTTTTTCTATTGAACCCTCTGAAAGAACCCAGGCACAAAGCTTTAATTCCTCATCTGAAATGGGATAATCTTCTTTTGAGTTTTCTCCTGTAACAGGTATTGGAATAGGAGATTTAAACCCAAGTATCTCCTCAATAGGCTGAAGGATAAATTTATCTGTATTAAATATTTGTCTTACAACTCTATGGCCAGGTGAGATAAGCTGACCCTGGTTGCAATTTTTTAAGTTATACATTATGCCTTCATACTTCCTTCTAAACACATAAGTAACCTTTGCAGGTTCTATAGTCCCCTTTTCAAGATTAAAAGTATAGATAAAATCTCCTTCATTAACTTCATTCCACCTCTTCCAACCATTTGGAGTTAAAATTTCTGTATCTTCAGAAAGGCATTGAAAACCTACTCTGGTTGGCACATTTACATTAAAGAGAAACTCCTGCATACATTGTTTTACATCTTGATAAGAAAGCTTGTCATATCTTACAAAAGGAGCAAGAAGAGTATCAAAGTTTGAAAAAGCTTGCGCGCCAGCACTCTCTCCTTGGAGGGTATAAAAGAAGTTTACAATCTGTCCAAGAGCACTTCTAAAGTGTTTAGCAGGTTTACTTTCAACTTTTCCTGAAACCCCACCAAAACCCTTAAGTAACAGGTCATAAAGATCCCACCCCACGCAATTGTGATTCCACATTCCATTTACTATCAAGGTTCCACTTTCAGTGGTAATATCATAAATCCACTCATCAGGAATCTCCACAGGCTCATTATTAATTACTTTATGCCAGGTATCTTTATCTTCATCATGCCAGGCTTTAGAAGAAACTTTCGCCTGTTGATATTTATAAGAAGGTAATTCTATTTCCTCTAATTTTCTGAACCCCAATCCATAAATAGGATAATTCTGTTTTATAATTCGCCCGTTGAAAATGCGCTCTTGTCCCTGGCCTTCTATATTTCTATCTCTTGGAGTAAAGCCAAGAAGGCTTAAAACCACTGCAAGACCTTCAAGAAGAGCTCTTCCCGCCATTCTTATACTTAAAGTGGTTTCACAGGTATTTATGCTTCCGTCTCCATCAATTATTCCTGCAACAAGTCCTTTTACAAAAGGAAGACTGTATGAAAGGATTTCAACAGGAAGACTTTTATTTCTTGCTCCTGGCTCAATCTTAAAAACCTTTTCAAAAAGAAATCTTAAAAAGGGATTTTTGATTCTCAATTCATAAAAATTGCCCTTTTGCGTAATACATCCCAAAAAGCCACAGTTTTTTAATTTATCATTTAATGCAATAAGAGTGGAAAGCTCTTTTTGAACAACAGAAATGCATCTTGGTGCGTCTTCATCATAAGAAAGATATCCTTCTGCAAGAACAAAACCCACAAAGTAGCCAAGATCTTCAGTAAGTTTTATAAATCTTGGAGAATTAAAAGAAAGGGTGTGAAGAATTCCGTCTTCATCTGCAGGAGGTGGAAACTCATCAATAGGAAGCCCGTTGAAATATATCTTTTCCTTAAAAAAGCCGTTTTCTTTTTTGATTTCTTTAAACAGGTCTATTTTGTTTATGCTAAAGAGTTCCTCTTGATCTAACAACTTTTTCAAATCCACTGTATAAAGCTTGTCTTCTTCTGTTTTTACCTCACTTGCAGGTTTTTCTCCATTTTCTGTAATCATAGGATGGTCTTCAGTAACTATGACCGACCTACCACCTCTATTTTTTATAAATCTCATGGATTTGTTTTTTCTTTTTTTGGTAATTCTCGTTACCTTGACCCAGCCATCTTTGTCAAGCACATAAAGATCTTCTGGACGCTTGGCATAAGCAGAATCTTTACTGTCAACTATATACTCTTCTTCTTTTAAAAGTTCGTAGAGTTTTTCAAAGGAAATGGTAAGAAGTTTTCCTTTATACTTAGCAATAACAACTTCTTTTCCATAGTAGGTATAAGGTCCAAGGATACCAAGGTCATGAATATGAAAATCCCCTTCTTTGTGAGCTCTTGAGACCTCCTCTGGGTAAAGCTTTTCAAGCCAGTAACGAGCAACAATTGATGAAGAAACATGAAAATTAAGTCCTTGAAGACTGAAACTCATGTTAGAATTTTCTTTAACTCTCCAGTCTTCATTTCCAAGATACTCCTCTATAAGATTAATTCCGTCAACAAGAGCCTTTCCGATTTCTCTTGCCTGGCGCCTTTTTTCACGATAAAGAATGTAAGCTTTGGCAACCTCTGGAAATCCCTTTTCCATTAGAGTTTTTTCAATAATATCCTGAATGGTTTCTACATGAGGGATATCTCCTTTTTTGAAATAGTTTCTATAAAGATATACAGCTACAGCATCAGCAATCCTTTCAGCATCAGTCTTTGTACCTATTTTTGTAGCCTTCATGGCTTTGTAGACGGCGTTTATTATTCTGAACCTTGAAAAGGGAACCACCTTACCACTTCTTTTTCTAACTAAAGGCTCCATTTTCTCCTCCTACAAAATATTGTGGTATAAAATTTATGAAACTACAATATATAGTATCAATTATTGACCAAAAATTGAGTTTGTCAAATCTGGGTTTGGTTTAAAAGAGACAAAAGTTGTTAAAAAGCAAAAAAACTTCCTTAAATTTTTTAAAAATTCACGAATTATCTTTTAGTAAAGCTATATTAATTACTAAGAGCAAAAGCACATAAAGAATAATCACACAATTAAAATTTACAACCTCTATTAAATAACTTATAACTAAATCTCCCAGAGGAAAGGTACCGAGATAAGAGAAGGTGAAGATACTTATAATTTTTCCTCTAAACTCATTTGATACAGATTTTTGTAAAAAACCGTTAGCCACAGGAAAAAAGTTAGAGAGAGAAAAACCTATTAAAAAAGCAAAAAAATTGGCAAAATCCCACATTCTACAGAAAGAGAGTCCTAATATTCCCAGAGCCAGTAAAAAAGTGGCTTTCCGTAGATGAGAAATTTCATTTTTTATTTTATTTAAAATTATCCACCCTGCTCCTAAAATTGCTCCTACTCCTAATGCAGTGAGTAAAAAAGCAAAATCCTTAGGATCCTTTTGATAAATTTTATTTGTGATATAAGGAAAGAGGATAACTATAGAGTTGCCGAAAAAAGTATAATTTACTACTGATAAAATGATTTTACTTATTTTTCTTTTCTTTATAAGAGAAAAGGTGAGCTTAATGTTTTTCCCTAATTTATCATAGTGAGAGAGATTAATTTTTTTAAATTCTGGGTTAACAAAGAAGATAAAAACGGTAAAGATCAAAAAACTTAAGGCATTTAAATAAAAACAGTTATATACATAGCTGTAAGTTAATATTATTCCAGATAAAAAAGGCCCTGCTAAACGAGCAAAATTAAAAGCTAAAGACTGAAAGGCAACCCCTTGGGTAATAAGAGAAAGGGGTAAAAGTTCCGATACAAATACCTGTCTTAACGGGATTTCCGAATTTAAAAGGCAATTGTATAGAAATACCAAAAAAGTAATGGACCAAAAATCTATTTTATTTAGATATACTAAGATTCCAAGTATTAAAGAGAAAAAGAAGGAAAAAAGATTTATAAGAATTAATAAAATTTTTCTTTCAAAGAGGTCCGCCAAGATTCCACCTAAGGTAACAAAAATTAAACTAAAAAAAGAGGTTAGAAAGCTAAAAAGTCCTAAATGAAAAGGGGAGTCGGTCAGTTTATATACTAACCAAATTTGTCCTGTATTTTGAATTTGGGAACCTATAGCGGATAAAAAATACCCGAGAATAAAAAAACCAAAACTTTTTTGAAATAAAAAACGTTTTCCTATTTTCTTTTCTAACACAATTTAATTGTATCACTAATTTAGTAATTTTAAAATTTTTTGAAATTTATTTCAAAATTTTAAAATTTTTTGAACTT
>DAIQAS010000025.1:0-10875 GCA_036781525.1 Thermodesulfobacterium sp. | reverse complement strand
GAAAAAAGTAATCGTCTGGAGTTACCAATTTCTTTTTTCATAAAAAATAGGAAATATTTTTATTTGACAGTGTTAAAAAATAGCGTATTATTATAAAAAGTAATACTAAAAAGGAGGTGTGAATATGATAGGAGAAGTTGTAAAAGTAAGGACGTTTAAAGGTGGTCCTGAGTTTAGGGTTTTACAGGAAGAAGGAACATATAGAACCGGAGAGTTAAGAGGAATTATTAGAATTAACAAAGAAATGTGCGTGGGATGTGATACCTGTAGAAGTGTATGTCCTGCGGGAGCAATAGAAGGAAGTCCTGGAGAAAAGCACAGTATTAATTATGACAGATGTGTTAACTGTGGGCAGTGTTTGCTTAACTGTCCTTTTAATGCTATTGAGCAGATGAGTTTTGTTGATTTGGTTACGGAAAAGTTAAAGGACAGAAACACTAAGGTTGTTGGAATTATTGCTCCTGCAGTAAGAATTGCCCTTGCTGAAGAATTTGGAGCTGAACCCGGAACTATCACAGTTGGAAGCTTGTGGGCAGCTTTAGAGAAAGCTGGATTTTTAATTTATGAGAATAACTTTGCTGCTGATCAGACCATATTGGAAGAGGGAACAGAGCTTATTGGAAGGATAGCAGCTAATGCAGGACTGAAAAAGTTACCTATATATTTGTGGGAAGAAGAATTTGAGCTTGATTTAGAAGAGCTTCATTCAACAGCTTTGCCTCAGTTTACATCCTGTTGTCCTGCCTGGGTAAGGTATGCTGAAATTTATTATCCAGAAATTATACCTCATATTTCCTCTTGTAAATCACCTCAGCAGATGTCAGGTCCTACAGCAAAAACTTATGGAGCAAAGTCTATTTGGAGAGTAGACCCTAAAAAGATCTTTACTGTAGGTATTATGCCTTGCACAGCAAAAATTTTTGAGGCTTCACGCCCAGAATTTGATTCAGCAGGAAGATTTTTAAAAATTTCAGGAATGAGAGATGTTGATGCAGTATTAACAACAAGAGATCTTGCAGAGCTATTTAGAAGACTAAATATTAATCCTTTAGAGATTCTAGAAGAAAAAACAAGAGTTCCAAAAGATTTTAAATGGTATTCTGGAGGCGCAACCATTTTTGGAACAAGTGGTGGAGTTATGGAGGCTGCAGTGAGATTTGCTTTTCATGTTCTTTCAGGTCTTGAGCCAGATGCTATGAGTCCTGTATGGGATTTTGAGCCTGTAAGAGGATATATCTATCCTGTTGTAACAGCAACCATTCCAGTTCCATTAAGAAAAGAATATCAAAAGATTTTAGGCACAGATACCTTAGCTATCAAACTCTGTAATGTTAACGGAATTGGTCCTAACGAAGGACATATTAAGAATATACTTGAAGAGGTAAAGGTAGGAAAATCTCCTTATCACTTTATTGAAGTAATGTGTTGTCCTGGTGGGTGTCTTAACGGTGGCGGACAACCAAAGCATGCACTGGAAATATAAAGAAAAATAAAATTTAGCAGGAGGTGAGAAATATGCGTTGTGAAATTACAAGAAGAGAATTTTTAAAAACAACAGGTATTGTAATGGCAGGGTTAGCCTTACCAGAAATACCTACTTTTACTGAAAAATTATTTGCTCAGCAACCTCCTATGGTAATTACCAACTTTTTTGAAACCCCTGTTGGTAAAGCAAGAACGCTTTTAATTAGAAAAAGGCAGATTGGTCAGTACCGTGATGACGAAATTATGAGAATTAAGTATAAGGTGGTAGCTTCTCATCAGAATCCCACTATTAAAAAGTTTTATAAGGAATTTGCCAAACATCCTTTAAGTGAAGTTAGCGAAGCTTTACTTCATACTCATTATAAAAAGAGAGGCTAAATATTAAAACCCCCGTAGGGGAGGGATTTTTCCTGACCCTAAGGGGGTCAACTTTTAATTATCTGAGGGTGAGGGGATACCTGAACCCAAGGAGGTCATATGAAAATTGGTGTTATTGCTATAATAGTCTCCAATAAAACCAAAAACGCACCTTTAGTAAATCAGATACTTTCTGAACACTCAAATATAATTCTTGGAAGATTGGGGCTTCCGAGAAAAGAAGAAGAAGATATGGGGATTATTACCTTAATTGTTGAGGGGAATACTGATGCAATCGGAGCACTTACAGGAAAACTGGGGAATATAAAAGGTGTTTCAGTAAAAAGCTTTTTAATTCCTGTAAAAAAGGAAGAATGAAAATGAAGGAACAGCCAATTGCTAAGACAGATTTTTATCGGATAGAAAAAGACACACTGGGAGAAAGAAAAATTTTAAGAGATGCCTATTATGGTATTCATACTCAAAGGTCTTTCGAAAATTTTTCAATTACCGGGGAGAAGCCTCATAGAGAGCTATTATGGTCTATGGGAATGGTTAAAAAGGCTGCAGCTTTTGCAAATATGAAATTGGGTTTTTTGGAAGACTCAAAAGCAGAAGCCATAATGAAAGCTTGTGATGAATTATCAGAAGGAAAATTTGATGATCAAGTGCTTGTTGATCCTTTAGCAGGAGGAGCTGGCACATCGTTTAATATGAACATAAATGAAATTATAGCAAACAGAGCTCTTGAAATTCTTGGTTATTCAAAAGGAGAGTATGACAAGCTTCACCCCATAGAGGAGGTTAATCTTCATCAATCTACAAACGATACATTTCCTACTGCAATTAAAGTAGCGGTTTTGAAACTTTTAAAAGAGCTTTCACAGGAGGTTGCCTCTCTTCAGGGAGAATTTCAGAAAAAGGAAAAAGAATATGCAAAGATTTTAAAAGTTGGTAGAACAGAATTGCAGGATGGAGTTCCTGTAACAGCGGGACAGGAGTTTTCAGCCTGGGCAGAGGCATTAAACAGAGATTGGTGGAGGCTTCATAAAGCAATAGAGAGGGTAAGACAGGTAAATCTTGGTGGAACTGCTGTAGGGACAGGTCTAAATTGTCCCAAGGAATATATAGAGATAGCTATAGAAAAATTAAGAGAATATACAGGACTTCCTGTAGCAAAAGCAGAAAATCTATTTGAGGCAACACAAAACACTGATATTTTATCTGAAGTTTCAGGTTTCTTAAAAACCTTTGCTGTAGATTTAATAAAGATTGCTTCAGATTTGAGGTTTTTAAGCTCAGGTCCAAGGGCTGGTATAGGAGAAATTATTTTACCTGCAGTTCAGGTTGGTTCTTCTATAATGCCCGGGAAAGTAAATCCTGTAATACCTGAAATGGTAACGCAGGTAGGAATAAGGGTTATGGCTTCAGATTTTGCAGTAAGCATTGCCTGTAGTATGGGAAATTTAGAACTTAATCCCTTTTTGCCACTTATTTCTCACGAATTAATAGGAGCATTAAAGATGCTTAAAAACTGTTGCAGAGTTTTCAGAGAGAAGTGTGTATCTGGGATTGTAGTAAATGTAGAAAGATGCAGAGAGCTTCTTGATAGAAGTGGAGTCATTATAACTGCTTTTTCTCCTTATTTGGGATATGAGGTTTGTGCTCAAATTTATAAATCTTCGGTTGAAAACGGGAAAAAGGTTGAGGAACTTCTCTTAGAAAAGGGATATTTTACCCAGGATGAGATAGAAAAAATTACCGAACCTCGGGAGTTAACCACTCCTGGATTTGCAGGTCTCGAATACTTAAAATCAAAAATAAAAAAATAAAAGCTAAAAGGGGGTGCATTTAAAATGGGCAAAGTAGTAATTACTCCAAAAATAAAAGAATGGATGGAAAAAAGAATTAAAGAGGATGAAGTTACAAGGTATATGGATAATGGAAGGGACTTTATAAATGGTGATGAAATTTGGGAAAAACTTGAAAAACACAAAAATCCCGATCCAAAGCAGGTTAGAGACATTTTGCAAAAATCCCTTTCTATAGAGACGCTTACTCCAGATGAAACCGCAGTTCTTCTTAATGTTAAAGATCCTGAGTTGTGGGAGGAAATGTTTGAAACTGCAAGGCAGGTTAAAAAGAAAGTTTATGATAATAGAATAGTAACCTTCGCTCCGCTATATTGTGGAAATTTATGCGTAAATAATTGTTTATACTGTGGTTTCAGAAGGGATAACGAAGTAATAAAGAGAAGAATTTTAACTATGGAAGAGATTAAAAGGGAAACCGAGGTATTAGCCGGTGAAATAGGACACAAGCGTTTAATAGTGGTTTACGGAGAGCATCCTGCGACAGATGCAAATTATATAAGGGATTCTATAGAGACTGTATATTCTGTAAAAGTGAAAACAAGAAATGGATACGGACAGATAAGAAGGGTAAATGTTAATGCAGCTCCTATGTCAATTGATGAATTAAAAATGCTCAAAGAAGTAGGAATAGGAACTTATCAGGTTTTTCAGGAAACCTATCATCACAAGACATATGCTGAGCTTCATCCTAAGGGAACCATAAAACATCATTATCAGTGGAGGCTTTACTGTCATCACAGGGCTTTAGAGGCAGAGGTTGATGATGTAGCTTTAGGGGTTCTTTTTGGGCTTTATGATTGGAGATTTGAAGTAATGGGACTTGTTTATCATGCAAGGGACCTTGAGAAAAAATTTGGAATAGGTCCTCACACTATTTCATTTCCAAGACTTGAGCCCGCAGCAAACACACCTTTTATTCAAGAAGCTAAATATAAGGTTTCGGATGAAGATTTTATTAAACTTATTTGTGTAATAAGACTTGCTGTTCCTTATACAGGTATGATTTTAACTGCCAGAGAACCTGCACATTTAAGAAGAAAGATAATTTCTATGGGTCTTATTACCCAAACGGATGCCTCAACAAGGATAGGAATTGGTGCCTATTCAGATAGATATACTGAACAAGAGTTAGAAAGACAACAATTTGAGCTGGGAGATACAAGAAGTCTTGACGAGGTGATAAGAGAGTTAGCTGAAATGGGATATATAACCAGCTTCTGCACCGCTGGTTATAGATGTGGGAGAACAGGGGATAAAATTATGACCCTTCTTAAAACAGGAAAAGAAGCCATATTTTGCAAACTAAATGCCATTCTTACTTATAGAGAATGGCTTGATGATTTTGCCTCTTCTGAAACAAAGGCTATAGGAGAAAAGGTTATTCAAAAGGAAATAGAAGAGGTTAAAGGTATGATACCTCCCAAGGCTTTTGAAAAACTTATGGAATACTATGAGAGAATTAAAAATGGAGAAAGAGATCTTTATTTCTAAATTTAAAAAACTGGCAGATGAAATAAAGGTTAAATATGGTGTTAATGTATGGCTTGTTGAAATTATGGGGAGGAGGCGTTCTTATATAGCTGGACACAAAGAAGATTCTTTTTTACCTTCTGAAGAAATATCTTTAAATGAAAAATTTGCAGTAGTTTCAAATGAATGGGAGAAAATACCTTCGGAAGAAAAAATGAATTTTATAGATAAATTCAAAAAGGAGCTTGAAAAATGAATACTGTTCCAAAGGGACAAAGGCTTCATATAGCACTTTTTGGTAGAAGAAATGCGGGAAAATCATCTTTAATAAATGCACTTACAGGGCAAGAACTTGCCATTGTTTCTGATGTTCCGGGGACCACAACTGATCCTGTTTCGAAAGCCATGGAAATACTTCCTCTGGGCCCTGTTGTAGTTATAGATACTGCAGGAATTGATGATGTGGGGATGCTTGGAGAATTGAGAAAGAAGAAATCTTACGAAGTTATGTCAAAGACTGATCTTGTTTTGCTTGTTATAGATCCAGCTAAAGGGTTTGGAGAATTTGAAGAAGAGGTGATTAAAAGGGCTCAAGAGACAAATACACCGATTGTTTATGTAATAAACAAAATAGATCTTTATCCTTCTGCCAAAAATGGAAATTTCCCAGAACCTAAGGTATTTGTAAGTGCTTTAACAGGAGAGGGGATAGATGATCTTAAACAGGCAATAATAAAAAATGCCCCTAAAGACTGGACTCTTCCTACAATTGTAGGCGATTTAATAGAACCGGGAGATTTGGTAATATGTGTGGTTCCTGTTGATAAAGCAGCACCGAAAGGAAGGCTTATTTTACCGCAGCAAATGGTTATAAGAGATATAATAGATAATGAAGCCATAGCAGTAGTGGTTAAGGAAAGAGAACTTGCTTATGCTTTTTCCTGTTTAAACAAAAAGCCGAGTTTGGTTATAACAGATGCATCTGTTTATACTAAGGTTTCAGCTGACACTCCACCAGATATAAGGCTTACATCTTTTTCTATTCTTTTTGCAAGGTATAAAGGAGATTTACAAACTCTGGTTGAGGGGGTTTTTGCGATAAAGAATTTAAAACCAGGAGACAAAGTTTTGATAGCTGAAGCTTGCACTCATCATCCTGTAGAAGATGACATAGGAAGGGTAAAAATACCGAGATGGTTAAGAGCTCAGGTAGGAGGAGAAATAGAAATAGAGGTTAAAGCAGGAGGGGGACCACTTCCTGAAAATCTTAAAGATTATAAACTTGTGGTGCATTGCGGGGCTTGTATGTTAAATAGAAAGGAAATGATTTCAAGAATAATGCAGGCAAGGAAAGCAAATATGCCTATTGTAAATTATGGAGTAATTTTGGCTTACATGCACGGAATCTTAAAAAGGGCTCTTTCCCCTTTCCCTCACTTACAAAAAATGTATTCTTTAATGCTGGAAAAACAAAAAGGAGAAATTCAATCTTTAAAATGTGTCAAGGATTTTATATTACAGAGAATGCATGCTTAACCGAAGAAAAGGTCATAGAGAAGTCCTTAAAAGGAATTAAGTTTTTAAGAAATGAACTTTTTTATCTTCTTTATTATGCGGATTTTAATTGGTTGTGTGAATTAGCAGAAAAGATCAGAAAAATCGTAAAAGGAGACTTAATTTATCTAAGAGCAATCATAGAATTTTCCAATTACTGTCGTAACAACTGTCTTTATTGTGGAATAAGAAGAGACAATAAAAAGCTTAAGAGATATAGAATGAATGAGAAGGAGATTTTAAAGGAGGCTGAAAAACTTATTTTAAAAGGGTTCAAAACAATTGTTTTACAATCTGGAGAAGATCCAGCTTGGCCTGCTAAAAGACTTGCCAGGGTTGTTAGGGAATTAAAAAAATATAATGTAGCAGTAACACTATCTGTGGGAGAACTTGGATATAAAGATTATCTTATTTTAAGGGAAGCAGGAGCTGATAGATATTTACTTAAACATGAAACCGTAGATAAAAAGCTTTTTTCCTGGTTAAAACCTGATACAACTTTTGAAAAAAGAATTAAGTGTCTCTTCTGGTTAAAAGATCTCGGATATGAGACTGGGTCGGGATGTATAGTAGGTCTTCCTGGACAAACTGTAGATTCTCTGATTGATGATTTACTTTTTTTGCAGGAATTTAAGCCCCATATGGTTGGACATGGTCCTTTTATTCCTCATCCAGAGACACCTTTGAAGGGGTTTCCTTCAGGTAATCCTGAGCTGACTTTAAGAATGATTGCCATAACAAGAATTATTCTTCCTCAAGCCAATATTCCTGCAACTACAGCTCTTGGGGTGTTAAATCCTTTATACAGAATTAAAGCTTTTAAAGCAGGAGCAAATGTTATTATGCCAGATCTGACTCCAGAAAAGTATAAAACATTTTATGAAATTTATCCCGGTAAGGGAGTTCAAAAGTTTGATTTAAACGGATGGCTTAAATTATTTGAAGAACTGGGAAGAAAAACCGATCTTAATTAGAGCTTCAGTCTTATTTCTTGTAAAACCATAAAGATGTGTTAATTTTTGTTTAGCTTATAAATTGGTGAATCAGAATATGAGGTTTTAGAAAAATGTTTGAAAGTTTAAGTGAAAGATTGGAAAATGCGTTTAAAAAATTTAAAGAAAAAGGGAAACTTGACGCTAATGATATAAAAAAAGGTTTAAGAGAGGTTCGTTTAGCACTTTTAGAAGCTGATGTCAATTACAAAGTTGTTAAAGATTTTATAGCCCGCGTTGAAGAAAGGGCTCTTTCCTCTGAAGTTATAGAAAGTCTTACTCCCTTTCAGCAAATAGTAAAAATAGTATATGAAGAACTTGTAAAAACATTAGGAGGAGAGGCAAAGGGTTTAGATCTAGGTGGACAAAAGCCAGCAAAAATTCTTTTAGCAGGTCTTCAAGGTTCTGGTAAAACAACAACTGCAGCAAAACTTGCAAGGTTTTTGAAAAAAAAGGGGCATCATCCATTGCTTGTTTCTGCCGATGTTTATCGTCCTGCTGCAATTGAACAATTAAAAATTTTAGCTCAAAGAGTTGAAGTTCCCTTCTATGAAGCTAAGCAAGGAGAGAAGCCTTTAGAGATAGTAAAAAATTCTATAGAAATGGCAAAGGAAAACGGAAGAGATGTCGTTATTATTGACACCGCAGGAAGACTTCATATTGATGAAGATTTGATGCAGGAGTTAATAGAAATAAAGCAAACCTTTAATCCTTCTGAGGTTTTACTTGTTGCTGATGCAATGATGGGGCAGGATTCGGTTAATGTAGCAAAAACCTTTAATGAGAGAGTTGGGATAACAGGAATTATTCTTACTAAAATAGAGGGAGATGCAAGAGGAGGGGCAGCTCTTTCTATAAAAGAGGTTACAGGATGTCCAATTAAGTTTCTGGGTGTTGGAGAAAAGCTTGATGCTTTGGAGGTTTTTTATCCTGAGAGACTTGCCGGAAGAATTCTCGGAATGGGAGATGTTTTAACCCTTATAGAAAAAGCTCAGGAAGCTCTTGATATTAAAAAGGCTAAAGAATTAGAAAGAAAAATAAAAAAACTTGAATTTGATCTTGAAGATTTAAGAGAACAACTTCGTCAGATGAAGAAATTAGGCTCTATAAGAGATATTCTTGAGTTTTTACCAGGAATTGGAGGAAAGTTAAAAAATTTGGAATTTGATGAAAAAGAACTCATAAAAATGGAAGCAATTATAAATTCAATGACAAAGGAAGAAAGAAGAAACCCGCGGATCATAAATGCAAGTAGAAAAAGAAGAATTGCCAGAGGTAGTGGAACAACGGTTCAGGATGTAAATAAATTATTAAGGAGTTATGAGGAAATGTTAAAACTTCTTAAACAGATGAGATCTCCAGGAAGGTTACAAAATATGATAAGAAGACTTATGGGGATGTAGGTTAAAGATTGTCAAAAATAAAAGAGGTGTTAAAATTAAAAAACTTCAAAAAAATTTAATAAGGGAGGGAGAATAGGTGCCTGTAAGAATTAGACTTATGAGATTTGGAAGGAAAAAAAGACCCTTTTATAGAGTTGTTGCTGCTGATTCTCGTGCACCGAGAGATGGCAAATTTTTGGATATTTTAGGATATTATGATCCTTTAAAAGAGCCTTTTGAATTCAAAGTAAACGAAGAAAAAGTTAAAATGTGGCTTGAAAAAGGAGCAGAACCCACAGAAACAGTCAGAGCACTTCTGAGGAGAATAGGAATAAAGGTAGAGAGAAAAGCCTAAAAAGGGGATATCTGAAGGAGGTTAGGGATGAGCAAACTCAAAGAGTTGGTAGAGCACATTGCAAAGGTATTAGTTGATAATCCTGATGCTGTGCAGATTAATGAGATAGAGGGAGAACAAACCTCTGTAATTGAGCTTAAAGTAGCAAAGGAAGATCTCGGTAAAATAATTGGAAAGGAAGGTAGAACTGCAAAGGCTATCAGAACCATTCTCGGAGCTGCCTCAAGTAAGCTCCGCAAAAGAGTAGTATTAGAAATTATTGAATAGTGTTAATTCCTGTTGCCAAAATATTAACCACTCACGGATTAAAGGGAGAGCTAAAAGTCTCTCCCTTACTTTTTCATTCAGAGATACTTTTCCAAATAAAGAAATTTTATCTTACTAAAGACAAGAAAAATCTTTTAGAAGTAGAGAACATAAGAAAAGGTCCTGGATATAATATTTATTTAATTAAATTTAAAAACATAGATTTTGAAGAAGCTCAGCACTTAGCAAATCAAACTCTTTATGCAGAGCTTGAAGAATTACCGGAGTTAGAGGAAAACGAATTTTATTATTATCAGATAATTGGTTGTAAGGTAAAGGATAAAAATGGCAATTTATGGGGAGAAGTTAAAGAAATAATGCCGATGGGGGAGTATGATCTTCTTCTTGTAAAGAACGAAGAAGGAGATGAATTTTATATTCCTTTGGTAGAAGAATATATAGAGGAAATAGACAGTAAGAACAGAGTTCTCTTGGTAAAAGACATAAAAGAGCTTGTAGAAAGTCAAAAAGCTTAGTTTTATGCAAATAGACATAATAACCATATTTCCTGAGTATTTTGAATCCCCGCTGAAAGTTGGTTTGCTTGGTAAAGCTTTAGAAAAAGAACTTTTAAAAATCAAGCTTTATAACCTTCGTGATTTTGCTGAAGATAAGCACAGAACTGTAGATGATGAGCCTTTTGGTGGCGGAGAGGGGATGGTTTTTAAACCAGAACCACTTTATAAGGCAATTTCTCATATAAAAAATTTAGATCCTTCAGCCTGGGTAATCTATCTTTCCCCTCAGGGTGAAGTTTTGAATCAAAAAATTGCTGAAAGACTTTCTAAAAAAGAACATCTGATTCTTATTTGTGGGAGATATGAAGGAATTGATGAAAGAATAAGAGAAAACTTTATTGATGAGGAAATCTCCATAGGTGATTATGTAGTTTTTGGGGGAGAGGTTGCAAGTCTGGTATTAATAGAGACTATAGCAAGGCTTATTCCTGGAGTTGTAGGGAAAAAAGACTCTGTTGAAAAGGAATCCTTTACAGCCGGACTTTTAAAGTATCCCTGTTATACCAGACCAAGAGATTTTATGGGTTATAAAGTTCCTGAAGTTCTTTTAAGCGGAAATCACGCTGAAATAGAAAGATATAG
>DAIQAS010000024.1:0-16379 GCA_036781525.1 Thermodesulfobacterium sp. | reverse complement strand
CTCCTTTATTTCCTTATTCTCAACAAGCCAGCTTATCCATCCCTCTTTCTCTTTCCTTAAAAGAACTTCTGTTTTTTGTTTTTTTAATAAAGTAAAGAGTTCTTCTTCCATACTTTTTATAAATCCAGAAAACATATAAAATTTAGAAGTCCAGAAAGAAGGAATTTTGAAAAGCTCTTCCAGAAGACCTTTATAAAGATTTGCCAAAACAAGATCTACCTTAATTGGAAGCAACTTCTTTATATCTCCTTCTATTACCTCTGCTGAAAGACCATTTAAAGCCAGATTATTTTTAGTTACTTTTACACATAAAGGATTAATATCAACGGCTATAACCTCCGATCCCAGTTTTGCCCAAAAAAGACCCAAAATTCCCGTTCCACAACCAATGTCAAGCACTTTCTGCGGTTTTCTGAAATTCTGATAGAATTCCCAGCTTAGCTCAAGCATCATAGAAGTTGTAGGATGAGCTCCTTCTCCAAAAACTATACTCGGATCAAAAACAATATCCCAGATTCCCTCATACCAGAGAGGAGCTATTTTATAAGGCCCTATTTCAAATGGCTTGGGAATCCTTTTTTCATTCCAGCTTTCATATGGCATAACATCTTTTACATCAAGCTCAAGTCCATATTTTTCCATCAATTCCTTTACAAGCTCATCCTTTGGTTTATGAAAAAAAAGAACACTTATCCCTTCTTCTTCCCAAACACCTATCAGATCTTCATCATCAAATTCCTTAAGTGCCGGATGAGAATTTCTAAAACTGTAAATATATAAAGTTTCGTATCTTTTATATTTCCCTCTAAGCATAATCTTCTAAACCTCTATTTTAATTAGTAATTTGGCTTCTCACAAGGAAAAAAAGCGAATTAGATTTTCTAAAATTTTTTCAGTATATGAGATTCCTAAAATTATCATTAAATTTAAAATTATCCAGAGAATAAGAATTATGCGAATTTTTAAAAATTTCTTTTTAACTCTATTAAGAAGTTCCACATCCATTGCGACTTTTTTCAAAAACTCAATTCTTTCAAAAATACCATAATGATGCCAACTTTTCTTGTACAACTGCCCTGTAATTTCCCCTATTTTAAATAAAGCCGAAATAATAGGCTGATATGTATTTAAAATAATTCCTGAGTAAAGATCTGCCTCCCTCTCAAATTGTCTCAAAAAATAAGAAAAAAGATATCTTATATATATATAAGATAAAATTATTAAACTTATTCCCAAAAATATTTCCACTGAGAGGGGTAGTCTTTCTTTATCCATTACAGCTTTTACTAAATCAGGATTAAAATGATAGCCGAGCCAAAAAATTAATATGGAAATAGTCAAAAGAAATAGAGGCAGATTTAGCAAAAGCAGTAAAAGCCACAGATTATGTTTTTTCTTGAGATGTGCTATTTCATGAGCAACAACTCCTAAAATCTCTTCAGGAGAAAGAATCTCTAAAAGGGGTTTTGAAAAGAAGAGATATTTAAAAGGCGGTAAAAACCCTATTATACCTGCTGTATAAAGATTTTTTCCTAAATTTTTTAGAACATAAATCTGAGCTATTTTTACTCTGTTTTTTCTTAAAAATTTAAGGATAATTTCTCTTAGTTCTGTATTTTTAAGAGTTTCCACAGGCCATACTCTAACCATTAAAAAGGGTGAAATAAAAAGAATAAGTACTAACAGCAAAAAAATATCTCCTTGAAAGGTAAGACCAATAATATCAAAAATTTCTTGCACAATTACCAAAATAAGGACCGGAATAATAATTCCTATAAGAATTTTTAAATAGTTAAAAGTAAATCTAAGAAGCAAAAATTTGACTAAAAACATATAGTGCAAAAACCACAAGATACCTATAAGAGAAGAAAAATATAACTTCTCTAAATTTGCTTTAAGATTTAATAAGCTCAAATCAATAATATAAAAAATAAGACAAGAACTCATAAAAAGTTTTTCTAAAAACGAACTAAATGAAAGATTAAATTTATGAAGATTTTTTCTTGTTATAAGCAATACTGAAACAAAAATAATTTCTTTTGAGAAAAAAAGAAAAAGAAGAAAAAAGAAAGAAAATTTATAAGAAAACGAAGGGATCAACTCATATATAATAAAGGCTAACCAAAGGTATATAAGATCTTCATAAAGCAAAACAAGCTACCTTTAAAAAGTTGGTCTTAGAATGAGATAAGATAATCTGCTAATTTTTCTATTTCACTATCTTTAAGTTTTTTTATTTGGCGAATATAAGGCTTCATATAATCCTGTCTTTCAGGATCAACTATGGCTTCAGCCTCACCTTTTAGGTATTTGATTAATCTTTCTTTCTTTTCTTTGTAAAATTTAGATATTTCCTTAATAGATGGGGCAAAACCGCTTTTTTCCTGACGATGACAGGCACTGCAATTTAGTTTATAAAAAATTTCTTCACCGCTTGAGGCTAAAATGTTAGAGTAAAATAAAGTTAAAAAAGCAAAGCCTATTAAACAAATTGTAATCTCTTTCATTTTTTCTCCTTGTTTTTAATTTTCCTTAGATGCACTATTTTCTTTTTTCTCCTTTTTTTCCTTTTCCTTTCTTGCATAGTCTGTAACATACCAACCAGTTCCTTTTAAAATAAAACCGCTTTCACTAATAAGCTTTATTAACTCTCCTCCGCATTCTTTACAGGTTTTAAGTGGTTCATCTGTAATTTTTTGCCAGACCTCAAACTGTTTTCCACAAGCTTTACACTCGTATTCATAAATTGGCATCTTCCCTCACCTCCCTCTTCGAATTTTAAGAATAAATTCTATCAAAGTAATAAAAAATGTTTTCCATATAAGGCAAAAACTTAAAATCTTTTAAAACCTTTTTAGTAAGAAGGTGCACCCTCTTTTCTTCTTCCCATTTATCCTTAGAATAAAAACTACTTTCATACCTTATAAATCTGACCAAATGCACCAGTTCATGAGTTAAAATATAAAGCAAAAGTTCTTTTAGAAAAGGGTTCTTCTTACGAAAAATCTTATCTTTATTAAGGCATATAAAATAAAAGTCTCTTCTTCTTGAAGGAAGATCATGTAAAATTTCACCTTTTAAAATGGTTGCAAATTTATTTCTTATCAAAACATTTTCATTTCTTACTACATACACATCATAAAACATTTTATTAAGCTCTTTTCCAGAAAGTTTAAATTTTTCAATAAGATTGGCTTCACAGAGATGAAAGATTTTTTCTAATTCGTAAAAACTACCGGTTCTTTTCAGAAATGAAATTACCTCTGTCCCCTTGGATAAGATCCCAGCCAAATTACCTGAAGACAATAATTTTGCATTTCTTCCAAACATGATTGTATTTTTTCATCTTTTATGTGTCCTTCGCAATCTAAAAAAAATACATATTTCCAGGGTTCATCCTTTGAAGGCCTACTTTCTATTTTTGTAAGATTAATCTTTCTTACAGCAAAACATTTAAGCACATCAAAAAGAGCACCAGGTCTATCTGCTACACTGAAAAGCAATGAGGTCTTATCATTTCCGGTTGGTTCTACCTCTGTTTTACCAATAATCCAAAACCTTGTTGAATTCCCCTTAATATCTTCTATATTTTTAGCCACAATTTGAAGATGATAAAGTTTGGCTGCAACTAAACTTGCAATAGCTCCTACATTCTCATCAACAGCTGCCCATTTTGCTGCAAGTGCAGTTGAAGGAACAGTTTCCACAGGCACAGAAGGCAACTTTTTTCTCAACCATTTTCTGCACTGAGCTATTGCCTGAGGATGAGAAAGCACCTTTTTAATATCTTCTATTTTTCCAGTTTGATTCATAAGATGATGAGAAATGGATTCATAAATTTCTCCACATACTTTAAGCCCATATTCATAGATGGCATCAAGAGTGGTTGCTACAACTCCTTCAATAGAATTTTCAATGGGAACTACTCCAAAATTTACCCTTTCACTGCTTACCTCTTCAAACACATCAACAATTGTTTCTACAGGCACAAGTTCTGCAGAAGTTCCAAAGTAATTTAAAGCCGCAATGTGACTAAAAGTTGCCTCAGGACCAAGATAAGCTACTTTTATTTTTTGTTGAGCACTTCTACAAGCTTTTATAATTTCAGAATAAATTACCTTTAAAGCATCTTCTGGAAAAACTTTTTTATTTTTTTCTAAAATTTTATTTAAAATCTCTTTCTCTCTTAAAAGATCAAAACTCTCATAACCTATGTTTTCCTTTATCTTCCCTATTTTTTTGGCTAACTCTATCCTTTCTTTCAATAATTCAACAATCTGAGTATCGATTTTATCAATCCTTTCTCTAAGCTGTTGTAGCTTATCTTTTTTCATAGGACAATTTCTATTATCTTTTCTTTTATTCTTAAAGCATTAAATAACTTTCTCTTAACCTTTAAATTTTTTATCTTAGGAAGACATTCTGAACAAAAATATGCTCCTCTACCACCTTCTTTTTGAAGCTTATCTAAAATAATCTTATCATTCTTTACGCAAAATCTGAGTAATTCCTTTTTAGGCAATTTCTTCTTACAAACTATACAACTCCTTTCAGGAACATGTCCTTTCTTAGGCACCTATCTCTTTTCTTGCCTTTTCAATAATTTTTTCTACTTCTTCAACAGGCAGTTTAGTTAACTCAGCAACTTTTTCTATGGGGGTTTCAATAAGTGTTTTCAAGTCCTTTATATCTGCTTCATAAAGATATCCTGCAGTTTCATCAGAAAGACCCGTTACTTTAAGTAATTTTAAAAACTCTGGCTCTTGACGTCTTAGATATTGTGTTTCACTTAAAATATCTATTCTCCAACCTACAAGTTTTGATGCAAGTCTCACATTTTCTCCCTTTTTACCTATAGCAAGTGATAGCTGATCATCAGGTACAATCACTTCAAGTGTCTTATTTTCTTCATCTACAATAACTTTACTGCACTCAGCTGGAGCTAAAGCATTGTAAACAAATTTAGCAGGATCAGGATCCCACAACACTACATCTATTTTTTCTCTTTCCTTTTTATCAGCCTTTGCTATGTTAAGTTCTTCCAATATTACTGAAATTCTTGAACCTCTTACCCCTATACAGGTACCTACAGGATCAATATTAGGATTTGTTGAAGTAACCGCTATTTTGGTTCTTGATCCAGGTTCTCTTGCTATAGCTACAATCTTAACAATTCCTTCCTGAATCTCAGGAACTTCTTTCTCGAAAAGTTTTTTCACAAATGCTGGATGAGAGCGGGAAACTATTATTTGGGGTTCCTGCTGTCTATAAACCTCTATTACAAGGGCTTTTAACCTATGCCCTCTAATATACTTTTCTCCAGGGACCTGCTCCTCTTCAGGTAAAAGCGCTTCTGCTCTTCCTAAGGAAAGAATTACACCTCTCTTGTCAAATCTGTGAATATACCCACTAACTATTTCTCCGAGTTTATATTTATATTCATCATATATAAGCTGTTTTTCTGCAAGTCTTAATCTCTGAGAAAAAAGCTGTTTTACAATTTGAGCTGCAATACGTCCCAAATCCTGAAGTTCAACTCTTTCTCCGATGATATCTCCGATTTTAATATTTGGAGATATCTTTTTAGCCTCTTCTAATGAAATTTCGGCTTCACTATCTTTTACTTCTTCTACCACTTCCTTCAGCTTATAAATTTCAAGATCCCCTTTCTCCTCATCATATTTTACTTCAATATGGGCTCTATTACCAAATTTTCTCTTTGCAGCTACTTTAATTCCCTCAACCAATGCCTCAATAACTATTTCCTTAGATAAACCTTTCTCTTTGCTTAAACTTTCTATAACTCTCTTTAATTCTCCTTGCATAAATATCTCCTTTCTCTAATTTCATTTAAAACTAATTTCAGGCTGTAAATTTGCTTTTTTAATATCTTCTAAAGGGAATTCCCAAACTTTACCTTCTACTTCCATCTGCACCAAATTTTCTTTTATACCCAATATAATTCCGGTAAAATTTTTCCTTCCTGAAATGGGAGTTTTTAAAGTAATCTTAGCTTTCTCTCCTTTAAATCTTTCATAATCCTCTTTTTTTACCAAAGGTCTTTCTATACCTGGAGACGAAACTTCCAACATATAGGAATGATGTATAATATCTTCTTTATCAAGAATTTCACCCACTATCCCACTTATTTTAGCACAATCTTCAACAGTTACGCCTCCTGGTTTATCTATGAATATTCTCAAAACCCAGCCCCTTCTTTCTCTTCTCCATTCTAAATCCACTAATTCTATATTTTTCTTTAAAATAGGTATTTCAATAATTTTTCTAATTTTCTCTTTAATTTCTTCTTGCATGGTTTAAAATTATATCACAAATATATCAAAAATTATGAATTTTTAAAGTGCATTTGTTATTACATTAAAATTAATGAACATTATTACTAAAAACATCTATCAACTTCCAAAAATTTTAGATAATCTTTCAGAAAAGGAAAAGACCCTTTTTAACAAAGTATATACTTTTTATATAAAAACTGGAAAACTTAAATTACCAGAAAGTCTAAAAAACTGGGCAAATAAAAAATTTGGCAACTGTGAATCTCAAAAAATAATAAGAATCACCAATAAATTTACTTTTGAAAGCACCCTTTTTAATGAATTAAGAGCAAAAAGACCTATAGAAGCAAAAGTAAGTGAAGACTTAAACGAAATCATTGAAAAAAGCAAAGGAGGAGCTTTTTGTAATCCCTTTGAAAAAACACCCTCTGATATTTTTGGAAGAATAGAAGGGAAACACTGTATTACTGCAAGCAATATAGCAAAATATGATTATCTTCATGCAGTTATAGTATTCAAAGATCACAATCCTTTTGTAAGTGATGCTGAAAAAATAAGAGATTTTCTTAAGGTTGCATTAAAATGGTTTGAAAAGGCTAATGAATATGATAAGAATGCCATTCATCCCTTTTTTATGTGGAACTGTTTGTGGAAAGCTGGTGCCAGTCTAATCCACGGACATGCTCAAATATTAATCTCAGAAGAACCTTATGGTAAACAGGCATTCTTAAATAATATAAGAAAAAACTACTATCTTACCTACAAAAGGGAATATTTTGAGGACATCTATGAGATTCACAAAAGCTTGGGGCTTGCTTTTACTTATAATAAAACAAAAATAATGGCTTATTTAACTCCTATAAAAGAGAAGGAATTTCTTTTACTTTCTGATGATTTTTTAGAACTTGCCAAACCCATAAGTTTGATTTTAAAATGTTATTATAAGCTTGGTGTAAGGAGTTTTAATTTAGCTATATTTATGCCTCCTCTTAATTCTAAGGATACCTTTTTAGCAAGAATTGTTGACAGAGGTAATCCCCTTGAGAGAACCTCAGATATAGGAGGTATGGAGCTTTATGCTGGAACCTCTGTTGTTGCCTCAGATCCTTTTATACTTATAGAAAAGTTAAAGGATTTTTTAGATGAATAAAAGCGGGCGACGGGATTCGAACCCGCGACCTGAAGCTTGGGAAGCTTCCGCTCTACCCCTGAGCTACGCCCGCTTTATAATTTAAAATTATAATTAAATTTTAAGTTTTAACAAGATTTTTTAATAATGAAAGAACACTACGATGTAATAATAGTCGGCGCTGGTCCAGCAGGAATTTTCACTGCTTTAGAATTAATTTCAAAAAGCAATCTTAAAGTTCTCATAATTGAAAAAGGAAAAGATATTGAAAAAAGAGAGTGTTACGCAGAAAAATTAGGAAAGTGTCTAAATTGTAAAATCTGCGACATGTTAAACGGATGGGGAGGCGCAGGTGCTTTTAGTGATGGGAAACTCAATCTCTCTCCTGAAATAGGAGGTTTTCTTTCAGAATACATTCCCAAAGAGGAACTTTTAAATTTAATCAATTATGTAGATGATTTTTATGTCAAAATGGGTGCTACAAAAAAAATCTATTCTCCAGAAGCTAAAAAAATAGAAGCTATCAAAAAGCTTGCAGGAAGATACGGTCTTATATTTATTCCTTCCAGAATAAGACACATTGGAACCGAGAAGTGTAAAGAGGTTCTAAAAAATTTAAAAGATGTTATCACAAAAAAAGCAGATATTGTTTTTGAAAAACCCGTTTCCAAAATTTTAACCTCTGGTAGAAAAGTTAAAGGAGTTCAGCTTAAAGATGGAACTAAAATTTTTGCAAAGTATGTAGTTATTGCTCCTGGAAGAGCGGGAAGTAGCTGGTTAGAAACTGAAGCAAAAAGACTTCACTTAACTACAAAAATTAATCCTGTGGATATCGGAGTAAGAGTTGAAATACCAGCATCAGTTATGGAAGACCTAACCTCAATTTGTTATGAACCTAAATTTCTCTATTATTCTAAAACTTTTGATGACCTTGTAAGAACTTTCTGTGTGAATCCTTATGGAGAAGTGATTGTAGAAAATGTAGATGGGGTCTGGACTGTAAACGGGCACAGTTATAGCTATAAAAAAACAGAAAACACTAATTTTGCTATTTTATGTAGCACCTATTTTACTGAACCTTTTAAAGAACCTATTTTATACGGAAAAAGCATTGCTAAACTTGCTAATCTTTTAGGAAAAGAAGTTATTGTTCAAAGATTGGGAGATATTAAAAAAGGAAGACGGTCAACTGAGAGAAGAATATCCAAAAATCCTGTAAAACCTTCTTTAACTATTGCTACTCCCGGAGATTTAAGTTTTGTATTACCTTATAGATATTTGGTAAACATTTTGGAAATGATTGAAGCTCTTGACAAAATTTCTCCCGGAGTTGATTCTCCTTATACTTTACTCTACGGGGTAGAAGTAAAATTTTACAGCATAAGACTTAAATTAACCAATTCTCTCGAAACTGAGATTAAAAATCTTTTTGTTGCTGGAGATGGCGCTGGAATTACAAGAGGTCTTATACAGGCTTCAGTATCTGGAGTTGTGGTTGCAAGAGAAATAATAAAAAGAGAATTAAATAAAAACTAAAAAAATTTAAAATTTAAAATGCAAAACATAAAGTTTATGCTATAATTTTTTAAAATCGCTTCTAAAAGGGGGAAATCTTATGAAAGCTAAAATTGAAACTTCAAGATTAGAAAAAATACTAAAAAAGGTAGAAGGAGTAGCAGATAAAAAAGCCTCTATGGCAGTTTTATCTATGGTTCTTTTGGAATATAAACCTGGAGATAGCTATCTTTATTTTCTTTCAACAGATCTTGAGATTGGTTACAAAGGCAAAGTTTTTGCTGAAATAGAAGGAGAAGAAACATCTTTTTGTGTCCCTGCAAGAAAATTTTATGAAATAGTCAAAAATTTCCCAGAAGAAGAAATTTTATTAATTAAAGAGGACAATAGATTAATTATTAAGGATATTCAAGAAAGAATTATGTATAATCTGGCTATTACTGATAGTGAAGAATTTCCAAGTTTACCTGAATTTTTGGAAGAAAATGCTATTGAAATTCCAGGAAAGGTGCTTGCTGAACTCATTTCTACTACCATTTTTTCAACCTCCAAAGAGGAGAGTCACTTTGTCTTAGGAGGCATCTATTTTGAGCCCTTAAAAGAGGAAGGACTCTTAAGAGCAGTTGCCTCAGATGGACACAGACTTGTAAAACTTGATCGAGAAGTATTAGGAATAGAAAATGTCAACTTTAACGAAGGATTTATTGTAGGAAGAAAAGCTGCAAAACAAATAGAAGATATTGCAGAGGAAGAACTTGTAGTAAAATTAGGATACATAAATAACTATGTAGTTATCTGGACTTCAAATTCAGTATTTTTTGCAAGAACCATTGAAGGAACTTATCCAGACTACAGAAGTGTAATTCCCTCTTCTTATGAAAATGTTTTAAAGGTTGATAGAAAACTATTGATAGATGCCCTAAAAAGAGTTTCCTTAGTAATTACAGAAAGGTTTAAGCCTGTTACTTTTGATTTAAAACCTGACGAAATAATTTTAACCTCACAGGAGACTGAGACAGGTAAGGCTCAAATTAAACTTAGTGCCACATATGAGGGGAAACCTCTTACAGTAAATTATAATGCAGAATACATTTTAGATGCTCTTGAGGTTATGGAATCAGAGGAGGTAGAAATTAAGATCGGAGAAGAAAGAACACCTGCTCTTATTACAGGACATAGAGACGAAGGGTTTCTTTATCTTGTAATGCCAATGGTTCTATAATGGAGGTGATTAAAGAAAATATGGTTTTGGCTAATAATTATGAAGCTCAAAGTATAAAAGTTCTTTCAGGACTTGAGGGTGTTAGAGCCCGTCCTGCCATGTATATAGGCTCAACTGACATATCGGGTTTTCACCATCTTTTATGGGAAGTTCTTGATAATGCAGTTGACGAGGCACTGGCAGGATATGCAACAGAAATAAAAGTTACCCTTCATAAAGATGGCTCTGCAAGCTGTGAAGATAATGGAAGAGGAATTCCTATAGATATTCATCCAGAAGAGGGAATTTCTGCTTTAGAGCTTGTAATGACAAGACTTCATGCAGGAGCAAAATTTGACCATGGTGTATATAAAGTTTCTGGAGGGCTTCACGGTGTGGGAGTTTCCGTAGTAAATGCCCTTTCTGAGTGGTTGATTGCTGAAGTTTATAGGGATGGAAAAATCTATCGTCAAACCTATAAAAGAGGAATACCTGATGGTCCTGTTCAGATTGTTGGAGAAACAAAAAAAAGAGGAACTTTTGTAAGGTTCAAACCTGATTCGAAAATTTTTGGAGATCTTGAATTTGACTTGGATATTGTTCAAAAAAGAATTAAAGAATTATCTTATTTAAATCCAGAAATTAAATTTTACTTAGTAGATGAAAGAATTGGTTTTTCAGAAAAATATCATCATAAAGGCGGAATAGTTGAACTGGTAAAAGCTCTTAACGCCAAAAAAAATCCAGTTCATTCAAAAATAATTTATATTTCAGGAGAAAAAGATAATATAAAGGTTGAGGTAGCTATTCAGTATAATTCTGGTTATACAGAAGCTCTCTACAGTTATGTAAATAATATTCATACTAAGGAAGGGGGAACTCATGTTATCGGATTTAGAAGTGCCTTAACCAAAGCTATAAACAGGTATATTTCTGATGATAAAGTTCCTAAACAGTTTAAAATAAAAGTTGAAGGAGAAGATGTAAGAGATGGGCTTTGTGCTGTTATATCTTTGAAAGTTCCTGATCCTCAGTTTGAAGGTCAAACTAAAATGAAACTCGGAAATAGTGAAGTTAAACCAATTGTAGAATCCATTGTTTATGAAGGCTTGATGAAATTCTTAGAGGAAAATCCCAATGAAGCAAAAAAAATTATTCAAAAAATTACTCTTGCAGCCAAAGCAAGAGAAGCTTCAAGAAAAGCAAGAGAATTAGTAAGAAAAAAAAGCGAAATAGAAGATTTTCTTATAGCAGGAAAATTGGCAGATTGCTCTGAAAAGGACCCAGAAAAGAGAGAACTTTTTATTGTAGAAGGAGATTCTGCTGGTGGTTCAGCAAAGCAGGCAAGAGATCGTAAATTTCAGGCTATTCTTCCCCTAAGAGGTAAAATTCTTAATGTGGAAAAAGCAAATGTAGAAAAGATGCTTGCTTCAGAGGAAATAAAAAGTATAATAGCGGCTCTAGGTGCTGGTATAGGTCCAGATAACTTTAATCCTGAAAAATGTAAATATCATAAAATCATAATCATGACTGATGCCGATGTTGACGGAGCACACATAAGAACTCTTCTTCTTACCTTTTTTTATCGTCAAATGCCTGAATTAATAGAAAATGGATGGCTTTTCATTGCTCAACCCCCTCTTTACAGAGTAGTGGAGGGGAAAAAAGAAACTTATTTAAAAAATGACGAAGAACTTGACAAATACATTCTCAAAAAAATTGCTGAAAGAACTAAGCTCCTTTTTATAAAAGATTTACCTAAGGAAAAACATGAAGTAAAAGATTTCCGCAGTTTCTTTTTAAATTGTGCTAAACTTGATCGTCTCCTTTTAAATCTTTTTAAAAAAACCTATCCTCCTCAAGTGATCTTACTTCTCTTAAAAGCCGGTTTTAACACACTTTCTATTTTTGAAGATCTTTCTAAGATGGAAGCCCTTGCGCAGGAGTGCCAATCACTGGGATTTAAAATTTCTAAAATTAAACCAAGTAATTACAATCCCAAGTATTATGAATTTTTTATATCTTTAGAAAAAGAAAGCTTTATATCAACACGCATCGGACCTGAACTCATTCTGGAAAAAGATTATAGAGAAGCCTATAAAGTGTTCGAAATTTTTAAACCTTATATTTCTTACAAACTTCAGATCCTTTATAAAGATTCTATTAAAACCTGGGATAACTGGCTATTTTCTATAAGTGAAATTCTTCAATATTTAAGAGATGAAGGAAGAAAAGGACTTTTTATACAGAGATACAAGGGACTTGGGGAAATGAATTCCAAACAGCTGTGGGAAACCACTATGGACCCTAAAAACCGAGTTCTTAAAAAAGTAAGCATATATGACGCAGAAAAAGCTGACGAACTTTTCTCTATACTTATGGGAGAAAATGTAGAACCCCGTAAAGAGTTTATTTATCAACATGCATTAGAATATAGAGAACTTGACATATAAAATGGTGCAAGAAAAAGCCCAAGAAAATCTTAGATTAGTTTTATCTAAGGATAAAATTTTACAAAAAATTAAAGAACTTGCAGAAAAAATTGATAAAGACTATAACGAAGAACCTCTTATTCTTATAGGAACTCTTAAAGGTGCTTTTATTTTTCTGGCAGATCTTGTAAGGCATCTCAAAAATCCGAATGTTCAGATAGACTTTGTGAGGGTTAAAAGTTACGGAATGTCTGATACTTCATCTGGAAAGGTTGAAATAACCAAGGAATTTGAAATTTCTTTGGAAGGTAAAAATGTTATTTTAGTAGAAGATATAGTTGATACAGGAATAACACTTGAATTTCTTTATAATTATATAAAAAGTTTTAATCCAAAAACACTTAAAATCTGTGCCTTAATTGATAAAAAGGAAAGAAGAAAAGTTGAGGTGCCTATAGATTATGTTGGATTTGAAATTGAAAAGGGATTTTTGGTAGGATATGGGCTTGACTTTGCAGAAAAATTCAGGCACTTACCTGACATAAAAGAGGTTATAAAAAATGAGTAAAAAAAGGTTTATATGGAATTATTTAAAAAGTAGTCCTTGGTATCTTTGGGTAATAAGAATTTCAGGTGCAGTTCTTATTACCTATATAATAATAAAAGCTTTAAAATCTTAATTTCTGAAAAAAATCAAATTTTACAAAAAACTTCTCACAAAAATTAAATAAAATTTAAAATATCTGTGAAAATTTATCCAAAACTCTCCTTGACTTTTCATATTATTTATAAAATAAAATACTTTTATAAAGATGATGGTTTTAGATCTTTTCCCTCTTAAGAGATTTAACTTAATTCATGAATTTGTAGTAAGTCTTGATGGGAAAAAGCTATCTACTGTGGTTGAAGATAAAGATGGTCAAAAATTCATTTGGATAAACGGTGAAATTTTTGATGAACCTTTTGAAAAGGTGAATTTTCTACAGATTTCTTCTGAAAATAAGGTTCTTGCAGCAGTCCAAAAAGATGGTCTCTGGACAGTCTTTGAGGATGGAATTTTATGGAATAACAATTTTGAATATCTTTGGAATCTTCAAACAGACATTAAAGGTAAAACTATAGCTGCAAATATAAAAAATGAAAATTTTTATACTATATGTGTAAATGGAAAAACTTGGAATATGGGTTTTTATGATACAAGAGATCTTTTTATTTCAAAAAATGGAAGTTTGATTGCAACTTATGTAAAAATAGAAAATTATCCAGTTCTTGATATTTTTAATTTTGCAAAAGGAATGTGGAGTTTGGCCATAAATGATAGAGTCTGGGAAAAGAACTTCCTTACTGTTTTTGGATGTACATTTAGTCCTGATGAAAAAAAAGTAGCCTCTGCTGCAAGAATGCAAGATAGGAGTTTCACTATTGTAGTTGAAGGAATACCCTGGAATAAAAAATTTAAACAAGTTTGGGAACCTAAATTTATTGATGAAAAAAGTGTTATTGCTCCAGTTAAAACCGAATTTGGTTGGGAACTCTATAAAGACGAAGAACCTTTGTGGAGACAGGCTTTTTATCAATTGTGGAATCTTGAAGTCCATACAAAAACAGGAAATATAGCTGCAGTAGTAGCTATAAATCTTGGAGAATGGACAGTAGCTGTAAATGGAAAATTATGGAAATCAAGATTTAATCAATTAGTCTTAAAACCTGTTTTTGATCCAGATGGAAATAAAGTAGCTACTGTATTTAGACATAATAACAAATGGGGAATTGTATTAGATGATACTCCATGGAAAGAGAGTTTTGAAAAAGTAGGAAAACCAGTCTTTAATCAGGACGGAAATATTTTAGCTATAAGAGGTGAAAAAGACAGAAAATACTTTTTATTTATAAACGATAAGAAAGTTGCTGGCCCCTATGATTATCTCTGGGATCCTATTTTTAAAAATTCAGATACTATAATTGTAAAAGCTTTAGATAACAATAAATATATTTTAAAAGAAATAAAGGTCTAAAAGTTATGATAGATATCTACGAAATTGTAAGAGGACCTCTTCTTTGGATTGCATTTTTTGTCTTCTTAGGCGGAATCTTTTATAACATCTTTATATTTTTAAAAAAAGCTAAACGAGACCCGATTCTTTATGGATATTTAAGTTTTTCACATGTGTTAAAATCTTATTTTTTTTGGTTCCTGCCTTATGGAAGCTACAGCATGAGAAAAAGACCATTAACTACATTAATAAGTTATAGTTTTCATATAGGGCTTTTATTAGTTCCTATTTTCTTTTTGGGACATATAGAACTCTGGAAAGAATCTTGGGGTATAGAATGGTATGGTTTTCCTAATAAAGTTTCAGATGCTTTAACTCTTCTTACTATTTTTACTGGATCAATACTTTTTGTGAGAAGATTGATAATTAAAGATGTAAAATACCTTAGCACAAGTTCAGACTATTTTCTCCTTTTATTAGTTATATTAGTCTTTCTTACAGGTTTTCTTGCTAAAAATCAGCTAATTTTGAATTATAAATTGATAGCTGTATTACACATATTATTAGGAGAATTGATGTTAATTCTAATTCCTTTTACCAGGCTTTCTCATATTATTTATTTTTGGTTTATAAGAGCGCATACAGCTTCTGAATTCGGAAAGGTTAGAAGATCAAGAGATTATTAGTTTGGAGTATTTTAATGAATTATAAAAGAAAACCTATTACTGATATAGGAATAGATAAAGTAATTGATCGATTAACCAAAAATGAAATTCAAAAAGCGATAGAAAGGGTATTTCAAAAGGAAGCAACTATAAGATTAAAAGCTTTCGTAGAAAATTGTATGCATTGTGGAATGTGTTCTGAATCCTGTCACCACTATCTTTCTCATGATAGAGATCCAAGTTATGCTCCTGCAGCTAAAGTTAAACTTACAGTATGGGATCTTCTTACTAAAAAAGGAGAAATAAGTAAAAATGATTTAAAAAGATATGCAAGGATTGCTTTTACAGAATGTAACCTATGTAGAAGATGCACCATGTTTTGTCCTTTTGGAATAGATATAGCCTATCTTATCTCTCTTGTAAGAAGGCTCTGTGCAGTTTTAGGTATTGCACCTCAATTTATTCAAGATCAAGTCTACAGTCATATGGCCTGTTATAACATGCTATGGTTAAAACAAGATGAATGGATAGACACCATTCAATGGATAGAAGATGAATTACGATATGAAATAAAAAATGCAAGAATTCCTATAGGTAAAAAAGATGCTGATATAATGCTTTTAATTCATGGTTTAGAGGCTAAATACATGATACCTCTTTTATCTAATGCTTTAAAAATTCTACTCGTAGCTGGAGTTGATTTTACTTTACCCCCTCTTGATGGATGGGATTATACAAATAAAGCCCTTTATATGCATGATTTTGAAACCATGACAATGGTTACTAAAAAACATTACGAATTGGCTTTTGAACTTGGAGTAAAGAAAATTTTGATAACCGAATGCGGACATGCCTATCGAGTAGCAATTTATGAATCTCCAAGAAATTTAGGATGGAAAGAACCTCCTATTCCTTTTTTACACGCTGTAGAATTTTATTATGATCTTTTTAAGGAAAAAAAATTAAAACTAAAAAGTAAAGTAAAAGAAAAAACAACTCTTCAAGACCCTTGTAATATAGTTAGATATAGAGGATTAGGGAAAAAACTAAGAGAAATAGTAAAAATATTATGCGAAAATTTTGTTGAAATGATTCCTACTGAAAATTATAACTATTGCTGTAGTTCGGGTGGGGGAATGATAGATGC